>NZ_JAWOIS010000017.1:0-16290 GCF_046484525.1 Marinobacter sp.
GCCGGGTCCATGAATTCGATCTGGACTTCCGCCGCCGGGAAGGTCACGCCGTCCAGCTCGAAATCACCGGTTTCCTGCACTTCACCGTTGGTGATGGGGACGTGGGCGACGATGGTTTTCTTGATATTGGCCTGCCAGATGCGGACGGTGCAGATGCCGTTCTCGGGAATCCGCTCCTTGGCCACGAAACCGCCGTTGATGGCAAACGCGCCTACAGCTGCCGTGAGGTTGCCGCAGTTACCGCTCCAATCCACAAACGGTTTGTCGATGGAGACCTGGCCGAACAGGTAGTCGACGTCGTGGTCCGGTTGCGTGGGCGCAGCCAGGATGACGGCTTTGCTGGTACTGGAGGTGGCGCCGCCCATGCCGTCGGTTTGCTTCTGGTAGGGGTCGGGACTGCCGATTACCCGCAACAGCAGCTTGTCCCGGGCTTCACCGGGAACCCGGGCGGCTTCGGGCAGATCCTGCAGGCGGAAGAACACGCCTTTGCTGGTGCCGCCACGCATGTAGGTGGCGGGGACTTTGATCTGTGGAGCATGGGTCATGATTTTGCTCTCTGTATCGATGAAGATGGGGTCAGATGAAAGCTTTCATCTGACCCCGTTTTCGACGCTAACCTTGTGGGTGTCGTGAACATGAACATGGGGTCAGAAGAACGCTTTCTTCTGACCCCTTTCTTGGACGCTGAACTCGGAGTCAGTGAACCCGGGTCAGATGAAGGCTTTCATCTGCCCCCTACTTCATCACTCACGCTGCCCCTTCAGACTCCAGGAAGTCCTGGGCGAAGCGCTGCAGTACGCCACCGGCCTTGTAGATGGATACTTCTTCCGCAGTATCCAGTCGACAGATCACGGGCACGTGTTCGGTGCTGCCGTTCTTGCGGTGGATGACCAGGGTCAACTCGGCACGGGGCGCCGGGGTGCCTTCCACGTCGTAGGTTTCGGTGCCGTCCAGGGCCAGGGTCTTGCGGGTGGTGCCTTCCTCGAACTGCAGAGGCATCACGCCCATGCCGACCAGGTTGGTCCGGTGAATCCGCTCGAAGCCTTCGGCCACGATCGCCTCCACACCGGCCAGGGCAACGCCCTTGGCGGCCCAGTCACGGGAGGAACCCTGCCCGTAGTCGGCGCCGGCGATGATGATCAGCGGCTGCTTGCGCTCCATATAGGTTTCGATGGCTTCCCACATGCGCGTATCTTTGCCTTCCGGCTCGATCCGGGCCAGGGAGCCCTGCTTCACGTTGCCGTTCTCGTCCAGGACCATCTCGTTGAACAGTTTCGGGTTCGCAAAAGTGGCACGCTGGGCTGTCAGATGGTCACCACGGTGGGTCGCGTAGGAGTTGAAGTCCTCCTCCGGCAGGCCCATCTTCGCCAGGTATTCACCCGCTGCGCTGTTCGCCAGGATCGCGTTGGACGGCGACAGGTGGTCGGTGGTGATGTTGTCAGGCAGGATCGCCAGCGGGCGCATGCCTTTCAGGGACTTCTCACCAGCCAGGGCGCCTTCCCAGTACGGCGGGCGGCGGATGTAGGTGCTCTGCGGGCGCCACTCGTACAGCGGGCTGCTTGCGGCCTGGGCTTCCCTGGTGACGTCGAACATCGGGATGTAGGTCTGGCGGAACTGTTCCGGCTTGACCGACTGCTTCACGATGGCGTCGACTTCCTCGTCGCTCGGCCAGATGTCCTTCAGGGTGATGGGGTTGCCATCCTGATCATAGCCCAGGGCATCCTTCTCGATATCGAAACGGATGGTACCGGCAATCGCGTAGGCGACTACCAGAGGCGGGGACGCCAGGAACGCCTGCTTGGCGTAAGGGTGGATCCGGCCGTCAAAGTTACGGTTGCCCGACAGGACCGCGGTGGAATACAGGTCCCGATCGATGATTTCCTGCTGGATCTTCGGATCCAGGGCACCACTCATACCGTTGCAGGTAGTACAGGCAAAGGCCACCACGCCAAAACCGAGGTTTTCCAGCTCCGGCAGCAGGTTGGCGTCTTCCAGGTACATCTTTACGGTCTTGGAACCCGGTGCCAGGGAGCTCTTCACCCACGGCTTGCGGGTCAGGCCCAGCTTGTTGGCGTTACGGGCAATCAGGCCCGCCGCCACCATGTTGCGCGGGTTGGAGGTGTTGGTACAGCTGGTGATGGCCGCGATGATCACCGCGCCATCCGGCATCTTGCCCTCTTCCAGTTCCCAGTCACCGGCAATGCCGCGCTTGGCCAGCTCGGAGGTGGGCAGGTGCGCGTGCGGGTTGGAGGGACCAGCCAGGGTGCGCTCGACGGAAGACAGGTCAAACCTCAGGACGCGCTCGTACTCGGCGTCCTTCAGGCTGTCTGCCCACAGGCCGGTGTGCTTGGCGTACTTTTCTACCAGCGCTACCTGCTCGTCTTCACGGCCGGTCAGCCTCAGGTAATCGATGGTCTGGCCATCGATGAAGAACATGGCCGCAGTAGCACCATATTCCGGGGTCATATTGGAGATCGTTGCGCGGTCCCCCACGGTCAGGCTGTCGGCACCCCCGCCAAAGAACTCGAGATAGGCGCCCACAACGCGCTCCTTACGCAGGAACTCGGTCAGGGCCAGCACCATATCAGTACTGGTGATGCCCGGCTTGAGTTTGCCGGTCAACTCGACACCCACGATGTCCGGCAGGCGCATCATGGAGGCACGGCCGAGCATGACGCTTTCGGCTTCCAGGCCGCCCACGCCGACCGAAATGACGCCCAGGGCATCAACCATCGGGGTATGGCTGTCGGTACCGACACAGGTATCCGGGAACGCCACGCCATCACGAGCCTGAACCACCGGAGACATCTTTTCCAGGTTGATCTGGTGCATGATGCCGTTGCCCGGCGGGATAACGTCCACGTTCTCGAACGCGGTCTTGGTCCAGTTGATAAAATGGAAGCGGTCGTCGTTGCGGCGGTCTTCGATCTGACGGTTCTTCTCGAACGCGTCCTTCTCGAAACCGGCGTGCTCAACGGCCAGGGAGTGATCCACGATCAGTTGGGTGGGCACCACCGGGTTAACCTTGGCGGGATCGCCGCCCTTCTCGGCGATGGCATCACGCAGGCCAGCCAGGTCCACCAGGGCGGTCTGGCCCAGAATGTCATGGCACACCACGCGGGCGGGGTACCATGGGAAGTCCAGATCGCGCTTGCGCTCGATCAGCTGCTTCAGGGAATCGGTCAGCATCGCCGGATCGCAGCGGCGAACCAGTTGCTCAGCCAGGATGCGGGAGGTGTAAGGGAGTTTGTCGTAGGTGCCGGGCTGGATGTCTTCGACCGCCTGGCGGGTGTCGAAGTAGTCCAGGTCGGAGCCCGGGAGTTGTTTGCGGTATTCGGTGTTCATGCTCAATCGCGCTCCTCGATCGGCAACCACTCGGCGTGCTCGGGACCGGTGTAATCGGCGCTCGGGCGGATGATCCGGTTATTGGCGCGCTGCTCTTTCACGTGGGCGGTCCAGCCGGACACCCGGGACATCACGAAGATCGGGGTGAACAGCTCGGTCGGGATGCCCATGAAGTGATAGGCGGAAGCGTGGAAGAAGTCGGCGTTACAGAACAGCTTCTTCTCGCGCCACATGACTTCCTCGCAGCGTACGGAAACCGGGTACAGCACGGTGTCGCCCACTTCCTCGGCCAGCTTCTCGGACCACTTCTTGATGATTGCGTTGCGCGGGTCGGATTCGGTGTAGACGGCGTGTCCGAAGCCCATGATCTTTTCCTTGCGCTCCAGCATGCCCATCAGGCCTTCTTCGGCCTCTTCCGGGGTCTGGAACTTCTGGATCAGCGCCATGGCGGCTTCGTTGGCACCACCATGCAGGGGACCACGGAGGGAACCGATGGCACCGGTTACGCAGCTGTGAATGTCGGAGAGTGTGGAGGCACACACGCGAGCGGTGAAGGTGGAGGCATTGAACTCGTGCTCCGCATACAGGATCAGGGAGACGTTCATCACGCGCTCGTGCAGTTCGCTCGGCTTCTTGCCGTGCAGCAGCTCCAGGAAAACACCGCCGATGGAGTCACTCTCGGTGTTGGCGGTCTCGATCCGGACGCCCTCGTGGGCGAAGCGGTACCAGTAGGTGATAATCGCCGGGAATACCGCCAGCATGCGGTCGATCTTGTCGTCCTGCTCGCTGAAGTCTTCTTCAGTTTCCAGGTTACCCAGCATGGAGCAGCCGGTACGCATCACGTCCATCGGGTGTGCGTTCTTGGGGATTTGCTCAAGCACGGTTTTCAGCGCTTCGGGCAGGACGCGCAGGCTCACGAGCTTCTTCTTGTAGGCATCCAGTTCCTGCTGGTTCGGCAGCTTGCCACGCAGGAGCAGGTAGGCTACTTCCTCGAACTGGGCGTTGTTGGCCAGATCGGTAATGTCGTATCCACGGTAGGTCAGGCCGGTACCGGTCTTGCCGACGGTACACAGGGCAGTTTCACCGGCAACCTGGCCACGCAGGCCGGCGCCACCTTGTTTCTTTGCTTCAGCCATTGTTGTTCTCCCTCGTTCTCAACTTGAACTTGATCTTGAAGATGGGGTCAGATGAAAGCCTTCATCAGACCCCTTAAATTCAGGGCACTGCACAGGGGTCTGAAGAACGCTTTCTTCTGACCCCGTTTTCAGTCCCGCCCCTTTTTTAGTGAGTAAACCCCCGGGGTCTGAAGAACGCTTTCTTCTGACCCCTTTTTAGTCGGTAACCTGGGGTCAGATGAAGGCTTTCATCAGACCCCGACTTCATGACCCCGGCTTCGTCCTCAGCCTTTACTCTGCTCAAAAAGCTGGTCCAGCTTCTGCTCGAAATCGTGGTAGTTCAGGAAATCGTAGAGTTCCATCCGGGTCTGCATCAGATCTACCACGTTTTTCTGGTCGCCCTTCTCCAGGATGTTCTGGTACACCGTGAGGGCGGCCTTGTTCATGGCGCGGAAGGCGCTCAGCGGGTACAGGACCATGCCAGCGCCGGCGTCGGCCAGCTCTTTCTTGTTGTAGAGCGGGGTTGCGCCGAATTCGGTGATGTTGGCCAGGATGGGCACATCCAGGGCCTCGGCGAAGGCCTTGTAGTCGTCCAGCTCGTGTACCGCTTCGGCGAAGATGCCGTCGGCGCCGGCTTCAATGCAGGCCTTGGCGCGATCGATCGCCGCTTCCAGACCTTCCTTCTGGAAGGCATCGGTACGGGCCATGATGAAGAAATCATCGTCTTCACGGGCGTCAACGGCAGCCTTGATGCGGTCGACCATTTCTTCCTTGGAGACAATCTCCTTGTTCGGGCGGTGACCACAACGCTTCTGGGCAACCTGATCCTCAATATGGACCGCGGCGGCGCCGGCACGTTCCATCTCGCGGATGGTACGAGCGATGTTGAACGCGCCACCCCAGCCGGTGTCGATGTCTACCAGCAGCGGCAGCTCGGAGGCCGCGGTAATCCGACGCACATCCTCTACCACGTCATTCATGGTGGTCATCCCGAGATCCGGCAGGCCGTAGGAAGCGTTGGCCACACCACCACCGGAGAGGTAGATGGCCTGGTGGCCGACTTTCTCCGCCATCATCGCGGCGTAAGCATTGATGGTACCCACGATCTGCAGGGGCTGGTTGTCTTTCAGGGCCTTGCGGAAGCGGGCTCCCGGGGAGAGTTTTTTGGACATGGTGTTGGCCTCGTGTTGTTCGGAACTGTTGCGCTGGTTTCGTAAAGATGGGGTTTGACCCCGTTCGGGGTCTGACCCCTTGTTTAAATCGTCAGGACGCCTTCCTCGATCTTCTTTTCGATGTTTATGCGCGCTGCATTAATGTGTCTTTTCATCAGGAATTCGGCGAGTTCACCGTCCCTCTGGGCGATGGCCTCGACGATACGGCGGTGTTCACGGAGTGCCAGGTGCGGACGCCCGGCGGAGGTGCTCAGTCGATACCGGTACATCCGGACCATGTAGTAAAGGTCACCCAGCAACATCTGGGCAAGCTTGGCGTTGCGGCTGCCGGTAGCGATACGGTGATGGAAATCGTAGTCGCCTTCGGCCTGGTAATAGGCCTGGCCTTGGGCTTGCTCGATCATCTTCTCGTGGCTGTCCAGGGTCGCCTGCAGTTCGGCGATTTCCTCGTCGGTCATCCGTTCGGCAGCCTGGCGAGCCGCGAGCCCCTCCATCACCTCACGGATCCGGTACAGCTCCAGCAGTTCGGCGGCACTGACGGAAACCACCTTCACACCCGCATGGGGCCGGCGTACCAGAAGACCACGGGATTCCAGGCGGCCAAGGGCTTCGCGCAATGGCCCACGGGTCAGGTTGAACCGGGAACAGAGCTCAACTTCACCGATCTTCTCGCCGGGAGCAAGCTCTCCCGTTACGATAGCCGTTTGTAAACAATCAAACGCTTCATCGGCTCGGGTCTGGGATTGGAGAGTAGCTTCAGCCATACCTTGTCAACAATAGTTACTGGAACGAGCATGAATCTACGCTCAGGGGCACTTTTTGTCAACAAAAACGCCGAACGGCCCACCCGATTGTTAACATATCCCTGAATTCTAATAAAGTTTTCGGTCTTCCGGGGAAGGTGGGAAATACTGGTAGAGCCAGGTTTCGGTGATGGGCTCGCCGTTCAGGCTCAGATATAGCCGCAGCTCGATCGGCTCCTCGGATTCATCCGGTACCAGATCAAACATGGCGCGATAACCGTCGATTACGGACAAAGGCCTCGCCGAGCTGATCTCCACCCTGCCCCGGCTGACCGAGATTTCCGGGATGATCTCAGCTTCTTCCGCCAGCATCTGCAGCGGGCCACCGGCAAAATCGACCACAAATCGCCAGGAGAAGTACTTGCGCTCCTGCCCGACCACGCCACCCAGGCCGGTCCGGGTTGCCACGACCGAAGCGAGCTCGTAGGGCCGGACCGGCACTCGCTCTCCCCAATGAAGCCGGTAGGAAAAGAGGTATTCCCGTCCCGCCTCCAGCGGCTGCTCCGGGTGCCAGAAGGCCACGATGTTATCGAAGGTTTCATCGACGGTCGGAATCTCCACCAGGTCAATGCTGCCCTTACCCCAACCTTCCCGGGTCTCGACCCAGACACCGGGCCTGCGATCGTAAAACACCCCATCGTCCTGGTAGTGGTCGAAGTTCCGGTCGCGCTGAAGCAGGCCGAAGCCCCGGGGGTCCTGATCCGCAAAGCGGCTGAACCCGAGCCGTCGAGGATTGCTCAACGGGCGCCACAACCACTCTCCGGCTCCGGTCAGCATGGCCAAACCATCGGAATCATGAATCTCTGGCCGCCAGTCGTAATCCATTCGCTGACTGTTCTCGCCGACCTGGTACATGCTGGTCAGCGGCGCTATGCCTACACGGTCCACCTGTTTGCGCGGGTATAACGCCACAGCCACATCCATGAACAGGTTGCGCCCGGGATCAATTGTGAATGCATAGGCGCCGGTAGTGCTCGGCGAATCCAGCAATGCCCATACTCTCATCACCCGCTGGCCTTCGACTGGCCGCTCCAGCCAGAACGCCGTGAACCTCGGGAATTCCTCTTCTTTCCCGGTCCCCGTGTCGATGGCCAGCCCCCTGGCCGAGATGCCATATTGCATCTCGGCACCCACCGCGCGGAAATAGCTCGCGCCAAGGAAGGAGGCGACGTCCAGCTGAAAGTTGGTATGGTAGTGAATCCGGAAGCCGGCAAATCCCAGGTCCGGGGGAAGATCCCCGAGCGGCTGTTCGCCCTCATAGTCAAAGTAATCCGGGTTGTAGGCCAGCTCGGTCGCCCTGCCATCCTTCACTTCATGGATTCTGACCGGCGCCAGGAAAAACAGGCCCAGGTGGAATAACTGGACCTGGAATGCCGAAGCCGTCTCATTCCACAACGCATGATTTTCCCGGAACCGGATCGCCTGATAATCATCCCAGGAAATGTTTTTCAGAACTTCGGGAACCTCGCCCTCGTGATCCCTGTAGGATTGACTGGCCAGAGCTCGCGCCTGCCCCTTGAGCCAGGCATAACTGAATGGCGTTCCGTCGGCCTCACCGGATGCGCCCGAACCCCCGGGCGCCGCGAACACCATGGGCGGAAGCCCGTAGCTTCCTGCAGTTGCCAGCAACGCCTTGAGCAAGGTTCTCCTGTCCACAACATTCTCCTCCCGTGGGATTCAAGAGTTTTACACCAGAGTTCAGGAATCGTTTTCCTGTGCCAGTCGCTGAATGCACTTTCCCCAGTAGCCCGACGGCGATGCACACCAGGCCTTACGATGCAGCTCAGTGAGTGAACTTCTGTCCTGCAGCACCTGGATGAGCTCTGCCGCCGAGAGCGCATCCGGCCCGCTCTGAAGACACCGGGTAACGGCGGACTCAAGATGTTCGGCACGCACAGCCTTTCGATGGTCCCTGGCCAGTGACCAAAAAAGGCGGTTGAGGTACGGGCTCAGAACGGCGCGATCTACCGGCCGGAGTCCGGTGTCTGATGGTTTCCGCTCACGGGCCGTCCGGGCATTCTCCAGGATTGCCAGGGGCTTTCTTTCCTCCGGAATAACCAGCAGACGTCGCACCCTCAGGCTCTGGCCGATGGATACCCGGCTAAGCAGAACCAAGGTCGGCACCGCCAGCACCAGTGGCAAGGCAACCGGAAGGGACCAGAGAAAGAACAGGCGATCCAGGGACCAGGCAAAGGCCGACCAGCCCACTCCGATAACCATCCCCGGAAGCTGGTTCCGCAACGCCTCGGACCAGGTTGTTTCCTCGGTCCGGTTTTGCCCCGCCCATTTGAGGGAGACATTGAACAGCGCGGCGAACACAAAACGACTGTGAGCGAGCATTCGCAGGGGCGCCAACAAGACAGACACCGCAATTTCGATCAGTACACTGGCTGTCAAACGCACCAGGCCGCCAAAACCATGGGCCAAACGGTGCAAAACGGCATCAACCAGGGCCAGGAGTTTGGGCAGGAACAACAGCGCCGCCGTACTCAGGGCCAGTGCCAGGGCCCACTCCGGTCGCCATTCGGGCCAGAGGGGGAAGAGTCCCTGACGCCCGTCGGGAAAGTAATCAATGGAGGCCAGGGTCATCCGGGCGGCCTTGATGGTGGTACAGATCAGGAACAGCAACCAAAACGGCGAGGCCAGATAGGCCATGATGCCGTTCAGGAAGGCCATCCGGTGGGCGAAGCGGAGCCCGGGTGCCGTCAGCATGATCCACAGATGCTGGAGGTTGCCCTTGGCCCAGCGGTTGTCCCGGACCAGCTCATCGGAAAGCGTCGGCGGCGACTCCTCGAAGCTCCCACCCAACCCCGGCTCGAGCCATACTTCATACCCGGCGCTGCCCATGTAGGCGGCTTCGACAAAATCGTGGCTCATGATCGGGCCACCGAAAATGCCCGGGCCCCGCAGCTTTCTCAGGCCGCAATGGCGCATGAAGGGCCGGACCCTGATGATAGCGTTGTGCCCCCAGAAGGCCGCATCCCCCATTTGAATCGCGGCCAGTCCGGTCGCAAACAAGGGGGAATAGAAACGATTGGCAAATTGCTGGAGGCGGGCAAACAGGGAGTGGCCGTTTATGATGTTCGGATTGGTCTGCAGAATACCGACCCGGGGCTCAAGTTCCATTAGCCGCACCATCCGGATCAGGGTGCAGGCACTGACCAGGCTGTCGGCATCCAGCACCACCATGTATTCGTAGTGCCGACCCCACCGGCGCAGAAAATCGGCCACATTCCCGCTCTTGTAGTTCAGGTTCACCGAGCGGCGGCGATAGAACAGCCTGCCCTCGGCCCCCAACTCTCTGATCAGCTCGTACCATGCCGCCTGCTCCGCAAGCCAGGTATCGGGATCACGGCTATCCGAGAGAATGAAGAACTCGAAATGATCAAGTTGGCCACTTCGCTCAAGATCCCGGTAAACCGCTTTCAGGCCGCTGAATGTCCAGTGCACCGGCTCATGGTAGACCGGCATCACGATGGCAGTCCGGGCAAGGGGAACCGACTCGAGGTCTCGATCCCGATGGCGCCGTAACAACGAGTACCGGTCGCCACCCCTGAGCCTGAAGACGAACCCGAAAACCCCAACCCAGAAGCCCACGGCAATCCAGGCGTAGAGCACGGCAAACAGGGCGAGTATGGCCAGCTCCAGCCAGGTTCCTCCGTGGTAGGGAAGCACCCACAACAGGTAATAGCAGGCGACCAGGGTCTGGCCAAAAACAAGAACAATCAGAAGTGCCCGGCGAAAGGCTGCAACCAGCCGCCACCGCGGGAAACGTTCTTTGGCCGGAGCTTCACAGAGATCAGACATCACGACCATACCCAATATTACCCCGGCACAGTTCAGGGGTCGCCTGCGGAGGAACAGTCGCCGGCAAATCAAAATACCCAGGGATACGCTCCATGACTGACTCGAGAAGCTGGTCCCCTTGCCCGTCCTCACCCGCCGAGGCAACGGACTCCTCGATCAAATGAAGGAGGGCGCGATATCTCTCCACCGTCATTTCCACTCCGGAGGCCCGGAGATAGGTGAAGGCCCGGTTAAAAGCGACCTGTAAGGTGATTTCCTCCATGGCCTGGTTCCTCCCTGAAATTGGCTATTGCAGCTGTTGTCTCAGCCCTGTGGTGGGGCCGAGCTGATAGGTCCAGGTTTCACTGATGGGTTTCCCGTCTGCCGAGAGGGAACCCCGCAGCGCCAGGCTCTTTCCCTTCTCGGGCCTGGCCAATACCGACAGTCGCCAGCCATGCCGGGCATCAATGTATTCGGCAAAGTGCTCGATGATCTCGCCCTCGCCACTGACACTGACTTCGCTCACTACCGCTGCATCACGATTCAGCTGGTCCATGGCTCCGCCCTGGAAATCGACAATGAAGCGGTAGGCTCCTTCAACCTCGCCCCCGCCGGGCTGCGCACCGTCGCCCACAAAGGTTCTGACCGCCTGACCCAATGGGTGCCCGGTGATATCTGGTGGTCCGAACGTCAGGGAGTAGGTCAGGTACCGGCTCTCCCCCGCGGCAACCTGTTGGCGGAGTTTCCAGAAGGCAACAATGTTGTCATTCACCTCGGAGTCAGTCGGAATTTCCACCAACACCACCTCGCCCTTACCCCAGTCTTCTCCCGGCTCGACCCAGGCACTGGGCCTGAGATCATATCTGGCCTCGCTGTCCTCGAATCGGGAGAACTCTTGGTCACGCTGGATCAGGCCAAAGCCACCGAGATTCCGGACCTGATGAAACCCCAGTTCAAGTTCTGCCGGATTCAGCAAGGGGCGCCACAGCCACTCTCCGGATTCCTGATCATGGATAAGCAGCCCGTCGGAATCGTGAACCTGGGGCCGCCATTGCCCCCTCGGGCGCAAAGTGTTTTCACCGTAGTAGAACATGGAAGTAAGCGGCGCCAACCCCAGTTGGTTAACTTCCGCCCTGAAAAACAACTGGGCGCTGACATCAAGCTTCAACGTCTTGCCGGGGTGAACCACGAATCGATAGGCGCCGGTGAGGCTGGGACCATCAAGCAGCCCGTAGATCATCATGGAATTGCTGCCGGCTTTCGGTCGCTCCAGCCAGAACTCCCGGAACACGGGAAACTCCTCACCGGAGGCCAACCCGGTATCGATCGCGATGCCACGAGCAGACAGGCCAAAACGCTGCCCTGCTCCCACACCGCGAAAATAACTGGCCCCACCGAAAACCAGGAACTGGTTATGGACTTCCGGGTCTGCGAGCGGATAAGTGAGCCTGAAACCCGCGTAGCCAAGATCGGCCGGTACCCGCTTGGCCAGTTCCGTTGACGGATAATCGAACAGGGTTTTATCAAAGCCGAGAGGATGAACACCCTCACGATCAATCACATTCAGGGCCACCGGGTGCCGGTAGAAACTTCCGGTGGGCATCATCATCACCCGAAACTGGGAACGCCCACCACGCCATAGACTGGCTTCAGGCCTGAACCGGATGGACTGGTATTGCTCATAGCTGAGATTTTGCACGAAGTCGGGCACTGGCTCAGGGGCCTGGTATTCCTCGCCCGCCAGCTCCTTTGCCTTTGCGGTGATATCATCAAACCCGAATGCGCCGGCTGGCCCCGAGAGGGCAAACAGTACGAAAGCGGTGAATGCGAACTTGAGGTTCCGGTTGCGGACCATTCTGAAAACTCCCTGTTTTCCGTCTCTTGAATGTAACACTTGTGGCAGAAACGGCCACAAGTGATATCTTCGTAACGGCTATTTAAGGTCTTTCAGATGCCCATATGCAGGGACAGTGCAACATCCGGGGCTGAAGGCACGATCACATCGGACCGGTCGGAATCGAGCAGACGGCCAACGGTCATATTGGCCCGGAACCTGTCTGCATTGATGTTCAACGAGATCTCACCGGCGCTGACCGCAGAGAGTCTCTGGTCGTCATCCGTTTCATCAGGCGCCCAACCGCGCATCACGGACAGGGACAGGGAAGACTGGAAGCGCGAAGCAAAAGGCACCTGCCAGGACGGGCTCACGGCATTGAGCCTGAGCCATCCCCCTTCGGTGCTTGAGACTGACTGGCCATTGAAACCTGAGATCAGGGCTGACCCGCCGACGGTAATCCACTCAGATCCAGGCAGGTCCTCTGGCGCAAACTGATAACGTCCGCCCAGATCCAGGTCCCAGTTCAGCACCTGCCTCTGCAACAAAGCTGCAAGCTCGATGCGATGAAACTGCGCCCGATCTTCCGTTTCACCATCGACATAGTCAGTGCCGTAATATTCCATCCCGCCGACAGCGGTCATGTGTGTTGAGGCCCGGAGGCCGCCGATCAGTTCTCCCACACTGGAATATTTCAGGCCGATACTCGATAACTGGTGCGAGGAATCGCGCACCCACTCGGATTCCTCATAGACACTCCGGGTGCTGCCGGTATGCCGGATAACCTGGTGCATATCCAGACCGAGGAACGATCCCAGTGACCGGGTCGCCGTTAACCGGTAAAAACTCCGGTTACCACTGGTATCGAGTTGCTGGCCCGGCGCTTTCACCACGCCCTGAAACTCGCTTTCCTCAACTTCCAGTTCCAGATGATTCCCGATCAGAGGCATCGCATAGCGAAGCGATAGGGACTGCTCGCCATCACCTTCCTTGCGGGACGCTGTATCCCGGAAACGGAGCCCAAATTCGTGCCGGGACCAGATGATCCCGTTACCTGCCAGTGCCAGCTGACCGGCAGAGCGGTCGCTATTCTGACTGGAGCTGCCGGACACCTCGATCCGGTTGGAGAGATAGTCCGTCACCGAGTCGAGCATGCTGGCGGCCTGGAACATCCAGGCGCCAGCCATGCCCCGGTCCTGGGCCGCTAGCGCAATGGTGGGCAAAAACGCGCACAAAAACAGTGCAGCAATGTTCAGCGCTCGCAAACCCCGGCCCTCTTCAATAACCCGCGAAAAATTACGGTTCCGTTATATAAGAGAGACGGACGTTCTTACAGCCGATGTTGCCAATCTTTACAATTTTAATCCTGCAATCAGAGCTATATAAACAAAACCTCACACATCATGTTAATAGTTATGTTTGTTACTCGACGGTAACCTGCGGATTTTCATATCTATTGTTTCTATATCTGCATTTTGCCCCCTGAATTGGGTTAAACTCGACACACGTCGTGTTTGTACTGGATCACCCCAACGCTTAAGGATGACTGGAATGATCAAGAAATGCCTGTTTCCCGTGGCCGGCTACGGCACCCGCTTCCTGCCAGCCACCAAGGCCATGCCCAAGGAGATTCTCCCGGTGGTCAATAAGCCCCTGGTACAATACGGGGTTGAGGAAGCCGCAGCCGCAGGAATCCATGAATTCGGGTTCGTCACCGGCCGGGGCAAGCGCGCTATCGAGGACCATTTCGACATCAGTTACGAGCTGGAGCACCAGATCGCGGGATCGGGCAAGGAGGATCTGCTGACCTCCATCAGGGACCTGATTGATCACAACAGCTTTGCCTTTACCCGTCAGAACGAGATGAAGGGGCTGGGCCACGCCATCCTGACCGGCCGCAACCTGGTGGGCGATAATCCCTTTGCTGTGATCCTGGCGGATGATTTCTGCCTGGGCCCGGAAGACGGCGAAGGCGTGCTCGAGCAGATGGTAAAACTGTACAACCAGTTCCGCTGCTCTATTGTGGCGATCGAGGAAGTACCCGAGGACGAGACTCAAAAGTACGGGGTGATTGCCGGCGAATCCATGAAGGACGGGCTGTTCCGGATTACCGATATGGTGGAGAAGCCGGCACCCGAGGATGCTCCGAGCAACCTCGCTATTATCGGTCGCTATATCCTGACACCGGATATCTTCGACATCCTCGAACGCACTCCGGCGGGCAAGAATGGCGAAGTGCAGATCACCGATGCCTTGCTGGAACAGGCAAAAAACGGCTGCGTGCTGGCCTATCAGTTCAAGGGCCGGCGCTTTGACTGCGGCAGCATCGACGGGTTCGTCGAGGCCACCAACTACGTCTACGAGAACATCTACAAGAAGAAAAATAAGGCGGGTACAGGCCCTCAGCGGCCCAGCAGCTGAAACACCATGCGCCGGTTTTCCGTGGAAGTCCTGCGGAACCGGCGCAGCAGCTCGCTTTCCTCGTCCGTCAGCTGAATGCGCTTGAGTTCCTGCTCCAGCTCCTTCAACGCCACCGAAAGATCATCACTGTTACTGAATGCCAGGCCCGGCAATTCCAACTGTTCACCCTCCCCCTGGACTTCCAGATCCAGCAGGTGCTCCAGCGGTGTCTCGGTCTTCAGGCACAGGTCCAACAATTCGACCACGCCCGGGTAACCGCGTTGGCGGGCATCCGTGGCTTCCCAACTGATCACCCTCGCCTCGTCCACACCACACATTTCGGCCACATCCCAGCAGGACAGCCGGCCCTGCTCCCGGAGCTGTCGCAGCCGACGGTTGAACGATTGAAGGTACCGCACATCATCCCCCACATTGCCAGCGCGCACACTTAATTTTATTCACAGTATCAAGTACTTTATTTCTAAACCACTAAAACTTACCAAAAGGTTGAAAGCAAAAAAATGGAAAGTCGAAATTTTATTTATGCCCCCAACATGCTTAACCATCTGGCTCAGGGATGAGCCACCGGGCCTCGACTAAACGCCACTTCCTTTTTTAGGTTGCAAACTATACATTGGGCCGTTTTTCCTCGTTGAACCAACCGAGTACCCAATGACCGACGCCCATAAATCAGACCTGCTCCTGGTGGTTGTCACCCTGCTTGCCGCCGTCAGCTGGATATTCTCGAAAGAAGCCATCCTGCTGATGCCACCGCTGATGTTCATGGCAGCACGCTTCCTGATTGCCGGGGTTTTTCTCGCCATCTTCGCCCACAAGGCGATACTGGCTCTGAACAGCGACCAGATCCGTCGGGCCGTCGGCGTAGGCCTGGTTTTTGGCATTGCCATGAACTTCTGGATTATGGGTCTGGTCAATATCGAAAGCATGGGCGAAGGCGCCTTTCTAACCAGTCTCGGGGTAGTCATCGTGCCCATCATTGCCCGGCTGGTGTTCCGTGAGCCCCAGCCGGCCAGCACCTGGCTGGCTATTCCGATTGCCGTGGCCGGCCTGGCCCTGCTGTCCCTGCAAAACGGTTTCCGGCCTGAGGCGGGGCAGCTATTTTTCGTGGTGGCGGCCACCATCTTCGCCCTGTACTTCACCCTGAACACCCGGGCAGCCAACCAGCGAACCGTGATTAACCGCCGGGGCGAAACCGTCGAAAAGCAACGGGTTCCTGCGCTGCCCCTGACTGCCCTGGCGCTGCTTACCGTGGGTATGGTGACCCTGGTTGAGTCCGCATTAATGGAACCCTGGCAACCCACGCTTTCCGAGCCGGCTCCCCTGTTGATCTGGTGGGTGCTTGCCAGTGCCATCATCGGCACCGCCGGCCGTTTCCTGGTTCAGACCTTCGCCCAGAGCCTGTCAGCTCACAGCCACGGTGTCGTGATTATGGTGCTTGAGCCGGTATGGGTAGCCCTGTTTGCCGCCGGCTGGTTCGGTGAGACCATGGGGCCCCTGCAACTGGCCGGCTGCGGCCTGATTTTTGCCGCCCTCGTCGTCAATCGCTGGAACGCCCTGAGCCGAGCTTTGAAGGGCTGGATGCGCCAGCGCCGTTCCGGAGAAAAATCCGCATGAAAGTGGTTGACCACTACCGTCAAAATCCGTATCTTACGACCCCGTTGCAGGACACAGGACCATAGCTCAGTTGGTTAGAGCGCTACCTTGACATGGTAGAGGTCCCCAGTTCGAATCTGGGTGGTCCTACCAATCCTGCCAGAGATTCTGAAAGCCGCGCCGGGAAACCAGCGCGGCTTTTTTCTTATCCGTTCTTGCCA
>NZ_JAWOIS010000004.1:0-73423 GCF_046484525.1 Marinobacter sp.
GGTACGCCGTCTGGTTCCAGGGTAGATGCCCGGGCTCCCCCGGCCCGACGCAATGGGGGAAAGGGGGCAGTGTGTCCAGGCAACAGAAATTGATCAATTATCAGGCAATGATGGCCGCATCTGCGTGGTCATGGCGGAAAACCGCCCAGTCTGCGAGACTTGCTGAGTAGCTATGAGAAATCCGGGCTAACACTCGTAAGCTCGCGCCAAATAATTGGGCGTTTAATGTTTAGAGGAATCTATGTCAGAGATAGTCAAAACCCCTGAGCCACCCTATTACGCAGTCATTTTCAGCAGTCACCGCACCGCAGGGGACAATGGTTACGCGGAAATGGCTGATCGCATGGTGGAGTTAGCAGCGGCCCAGCCCGGATTTCTTGGCATGGAATCCGTAAGGGAAGATTTAGGTATCACGGTGTCGTACTGGGAAAGCCGGGAGTCTATTGCGAACTGGAAGAAGAATGCTGAGCATCGGGAAGCTCAACGACTCGGCCATCAAAAATGGTACTCAGATTTTCGGGTACGGGTGGCAAAGGTGGAGCGCGAGTATGGTGTTTAACCAGTCATTCAGGTTCGTTCCCGGCCTGGCGGTCGTCCACCGGACGTCGTAGTCGGGCAGCGCCTAATATTGGTGTTAGGCGGAACAGAACGATGAATAGGACATTAGCCGTGTCATTGGGACTGTTGGTGCTCACCCTGGGAGCCAACAACCGCGCGTGGACTCAAAGCAGCGGCCTTGAGATCCTGTTGCCCGGGAGTGAATATCACCAGAGTGACCTTCCCGAGAATTCTGCGGGGCTGTGGTTTGTTCTGCACCGGCCAGACGGGGAGACGGTGCTGGAGGCGTCGAACGTGGTGGTGAGGCCGTTCCACACATGTGGGGACGAACGCCCTGAAGAGCAGCGTGGTCGCGCGGTGACTGTGTCCGCCATCAGCGATCCCGTTTTGCTCATTCGTGGGCACCCTGAACTGAGGCCAGGGCCGGTGCGGACCGAGTTTCAGGATGACGGCGTATCGGGAGAGGCGAAACGAGTCGAAGCAACATGGGGCGACGAAAAACTCATCCTGCGCCATATCGTAGACCAGGCAATTGACGATCAGCCGGGTAGGCATCTAATCGAACTCACGCTTGGAGACCTGCAGTTCCCGCTGCATGCAGACGCATGGCACGGAGACGGTCATTGGCGCGTGCGATGGATTGGTGATCTGAACCGCGACGGGTGGCCCGACCTGCTGCTCGATGCCTCGTACAAGTACAGTGTGTACACCACCCGGCTGTACCTGTCTTCGCCCGGAGCTGATGGTGGGCTGGAAATCACGGAAGTGGCGACGTTCACGCATACTGCATGCTGAATTCATTCGCCACTGGGGGATGTGCGTCGAAGGCAACGCCGTGTCATATGAACTGGCTGAACATGGCGTTGAGGCCGTTATCCAGCGAAATCCGGGAAACCGAGGCGCCGTAGATCTCAACGCCGAGGGGTTCCAGTCGTTTGAGCGTCAGCCCTGCCTCTTCGATCAGGGAGACCCGCTCAGGGTCCAGCGGGGGGTATGGTCGGCGCCATGCTGCGGGTGGTGTCTTCCGATCTCTGGTCCATCGTCCTGACTCCCTTTTCTGGTTAATTCATAGACAGGCTGACTCAGTGAGTTTTGTGAACAACTGTCTTCGGGGTGACGAAAGACCAATTCCGCCTTGCCTTCGTATCTGCGTGCCATAGACTGATAGTGGCTGGCCGCAAATTGTTCATTCGGAATGTTGCGGCAGCCCATAAATCCAAACTGAGCCAAACGACCAAGAGGAATGGCCGTGTCCCCTTTTTCCCGCTTTCGCCGCGTAGCGGCCCTGACCGCCATGCTGATCACCGGGCCCGCGATGGCCGCCGACCCGGTGGTGGTGTCATCAAAGATCGATACCGAAGGCGCCGTGCTGGGCCAGATGGTGCTGCAGTCCCTGGAAGAGGCTGGCATCCCGGTGGAAAATCGCCTGCAGCTGGGAGGAACGAGTATCGTGCGCAATGCCATCAAGGCCGGCGAAATCGATGTCTACCCGGAATACACCGGTAATGCGGCGTTCTTCCACGACCAGGCCGATCGCGATATCTGGAAGGACGCGGACAAGGCCTACGAGCAGGCTGCCCGTCTTGATCAGGAAGCGTATAACATCATCTGGCTGAAACCCGCGGAGGCCAACAATACCTGGGCCATGAGTGTGCGCGGGGACCTGGCGCGGGAGAAAGGTCTGAAGACCCTTGAGGACCTGGCCCGGTACATCAATGACGGCGGTGCCTTCAAGTTTGCCGCCAGTGCCGAGTTCGTGGAATCGGCCAGCGCCCTGCCTGCGTTCCAGGAGGCGTATGGCTTCAAGCTGGCGTCGGACCAGTTGCTGGTCCTTTCTGGCGGTAACACCGCCGCGACCCTCCGGGCAGCAGCCCTGAACAACAATGACGTCAACGGCGCCATGACCTATGGTACCGATGGCGGTCTGGATGCGCTGGATCTGAAGGTGATGGAGGATACCCTTGGCGTTCAACCGGTGTACCAGCCGGCACCCATCGTGCGCGCCGAGGTGTTGGAAACCTATCCGGAGATCCGTGACGTCCTGGTCCCCATCTTCGAATCCCTGGATCTGGAAACCCTGCAGCGTCTGAACGGCCAGGTTGCGGTGAACGGGGTGCCCGCCCAGACGGTGGCGCGGGAGTATCTGGATTCCCTGACCCGGGACTGAAGTTTGTCGGTTAGCAGCTCCGATCCCGGTCAACTGTCGCCAAACCGTGTCATTCCCGTGCTGGGTTTGCTGGCCCTGGCGCTGGTCTGGCTTCTGGACGTTGGCACCATTCAGCCCAACCGTATCGTGCCCGGTACCGGCTATGGCCTGGTCTCAGCGGTTGGCTGGGGCGGCGCGGCACTGGTCACGTTGATGTTGGCCGGTTCCATTCTGCTCGCCTTCCTGAAGTTACGGGGCCGCTACCTGATCCTTCTTGCCCTGGTTGGCCTCTCGCTGGCACTGTTGCCGTTGCTGTTGGATGTGTTTGCAGGCCGGCACCTGCCGGAAGATTCCCCCTATGCCCGCTCGTCCATTGGAGCGGGTTTCTGGTGTCTGCTGTTCCTGCTCTCCCTGATGTTGATCGAGACCCTGGGGCAGCTTGGGAGCCGGCGAGGGCCGCAGCTCCTGCTGGTGGTCGTGGTCGGAGGCAGCTGGCTGATGCTCCTGCAGAGTGACGGCCTGGAAAGTCTGTCTCTGGTGCGGGAATTCAACGCGCGGCCAGCCAAGTTCGAGCAGGCGTTCTGGACCCACCTGGCGCTGGCATTCGGAGCGGTTGCGATCAGTGCCGTTCTGGCATTTGGTCTGGCGCTGAAAATGATGCGCAGCCCCGGCTGGCAGCGGCCCATATTCGGCTTTGTGAGTTTTCTCCAGACCATCCCCAGTCTGGCAGTGTTCGGTTTGCTGATCGCACCGCTCAGCGCTCTGGTGGCGGCGTTCCCGGCGTTGGAGACGCTGGGCATCCGGGGGATCGGCTGGGCGCCGGCATTGCTGGCCCTGGTCGCCTACAGCCTGCTGCCGATGGTTCGAAACACCTTTGTGGCACTTACGGAGGTGCCCGAAAACCTGGCCGATGCCGGCCGGGGCATGGGCATGAATGAGCGGCAACTGTTTTTCAGGCTCAAGTTACCGCTGGCGCTGCCGGTCATCATCGAGGGTGTGCGTATCACCACGATTCAGGCCATCGGCCTGACGGCGGTGGCAGCACTGATCGGTGCCGGCGGCTTCGGCAGTTTTATTTTCCAGGGGCTCGGTCAGGCGGCGATGGATCTGGTGTTGCTCGGTGCCTTACCCACCATCGCGCTTGCCCTGCTGGCCGATGCTGTCTTCACAATACTTGCTGCCAGCCTGAAGCCGGCCCCGGCCTGACAGGAAAAAGGATTTGTCCGGATGATCGAACTGAAAAATGTCACCCGGCGCTTCGGTAATACCGTCGCGGTGGATAACATCAACCTGACCATTGAGACCGGTGAGGTCTGCGTGCTGGTGGGCAGTTCCGGCTGTGGCAAGTCCACCACGCTCCGGATGATCAACCGCTTGTTGCCCCACAGTGAGGGCGAAATCCTGGTGGATGGTGAAGACATCACTACCATGAATCCGGAGCAGTTGCGGCTGAACATGGGGTACGTGATCCAGGGCACTGGGCTGTTTCCCCACTGGACGGTGGCCCGCAACATCGCCATGGTGCCCCAGTTACTGAAATGGCCCCGGGAGCGGATCGACGCGCGGGTCCATGAGCTGATGACCCTGCTCGATCTTGATCCGGCCAGCCACGCCAACAAATACCCCCAGCAACTGTCCGGCGGTCAGGCGCAGCGGGTAGGGGTGGCCCGGGCGCTGGCGGCGGACCCGAATATCCTGTTGATGGATGAACCCTTCGGTGCGCTGGATGCCATCACCCGGGACAACCTCCAGCTGGAAATGCTGCGCATCCAGAAGCAGGTCCGTAAAACCACCGTTTTCGTGACCCACGACATCGACGAGGCGCTGAAGTTGGCCACCCGCATTGCCGTGATGGACCAGGGGCGGATCATCCAGCATGACACGCCCGAGAATATCCTTCGGTGGCCCGCGTCTGAGTTCGTGGAGGACCTGGTCGGCAAACAGGATCGGGGTCTGAAACTGATGAGCCTGCGTCCGGTGCGGGAGCTGATGCAGCCCCATTCCGAGCCAAAACGCCCCGAACCCGGAGCAGAGGGCCTCAAGGAGGAGGACAACCTGCGTTTGGCGCTGTCGGTCATGCTCTGGCGGGACGCGCAGCAGATGGCGGTCTTCAATGCCCGGGGGGAGGAGACCGGTGTGATCACCCGTGAACGCATAATTCGGGAAGGCGCCTGATGCGTATCTGGCTGTCGCCCGTCCTGCTGGCTGTTCTCCTGTGCGGATTGAGTGCCGGCATGCCCGTACTTGAGCCGTTGTTTCACTGGGTGCAGCCGGACAAACAGCAGGTGATCTATGAGCGGGAGAGCTTTCTGTTTCTCCTGCAGAATCATTTGCTACTGGTTCTGGTATCCGCGGCGGTTGGCACCTTGGTCGCCGTGGCCGGGGGCATCTTCGCCACCCGGCCGTCGGGGCGCGATTTCCTGCCGCTGGTCAGTCAGGTGGCTTCCATCGGGCAGACCTTCCCGCCGGTCGCCGTCCTGGCCTTGGCGGTGCCGGTCCTCGGTTTCGGGGAAGCGCCGATACTGGTCGCCCTGATGCTCTATGGTCTGTTGCCGATCCTGCGCAACACCCTGGCGGGCCTGGAAGGTATCAGCCCTGCCGTGAAGGAGGCGGCCAGGGGGATGGGTATGTCGCCACTGCAGGTGCTGGTGCGGGCCGAACTGCCTTTGGCGGGCCGGGTGATCCTTGCCGGCATCCGCACCTCCGTCACCATCAACATCGCCACCGCAGCCATCGGCTCCACCATCGGTGCCCGTACACTGGGCGATCCGGTCATCGCCGGGCTGGTCAACGGCAATACGGCGTATGTGCTGCAGGGGGCGATCCTGATTGGTCTGTTGGCGCTGACAACCGACAGTCTGTTCGAGGCGCTGGAACGAACCTGGGACCGTCGGTTTTCACCACAAGTGGCGGTTTGATACGCGCCTGTTGAATGGCTTTTCGCCGGCTCAGCCGAAGTAGAAAAACGCGAGCTTGTTGCCGTCCGGGTCTTTTACATAGGCTCCATAGAACTGGTTCGGGATGCGCTGTCCGGGTTCTCCGTCACAGGTGGCGCCCAGTTCGATGGCTTTTTTGTAGTGGGCATCAACAGCTTCCTTGGAGCCGGGGTGGATGGCCAGCATGTTGCCGTTGCCCGGGTGGTTGGGTTCGCCGTTGAAGGGTGTGCACACCGCCAGTGTGGGTTCGCGCATGCTTTTGCCGATGAACGCGATGCGGTCCATGTCCAGCAGTACCTTGGCGCCCAGATCGCCCAGCAGTTCACTGTAGAAGGCCTTTGCCCGTTCCATGTCACTGACACCGATGGTGACGTAGCCGATCATCCTCGTTTCTCCTGTTTGGTTGGTTCAATTGTGTAAGTATGAAATTCAGGGCGGATAGTTTAGTCCCTCCGTGACCTGACGTCCCGTCGGCTCCATCGCCCTATCAGCCATTTTTCCAGCTCCAGCACCATCAGCAGGCCCAGTCCGACGGCCAGGATGACAAACCACATGGCAGCGGGGATGGGCCGGGTATCAAAGAAGGTTTCCATGAACGGTGCGTAAGTGAAAACCAGTTGCAGCATTAGCACCACGCCGACCGCTATCAGTACCTTGCCGGAACCGAACAGCCCGGTGAACCCCAGGGAAGTGCTGCGAAGTCGGCGCACGCTGAACAGATAGAAAATTTCCATGATGACCAGGGTGTTGACCGCATAGGTGCGCGATTCCTCCAGCGTGTAGCCGTGGTACTGGGTCCAGCTGAAGATACCGAAAATGCCGGCGGCGAACAGCGTGGAGACTAGCAGTATGCGCCACACCAGAAAGGAGGTGAGCATCGATTCTTTAGCGGGTCGGGGTGGGCGTTTCATGATGTCGTTCTCACTGACTTCGAAAGCCAGTGCCATGGCCAGCGCCACCGAACTGACCATGTTGACCCAGAGAATCTGGAGCGGGGCGATTGGCAGCGTCAGTCCTGCCAGGATCGCCAGGATGATGCTCACGGATTCGCCACCATTAACAGGCAGCAGAAAGGCAATGGCTTTTTTCAGGTTGTCGTAAACGGTGCGTCCTTCACGCACGGCATCGACGATGGACGCGAAATTGTCATCGCTGATGACCATCTCCGCGGCCTCCTTGGCGGCCTCGGTTCCCTTGTGACCCATGGCAATGCCGACATCGGCCCGCTTGAGGGCGGGGGCATCGTTGACGCCATCGCCGGTCATGGCAACGATGGCCCCCTGTTGCTGAAGCAGGGTCACAATCCGCAGTTTGTGTTCGGGACTGACGCGTGCGTAGACGTCCACCTCACTCAGCCGTTTCTGAAGCTCGGCATCATCCATTCTCTCCAACTCGTGCCCGGTGACGGCCTCGGCGGTGTTCTGAAGCTTGAGTTGGGCAGCGATCGCACGTGCCGTCGATGAGTGATCACCGGTGATCATTTTTACCCGGATTCCGGCTGCCTGGCACTCGCCCACGGCACTGATAGCCTCTTCCCGGGGTGGGTCGATCAGTCCATAGAGGCCCAGCAGTGCAAGGCCGTTCTCCACGTCATCAAACGTGAGCTCTGACTGGTCATTCGGAGCCGGCTTCGTGGCCACAGCCAGTACCCGCTGCCCCCGGGCGGCCATCTGTTCGATCTGTTCATGCCAGTATTCGCGATCCATTGGCTGATTGTGATCAGCGCCCACCACCTCCTTGCACATTTCCACGACCCGTTCCGGGGCCCCCTTGAGGAAGAGAAAGGCCCGCCCCTCGTGGCTGTGATGCAGTGTTGCCATGAACTTGTGCTCTGACTCAAAGGGAATGAGATCCGCGCGCGGGTATTGTTTGGTCTCATGCTCCGGGTTCATCCCGGCTTTCATGGCGGCCACCAGAAGTGCCCCCTCCATTGGGTCACCATGTACTTCCCAGCCGTTATTGTCCTCGCGTTTCTGCAGCGAGGAATCGTTACACAGCAGTGCCGCCAGCAGCGTCTGTCGCAGCAGATCGTTCGAAGTCGGTTCGGAAGCCTGGCCATCACGCTCAAAGGTGCCGTGCGGGTCGTACCCCGTGCCCGTCACGGTATAGCTGTCAGCGACCGTCACAACACTTCGCACCGTCATCTCGTTCCGGGTCAGGGTGCCGGTCTTGTCGGAGCCGATAACGCTGACCGAGCCGAGTGTTTCGACCACCGGCAGTCTTCTGATGATGGCCTTGCGTGTTGCCATGCGCTGCACGCCGATGGCCAGGGTTACGGTGAGGATGGCCGGAAGGCCTTCAGGTATGGCGGCTACTGCCAGCCCCACCACGATCATGAACATCTCCACTGCTGTGTGATCGCGTAGCGTGATTCCGGCTACAAAGACCAGCGTGGCGATCAGCAGGACGGCAGCGGTGATCCACCGGGCCAACCGGTCCATCTGTTGCAACAGGGGCGTGGTGAGGGACTCCACTCGGGACACCATGGTGCTGATGCGCCCGATTTCTGTATCGACCCCGGTAGCCACAACAATGCCGGCGCCTTGCCCCTGGGTAACCAGTGTGCCGGAATAGGCCATGTTCCGCCGGTCTCCCAGATCCGCATCCGGCCGGATCGGATCGAGCGATTTCGACACCGCCACCGACTCCCCGGTCAGCGCCGCTTCCTGCACCTGCAGGCCCTTCACCTTCAGCAACCGAAGATCCGCCGGCACTTTGTCGCCGGACTGCAGGGTCACCAGGTCTCCGGGCACCAGTTGCTCGGCCGGCACCGACATCCGGCGCCCTCCGCGCACTACCATCGCTTTCGCCGAGAGCAGCTGGCGGATAGCGCGCAGGGCATCCTCGGCCTTGCCTTCCTGAATAAAGCCGATCGTGGCGTTCACCAGTACGACTGTCAGGATGACAGCCGTATCAACCCAGTGATGCAGTGCGGCCGCAATCGCTGCTGCTACCACCAATACATAGATCAGAAGGTTTCTGAAATGGGAAAAGAAGCGAACCAGCACACCGCGCGGCCGGACTTCCGGCAGTGCATTCGGCCCATATTCCGCCAGTCGCTGTCTGGACTCCTCCTCTGACAACCCTTCGCCGTCGGTGGCGAACTGAGACAGCAGTTCATCCCTTGCCAGTGCGTGCCAGGAAGGTTGTGGGGACGGGTCGTTGCCTTGTTTCCGGGCTTTGTTTCTTGCCATGGGCTGTTCCTTTTCCCGCGCTCAACTGGAGCCATCCAACAGAGTTAAACACAAGTTTCCCCTTCAGGCATGACGAGGGTCAGTAAGCAGTACCTTTCCCCGTCGATTAGGGGTTTGTACCAAGCTTCGAGACGAACCTCCTCAAAAACTGGATAATGTCGGGTTTCAGCCTGACGGCTCGCCGAAATTCTCCAAGCCTGGTGCTCCCGCTATGGAAATCAAAGTCAATTTTCTCGAAAACCTCCGCCTTGAAGCCAAGTTTGATGACTTTACCGTCGTTACTGATCAGCCCATCCGATACAAGGGCGATGGCTCGGCGCCGAGTCCTTTCGACTACTTCCTGGCATCCTCAGCCCTGTGTGCGGCCTATTTCGTCCGGGTGTATTGCCTGGCGCGCAATATCCCCACGGACAACATCCGGCTATCCCAGAACAACATCGTGGATCCGGAGAACCGTTACAACCAGATCTTCAAGATCCAGGTTGAGCTGCCGGAGGATCTGCCCGAGAAAGACCGGCAGGGGATTCTGCGTTCGATTGACCGCTGCACCGTAAAGAAGGTGGTACAGACCGGTCCGACCTTCGAGATCGAGACGGTGGAGAATCTGGACGAGGACGCCCAGGCGCTGCTGATGGTGGAGCCGGACAGCGAGCACCACACTTTCATTGAGGGCAAGGACGCACCGCTGGAGCAGACCATCGCCAGGATGACCGGCATCCTGCGGGAGCTGGGCATGAAGATCGAGATCGCCTCCTGGCGCAATATCGTGCCCCACGTGTGGTCGCTGCACATTCGCGACGCAGCCTCACCCATGTGCTTTACCAACGGCAAGGGTGCCACCAAGGAGAGCGCCCTGTGTTCGGCGCTCGGTGAGTTCATCGAGCGGCTGAACTGCAACTTCTTCTACAATGACCAGTTCTTCGGCGAGGACATTGCCAACGCCGGGTTTGTGCATTATCCGGACGAGAAGTGGTTCCAGCTGGGACCGGAGGACGAACTGCCAGAAGGCATCCTGGACGACCACTGCCTGGCCATCTACAACCCGGAAGGCGAGCTGGGCGGTTCCAACCTGATCGACACCAACTCCGGCCGGGTGGATCGCGGCATCTGTGCGTTGCCTTATGTACGCCAGTCCGACGGTGAGGTGGTGTATTTCCCCTCGAACCTGGTGGAAAACCTGTTCCTGAGCAACGGCATGAGTGCCGGTAACACCCTCGCCGAGGCCAAGGTGCAGTGCCTGTCCGAGATTTTCGAGCGGGCCGTGAAGAAACAGATCATCGAGCAAGAGATTGCTCTGCCGGATGTACCCCGGCAGGTGCTGGAGCGCTATCCCGAAATTGTCGAAGCCATTGAGGCACTGGAAGCCCAGGGCTTCCCGGTGCTGGTGAAGGATGCCTCCCTGGGCGGCCGGTTCCCGGTGATGTGTGTGACCCTGATGAACCCGAAAACCGGCGGCGTATTCGCCTCCTTCGGGGCCCATCCGAGCTTCCACGTGGCCCTGGAGCGCAGCCTGACCGAGCTGATGCAGGGTCGCAGTTTCGAGGGTCTGAACGATGTGCCACCGCCGACCTTCAACAGCCTGGCCGTGGCTGAACCGAACAATTACGTGGAGCACTTCATCGATTCCACCGGTGTGGTGTCCTGGCGCTTCTTCAGTGCGAAGTCCGACTACCCGTTCAGTGACTGGAACTTCTCCGGCACCAACGAGGAGGAGGCCGATCTGCTCTTCGGAATCCTCGCGGACCTGGGCAAAGAGGTATACGTGGCCGTGCACGAAGACCTTGGGGCTCCGACGTGCCGCATCCTGGTGCCGGGCTACTCCGAGGTCTATCCGGTGGAGGATCTGATCTGGGACAACACCAACATGGCCCTGGACTACCGGGAGGATATCCTCAACCTGCACGCCCTGAGCGACGAGCAGCTGGCGGACCTGGCGGAGCGGCTGGAAGCCAGCCAACTCGACAACTACATGACCATCATCACCCTGATCGGTGTCGAGTTTGACGAGAACACCGTGTGGGGGCAGCTGACCATCCTCGAGCTGAAGCTGCTGATCTGCCTGGCCCTGGGCTGGCATGAGGAAGCGCTGGAATTTGTCGAGATGTTCCTGCAGTTCAACGACAACACCGTCGAACGTGGCCTGTTCCACCAGGCCATGCAAGCGGTGCTGGAAGTGACCCTCGACGAGGAACTGGAGCTGGACGACTACATCGTCAACTTCCGCCGCATGTTCGGTGACGAGACCATCGATGCGGTGGTCGGTTCTGTCGAGGGCACCGTGCGCTTCCACGGCCTGACGCCGACCAACATGCAGCTCGAGGGTCTGGAGAAGCACCTGCGCCTGGTCGAGAGCTACAAGAAGCTGCACGCGGCTCGGGCGCGAGCGTCGGGAATCAAGGTCTGATGCACAGGCAGGTCAGCCCTTGGGGCTGACTTTCACCGCCTCAATCTTTTGGGGGCAGTTCCCTGGCCGGCCGCACTTCGATACTGCCGAAGCGGGCGGGTGGAATCCGGCTTGCCAGTTGAATCGCCTCGTTCAGATCCCTGGCTTCCAGCAGATAGAACCCCGCCAGTTGTTCCTTGGTTTCCGCGAAGGGTCCATCGGTGATCAGCACCTCCTCATTCCGGACCCGAACGGTGGTTGCGGTATCCACCGGTTGCAGGGGCTGGCCGGTCACATAATTGCCCTGGGCTGACAGCCGCTCCACGCCGGCCACGCATTCCTGGTTGAGGTCATGCCATTCCTGATCGGTCATCGCATTGATGATGCGTTCCTGGTAGTAAACCAGGGCAACGTATTTCATGATCTCTCCTTCGTTGGTGGGTTTTTACCAGTGAGTCGCCTGGCATCAACCGAAATCGACAGAGTGAGGAAATTTTTTCAGGAACCGGACTTCATCGCTGCCAACCTGCGTTGAAGGAAGCGTTGCTCAGGGCCCTGGCTGGTCAGCTCTATGGCGCGTTTGTAAGCCGTTGCCGCGGCTCTTTGGTCACCGGCGCGGCGATAGAGATCGGCCCGCGCGGCATGAAACAGGTGGTAATTGAGGATCTCTTTTTCGTTGATCAGGGCATCAAGCAGCCGAAGTCCATCTGCCGGCGTGTCACGCATGGCAACGGCGACTGCCCGGTTGAGTGCAATTATCGGTGAGGGCTGCTGGCGGTAAAGAGCATCATAAAGCCGGACAATTCTTGCCCAGTCGGTGGCGTCTGCCTGAAGCGCTTGGGCATGCACGGCAGCGATGGAGGCTTGCAGGGTATATGGGCCGGTGGGGGAAGCGGCAAGGGCGAGTTCCAGCCACTCAAACCCCTGACGGATGTCGTGCTGGTCCCAGCAGGTACGGTCCTGATCCTCGAGGGTCAGCAGCTCTCCCTCGGCGTTCTGGCGAGCGAGACGTCGGGAATGGTGCAGTCGCATCAGCGCGAGAAGTCCGAACACCTCTCCCTGTGGCAGCATGTGTCCAAGTTCCTCGGCAAGCCGGATCGCTTCATTGGCGAGACTGATGTCCACAACCGCGTCTCCGTCGCTTCGGGAGTAGCCTTCGTTGAACACCAGGTACACAACCCGCAGCACATCCGGCAAACGCTGCGGAAGTTCTTTTTCGCCCGGAATCTCATAGGGGATCCCCGCTTCCCGGATCTTTTTCTTGGCGCGCACGATGCGTTGGGCCAGGGTGGCCGGTTTTTGCAGCAGGGCGCTGGCTACCTGCTCGGTGGTCAGTCCGCACATCTCCCGAAGCGTTAGGGCTACCCGGGCATCCATTGAAAGGCTGGGGTGGCAGCAGGTGAACAGCAGCCGGAGCTGATCGTCAGCGATGGTATGTTTATCGGGCTCAGGGGCAATGTCCTCTTCATTTGTCAGAAGATGAGAATACTGCCGGGCGGTCTGCTTGCGCCGGATCTGGTCGATGCCCCTGCGATGGGCCGCACGAATCAGCCAGGCTGTCGGGTTGTCGGGGGTGCCTTCCTCCGGCCATTGGCGGATAGCGGCGGTGAAGGCCTCCTGCATGGCCTCCTCGGCCAGCGCGAAATCGCCGAGCAGGCGGATGAGGGTTGCGAGCACCCGTCGGGACTGTTGCTGGTAGAGTTGCCCAAGTGCGAGGGAGTCGTTTGCCATTGGTTTCTGTCCGAATTGTGCACACCAGTGCAGTCACTTTAGTTCACTCGAACCGGTCCCAATAGGGTGGCTCGCCGAAGTAGCCCTCAAGAAAGTCAACAAAGCTGCGCACCTTGCTGGCCAGCAGCTGCCGGTGCGCGTATACCGCGTATAAAGCCATCGGCTCCGGTTCGTGATCGGGGAGGATGGCCCGCAGTTTGCCCTCCCGGATTGCGGAGCCTGCGATGAAGGTGGGCTGAACCGCGATTCCGGCCCCGGCAATGGCGGCCTCCACCAGCACATCGCCATTATTGCTGACCATGTCGCCCGCCGAATGGTCCCCCGCACCCTGAAGCCACCGGTGAACCTGTCCGGTGGCATCCTGATCCATGTAGCTGTAGCGCAGGTACCGGTGATTCCGGAGGTCCTCCGGGCACCGGGGTGTGCCGTGCTGTTCCAGGTAATCAGGCGAAGCGCACACCACCAGACGCACCGGTGCGATTCGCTTGGCGATCAGTGACGAGCTTTTCAGGTGGCCGATTCTCAGCGCGATATCGAACCCCTCCTCGACGATGTCGACCTTGCGGTCGTTCAATTGCAGGTCGATGTCGACGGCGGGGTGGGCCTTCTGGAACTCGGTCAACAGAGGGGCCATGTGGCGGATGGCAAAGGACACGGGGGCACTGATGCGTAACAGGCCGCGAGCTTCGCTCTGCAAATCGCCCAGCTGGTTCTCCAGGTCGTCAATCTCGGTGAGCACCTGTTCAGCGCGCTGGTGGTAACGGGTGCCGGCCTCGGTCAGGTGAAGTTTGCGGGTGGTGCGGTTGAGTAGGCGTATGCCCAGGTGCTGTTCAAGCTGGGAAACGTATTTGCTAACCAGCTGTGGTGACATCTCCAGCCGGTCTGCGGCGCGGGTAAAAGTGCCTTCGTTCACCACCGTGACAAAGGCACGCATGGCGTCGATACGATCCATTGGTTTGTCCTGCCTTGTTGTGATCGCACATTATCAACATACGGTTGATAATAAGACAACGTTGTCCACCTTAGTCTTTGGTTCCGGCGATAGTAAAGTAGCCCCATCTTCTGGAGCGGCGCTTCAGAGCCAATCAACAGCGAAAGATTCGAGGTGACCCTTATGAACACTCAATTTGCACAGGCGCTTTTCGGTTCCACCGGGGGTTTTGTCGCACTGGTCCTGCGGGTACCGGTCGGGCTCATCCTGGCGGCCCATGGTGCGCAGAAACTGTTTGCCTGGTTTGGCGGCTACGGCCTGGAAGGCACCGGTCAGTGGATGGCCAGCATCGGCCTGGAGCCGGGCTACCTGATGGCGCTGATGGCCGGTAGTGCCGAGTTCTTTGGTGGCCTCGCGCTGGCCTTGGGCTTGCTGACCCGTCCGGCAGCACTGGTCAACGCCATTGCCATGCTGGTGGCAGTCTTCGCGGTTCACATCGGTAACGGCCTGTTCATGTCCAACAACGGCTATGAGTATGCCCTGACCCTGTTCGTGGTCAGTGTGGCCCTGGCCATTCAGGGTGGTGGACGATTCGCCCTGGATAATGTGCTGCTCCAACGCCTGAGCACTCGCGCTGCATTCAGCAAGCCCGCGGCGGCATAATCGAATCGACACAAAGAACCAAAGGCGCTCCCTGATATGCCCGGGGAGCGTTTTTTCGGGAGAGACAACCATGCAGACAAGTTCCGATGTGCTGTTCATTTCCCACGGTGGTGGGCCGATGCCGTTGCTGGGTGATCCGGGTCATCGCGGGATGGTCGACCGGCTCGTGGAAATGGCCGGCAAGCTGCGCAGGCCGTCGGCCATCCTGGTGATCAGTGCCCATTGGGAAGAGTCGGTACCGACCATCACGTCCGGAGCCAACCCGTCGTTGATCTACGATTACTCCGGGTTTCCGCCCGAATCCTACGAAATCCGGTATCCGTGTCCGGGAGCACCGGCGCTGGCGGGACAGGTACAGGCGGCACTGGAAAAAGCGGGAATTCCGGCAAGTCTGGACGATCAGCGCGGCTTCGATCACGGTCTGTTCGTGCCGCTGAAACTGATGTATCCGGATGCCGATATTCCGTGCGTGCAGTTGTCACTGGTGAACACCATGGATGCCGGGACGCACCTGACGATTGGTCGCGCGTTGCGGGCGCTGGAATATGACAACCTGCTGGTAATTGGCTCCGGCTTTTCCTTCCACAACATGCGGGCGTTTTTTGCTCCGAATACTCCGGAAATTCAGGCCCGGAACCAGGCATTCGAGAACTGGCTTGAGGAGACCTGTACTGATGCGGATATGAGTGAAACAGAGCGCACCGAACGCTTGTTGCACTGGGACCAGGCGCCCCATGCCCGATTCTGTCATCCCCGCGAGGAGCACCTGCTGCCTCTGCATGTATGCTACGGGCTGGCTGGGCAGGCCGCTCAAACGCGCTTCGAAGCAACGATTCTCGGGAAGCAGTCGGGGATGTTCTACTGGCGATTAAGCCCTTGAAGTGGGAGTTCGCACATAGTGTCTGGAGTATGCCAGAATCGCCTTGGTACGGGTGAAAAAGGCATACTCTCTTGTCCCCTGAGCTCTATCTCCTGCTGGCGGATTCGCTGCTGGTGCTGCATGTGCTGCTGGTAGGCTTTGTAATTTTCGGTCTGGTGACAGTTTTTCTGGGCCGTTTGCTGCACTGGCGCTGGGTGCGGAATTTCTGGTTCCGGGTCACTCACCTGGTGGTGATCGCAATTGTGGTCCTGCAGGCTTGGCTGGGCGTGCTCTGCCCGCTGACGGTATGGGAAATGGAGCTGAGGGAGAGAGCCGGCGCGGCCGGGTATGAGGGTTCGTTCATTCAGCACTGGCTGCAATCCCTGCTGTATTACAGTGCGCCGGAGTGGGTGTTTATTCTCGTGTACACGGTGTTCGGGGGCGTGGTCCTGGCCAGCTGGTTCCTGGTCAGGCCCGGGCGCCCCCGGAAATGATTCTCAGCGTGTCTGGATCACGCCGTTCTCGTCGGAAATGACGATCTCCACCCGTCGGTTCTGTTGTCGCCCGGCACTGGTGTCATTGCTCGCTACGGGGTAAGCCTCGCCGTAGCCGATCACTTCCACCCGGCTTCGCGCAACTCCCTCGGCCATCAGCGCATCGCGCACGGCCATGGCCCGGCGCTCGGACAGATCCTGGTTGTATGACTCGGCGCCGGTACTGTCGGTGTAGCCTTCGACCCGCACCCGGCGGTCTTCATATTGCAGCATGAAGTCTGAGAGCCTTTGTACCGTGCGCATGCCCGCGGGTTTCAGATCGGCCTCGTTGAGGTCGAACAGCACGTCACCGAGGGTCAGTACCATGCCGCGCTCGGTTTTCTCGGCTTGGAGGGCCTCCATTTGCGCACGGAGGGAAGCCGCCTCGTTGGATTTCAGTTCCAGCATGATGTCCTGCCGGCGTTTCTCTGCGGAGCTGATTTCCTCCTCCAGTTCAGCGCGCAGGCCCTGCTGCTCGGCGATTTCGGCATGACGCTTGGCGAGGTAGGCGGCGTGCTCGACGTGCAAGATATCCTCGTCATCCTCCAGCAAGGCTTCCGCCCGATCCAGTTCGGTGCGCGCGCTGCGGAGCTGGCTGGAACCGCTGCGGGCAACGTAGGGATCTTCCGTGATTTTGTTGTAGACCATACGGGCTTCTTCAACTTTGGCGTTCTGCTCGGGGGCGCTGGCACAGCCAAACATCAGCGCCGACAGCCCGACCGTGGTAATCAGGGACAGTGTACGAATCATGGTGTCGATCTCCTTTCGGGGGCTCACTGTTGGTCCATTTCCAGCTGTCTGCGGAGGTTCTCGATGTTGGCATTGGTCTCCTCCACGGCGCGCCTGGCTTTTTCGGTCTCGGAGCGTGCTCCGGCCAACTGTGCGTCCACCGCGGCCTGCTCCAGCAAGCGCTCGGCTTCCCTGTATTCTTCCCGATCGATCAGTTCGCGGGCATCGGCCACCTTGTTCTGGGCCTGGTTCAACAGAACCGGCTCGAACTGGCGGGCATCGGCAGCTTCCGCCTGGGTAATGGACCCGGTGGCCAGCTGCAAATCGCTGTCCGGGCGAGGTCCGGGACCCGCGCACGCCGCAAGGGTCGCTGCAAATCCAAGAATGGCAAGTATGCGTGAGAAACGGATGTGTGGCTGCATGCATGAACTCCCTTGTTCAGACATTTCCTTGGTCGGTGGGCGATCACGGCTGTGAAATTTTGTGAAATCCCAAGGAAAATATAGCAGCTCTGGAGCTGGCAACGGGGTATCTGGTCAAAAGATGATCGGAATCGGGCCGTGAGTGCCCGACGTGGAAGTCAGTCGAGTTTGAGCAATTTGATCAGGTTTTCCTTCAAAGCTTCTGCCACAGGGCGGCCGGCAATGCCCTCGGCGAGGCGGATGGTATTGCCCCCGGTTTTGTCACGGAATTCCAGTGAGAAGTATTCAGTGGTTTGCTGGCCACCGTTCATGCTCACACCGACTTTGAGGTTCAGTTGGTCAGCGTGTACCAGGTGGCCCGAGCGTTTCCACAGGGCCACGCCGCCCCAGTATCGGACCGCTTCAACCCGGTTGCCTTCTATGCGGGCCTTCAGGCTTCGTCCAAGCATGAACAGGCCACCGAGGAACATGGGAAAGCCGAACAGGCCGAACGTGAAGGCCATAAAGTAGAGCATGATGCCTTCTTCCGCCGCTACGTAGCCGAGGCCGAGGCTGACGCCCCCGAAGATTACCCCGAAAACGAGAACCATGGCCTTCATGGCCAGATTGCGCCCCGGCCGGCTATGAAGCAGCAGACCGTGACCAAGCATCTCTATATCAATCTGCTCGGCCGCGTCGGTCAATGCCTTCATTTGCGCCTGACGCTCGTGATGCTCTACATGAGCCGGGCTCAGAGAGATGGAGGAGATCCGGGTGCCCTGGACCACCGGTAACTCATAGGTTCTTTCGAGTGGAACAGGCTGTTTGGGACCGTTCAGCAGCAGGCGCCACTCGATCTGACGGCTGCCGCTGTCATCTGTTTCCGGCAGGTTCTCGGGCGGCTTGAAACGAAACCGCACCACGGAGCCCGCGGCCTCATGGCTGACCTCCGGCACCTGGTCCGCCTGCCACAGCAAGGATTCGCTCCTGCTGCTGTTCTTGCCTCGACTGATCCGCACTTTCAGACACTGGAGAGTCACCAGCCAGTCGGCCCGGCCCAGGCCCCGGTGCAGGGTGATACTGCCGGCGACGTCCCCGCCGATCTGGCCCGGAGCGGGATCCAGTACCAATGGCGTGGGGCCGTAATAGCGCCAGTTGCGCCAGTTTTTCCAGGCTATGTAGGCGAGCCAGAGGCCCGCCAGGGGAAACAGGAGTGTCACGAGTATCGGCCAGTTCTCCTTGTCGAGTTCATCCGGAATCGCCAGTACGGCGGGCAAGCTGATGCCCAGGAACATGAACGCCATGAATCCGAACAGCCAGAAACCGTGCTTCTCGGAGGAGTGGATGGGGCCGCCCGCTATGGCAGCCACAGCCGCTTTTTTCCGCCCCATGAACATGACGAACAGGCCTACACCGCCGAAGACGGTGCCGAAAATGGTCATGAACAGCATCTTCTCCCACCGCAGTTCCCGGACCAGATAGCTTTCCGAAGGCGAATCCGGATTCACCCAGGCCCTCAGGGCGCCCCGATTGCTGGCGTGACGCAGCCGGCTGACCAGTTCATGGTGGTAGTCACTGATGTTATCGCTGCCTCGATCGTAGCCGACCCGGGAGCCGTAGTAGTTCCGGCCGCTGTATTGGTAGCGGTAGCCGGCCTCCACCGAATAAGTGGTCGAGTCGGAACCGGTGTTGCTGCGCACGTTGACGCTCTCGAGGGTCACGGGTACTTGTCGCCAGTCGGCGCTGACGGCGTGTTCATAGAGGGTGTGCATGGGGCCGAGCGTCAGAACGCCAAGGCCGACCGCCAGGAATATGAGGCCAAAGAGATTCACTCCGAGCCCGGATGTTTTCTTTTTGCTGACTGCCGCCACCGCTGATTTCCTTTCCCTGTCGTTCAATGAAATTCGTAACAATTTCCCTATGATAGCTGCAAAAGCCGGGCAGAAGTGTGCGGTGTGTCAGCCCGGGCGGATCAACGCACCCGATCGGTCTGCAGGTACTGCTTCTTCGGAAGTGAAATACCGTCGTCGTAAAGGGTGGTTCCCGAGCGCAGGCAGACCGAGAGGTTGCGGTGGGATTCCCCGGTTTCCTTCGGCAGAAGGTCTTTCACGGTGTCCATTTCCGTGAGCAGTTCCTGCTCGGAGAGCGTCATCTTCTCCCGGGCGAACTCACTGATCTCCAGGCCCTGGACAATCTGGTAGCGGCCATAGTCACAGCGCACCGGGAACGAATAGATGATGCCTTTCTCGATGCCGTAGCTGCCGTCACTGACAATCCCCATGCTGACCCAGTCGTTTTCGGGGGTGCCGTTAATCCAGTCGTGCATGTGGTGGATGATGGCCTGGGCGGCGGAGGCGGCACTGGAATGCCCGCGGGCGTCAATGATGGCGGAGCCCCGCTTCTGGATCTTCTCGATGAAGGTGTCCCGGTACCAGTCCTGGTCGACCTGTGGCAGTGCCGGCTCGCCGTAGATGGTGGCGTGGTGCAGGTCCGGGAACTGGGTGGAGGAATGGTTGCCCCAGACCGTGACGCGGCGGATGTCCTTGGGGTTAGCGCCGGTATGGTTGGCGAGGATACCCCGGGTCCGGTTGTGGTCCAGACGGGTGAGGGCGGTGAACTGGGCCGGTGACAGATCCGGCGCGTTACGGCTGGCGATCAGGGCGTTGGTGTTGGCCGGGTTACCGACGACCAGCACCTTCACATCCCGGTTGGCCAGCTTGTTGATGGCCTGGCCCTGGTGGGCAAAGATTGGTGCGTTGGTGGCGATCAGCTCGCTACGCTCCATCCCCGGCCCGCGCGGTTTGGCGCCGATCAGTAATACATAGTGGGCACCGACTACGCCTTCCTCGAAGTTATCGTGCAGGCTGATGCTGTGCAGCAGCGGAAATGCGCAGTCCTCAAGTTCCATGGCAATACCACGCAGCGGTTCCATGGCCTGTGGCATTTCGATCAGTTGCAGGATAACCGGCTGGTCCTGGCCGATCATTTCACCGGTGGCGATCTTGAACAGCAGGGAATGGCTGATGCTGCCGGCGGCGCCGGTGATGGCGATTCTGACGGGACGTTTCATGACAATTTCCTGTTTTTGTCGTGAAGCCGAATCGGCCGGAGAATTCCGACGAAATCCAGAATAACGATAGTGCCGGGAGGATAGAAGGCGATTAAGTAGCTGCGATGGTTTGTCGCACCTTCAGTCATCGCCCTCAGCCTTGTCTTTGGCTTCCATCTCCTCCTTGCGCTTGCGGATTTTCTCCAGCTTTTCCGGTGGAAGGCGCATGTGAGCCGAATCGCGCAGCACCATGAGGCTGCCGACGATCAGGGCCAGCGCGAGCAGAATAATGATCCATCCAATCAGGGGCATGTGTGAATCCTCGAAAAAAGCGGGCTATCATCCTGCATTATGGTATCGAGCAAGCAGAAGGGCGAATCGGCTGGAAATAAGCAGACTGCCGGGTCTTCTGTTAAGTTTAGGGGTAATCCCCCGAGAAGGAGTTCGTCCATGTTCGTTGCCGAGAAAGCCACCGGGCACTTGATCGAAGTGCTGGATAGTGCCGCTCTGTTCGATCCCCACCTGGATTCCATCAAAGGCAGCCTTCACTATGGGGAGGAAGCCCAGGACCTGGAATCTTTCCGGAAATCCGAATTGGTGTTTCCCTCCGGAGAACCCCTGCCGAAGTGCTGGACAGACCCGGATTACCGTCGTAAGGAATAAATTCCTTCCTGAACCGTCCTCCTGATGAAAGCAACCCGAAAAGGGCAAATCAGGAGGACGTAACCATGAAAAAACACGTACTGACCCTCGCAATCTGTTCCATCCTTTCCACCGGTGCCCTGGCGGCCGAAGGCTCCGGTTCCGCCAATGCCAGTATGCAGGCCGAGACCAGCATGAGTGCCGAGGCCAATGCCCAGAATGGTGTTTCGGCCCAGGGCGGCGGATCCGCTTCGGCTGAAGATAGCGTCAATGGCCGGTCGGTTCGCGATGAAGCATCTGAACAAGGCCAGGCGGCCAGCAATGAGGCTCGCCAGAACGCCAACCAGGCTGTACGCGCTGGCGTCGAAACCGGTCAGAAGGTCCGGGGCACTACCAATGCCACGGCCGAAGCTGCTGCCTCCACCGCAGGTGAGCAGCGCCAGCAGGCGCAGGAGCGCATGAATGAGGCCCGGAATGCCGAAATCCGGGCTGAAACCAATCAGCAAATCGGCACGTCTGTCTCCGATAGCGTGAAGAGTGAAGTTCGCAACACCGTGAAGGGCACGGTGCAGGGCTCCGCCACCGGCGGCGTTCTGTAAGCACTCACAAAAGCGCGGCCGGGCCGTTTTCAGGCCCGGCTTTTTTCTGGCAGAGAGGAGCCGATATGCGTTTTATACAGCGAACCTCCAGACTGTCCCTGGCATTGGGACTGCTGTCTCCGTTACTGGTGGCCCAGGCGGCGGAAAAGGTCGAACTGAAGGGGCACCTGGCAGGGGGCTATGAGCACGACAGCAACCTGACCGTGGACGAACTGAATGCCTCTTCCGGAGAGAGTGACGAGGCCTGGGTGTTCGACGCCGGTCTGGAAGGCATCCTCAGGCCGACGGAACGACTGAATATCACACTCGGTTATTCGGTGTCCGGTCGCCGATATCAGACCTTTGACCGGTTCGACCAGGACGTTCATCTGGCTTCCGCCGACATCAGTTACGACTTCAATCCGGTTACCGTCGGAGCCAGCTACCATTTTTCCCACGCGACGCTTGGTTCCGATCCTTTCCTGGATTATCAGCGGGCCAGTGTCTATCTCGGACGTCTGTTGGGTGACGATGTCTACCTGCTGGCGAGCCTGCAGGACAAGGGCAAGGACTTTGAGGACAGCGATGCCCGGGATTCGGACATCAAGGGCGCCAGCCTGGATGCATTCTTCTTTTTCAACGAGGCCCGAAGCCACTTGCTGTTCGGCGTGGATGGCGACCGTGAGGACGCCGAGGCCGATGCCTATGACAACCGCCTGGTGCGGGTCCGCGTCAGCCTGGTGCACAAGTTCACGCTGGCAGGCGAGGACAACCGGTTCCGGCTGGGCTGGCGGTTCGAGGACCGGGAATACGAGGCGGTGACCATCACCAATAGCGATCCGCTGCTGACGGATCCGCTCACTGGCGACCTTACCGAGCGCAGTTCCAGCCAGCGCGCGGATCAGGGGCGGATCCTGGAAGCAGGATGGCGCATCGGCCTGACCGAGGTGGTCAGTATTGAGCCCGGCATTTCCTACGGAAACTACACCTCGAACGTGGATTCGGCCGACTATGACAAGACCGTGGGTGGAGTCACCCTGCGGGCCGGGTTCTGACCCGGAGGACTCAGTAATCCAGCAGGCCGTGGCCGAAACTCCGGTCACGGCCAGGCGCCCCAAGGTCCCCGGCTGTTCCGATCAGGGCCTCGATGGCCTCCTCCGGGGAAGCCTCGAGAAGCCGGCAGGCGAGGGCTGCCGCGACCACCGGTGCTGCCAGGGAGGTGCCGCTTTCAGACGACAGGCTGCCATCCGGTGCAGCGACCGGAACCGATACGCCCCGGGCCGCAAACATCACCTGCTCGCCACGATTGGCTCACCGATAAAGCTCATTCGAGTCATCCACCGCGGTAACACCGACGACCCCCGGATAGGCTGCCGGATACAGCGGCGGCGCCGCCGGTCTCTGATTGCCCACAGCGGCCACCAGCACAATGCCGCGATCCAGCAGGTTGCGGATAACCGTCGCCAGCACCCGGTTATCCGGCCCCGTCAGGCTGATATTCAGGACGGAAATAGCCTGCTCCGACAGCCAGTTCAGGCCCTCCAGAAGGTGCCCCAGGCTGGCACCGGACAGGCGGGCCTGCGAGTCACCGCTGAAGTCGCCCACCATCAGGCTCGCGACGGCGGTCCCGTGGGCAAGGGGCTCGGCAAGCTGGCCTTTCGCGCCGTCGAACTTGAGGAAACGGGACTGCACCAGCTGGGCTTGCCGGAATGCCGGATGGTCCTTGGCAATCGAGGTATCTACCATACCGACCCGAACCGGGGAAGAGCACAGGCTCTGCCACTGGGGTGCCCGCGACTGCGGCTTCGGCGGTGGTTCGTCAGTCTGGGGGCTGTAGATATGATTCCGGTTCAGCCGGGCCGGCCGCACCGTCCAGCACGCCGCTACCCAGCGCCACAACCGGCGTAGCGAGCGAGGCCAGGGCAAGGGTGGAGAGCCAATGGATCTTTCGGGAGTGCTTCATCGTGTCTGTCCGCATTCGGGAGTGTTTCATTCGATATAACGACCGGGTCGGAAGATAATTCCGTTTTTCATGGAATAAAACGTTTTCTGGCTCGTTGCACTGGTAACACGTATCAGCAAAGAGCGCTATGCATCAGGAAATGACCGAACTTTTGCCTAGGCTCAGACGCTTTGCCTACTCGGTTACCGGCTCCATGCCCGATGCCGACGACCTGCTCCAGAACACGGTGGAACGGTTACTGGCCCGGGAAATGCCCGGGGACGCGGACCTGACCAAGTGGGCGTTCCGGGTCTGTCGGAATGTCTGGATAGACGAGTGCCGGGCCCGGAAGGTTCGCCGAGAGGCAGCGGAACGGCCAGAGCTGTCCGATGGCCAGGTTGTGGACGGCGAGCAGCAGACGGCCCGGGAGATCGAGTGGAGCCGGGTGGACGCTGCCATGGCAAGGCTGCCGGAGGATCAGCGCCAGATCATATCCCTGGTGGCCATTCAGGGCTTCTCCTACCAGGCCGTTGCGGAGATTCTGTCGGTACGCAAGGGCACGGTCATGAGCCGGCTGGCCCGGGCGAGGGTGGCACTGAGCGAGGCGCTGGCACCTGTAACCATGAGGACCCGACCATGAACATAACCGACGAGACCCTGTCTGCTTTCCTGGACCATGAACTGCCCGAGGCGGAGATGCAGGCGGTGCGTGACCAGCTGGCCGCCGATCCGGCACTGGCCGATCGTCTGGCGGAACTGGCGTCGGTCGATGCCGAACTGCAGGCCCGTTATGGTGCGATCGATGACCGGCCGATGCCCGAGTCGGTTACCCGGCGGCTGGCCGATGGGCCGTCCGGAGGTGCTGGCGGCGAGCCGGGCAAGGTCATTGCCTTCCCCTGGTGGCGTCGAGTGCGGGAGCATACCGGCAAAGCCGTCGCCGCTGCGGTGATTGCCGGGTTTGCGCTTGCCCAGTGGCTGGCCTTGCCGGATTCCGGTGAAGAAGCCGGCCGGGCGGTGGTGGCACAGGCTCTGGAGACGCGCGCGAGCGGTGAGCCCCATGCCATTGACGATACCACCGTGACGCCGAGACTGACCTTCCGGAACCAGGCCGGTGACTGGTGTCGGCAGTACCTGGTACAGCTGTCTGACCGTGCCTCGGAACAGATTGCCTGCCGCACCGGTGCCGGTGACTGGGAACAGGTGGCGAAAGTCGATGTTGAGTTGAGCGCCGCACCAGGTACCTATCAGACGGCGAGTGGAGGCAGTGTGCTGGATGAGACGCTTGATCAAATAATGGAAGGACCGCCAATCGGCCCGGAGGCGGAACGATCATTATTGCAACATCACTGGAGCGGCCCCTGACGGCCGCTCTTTTTTTGAGCAAGTTTGAAATCCCTGTTACGGTTCTGTAGCCTTTATTTTAATTGAACGTTCAATTAATAAAAAACAGGTGGAGGTCAGAGCCTGTTTTCGACATGGAAATCATCGGGAATACGCGGAATCGCCATGCCAAAAGTTGGAATGAAAGATACCCGCAGGCAGCAGCTCATTGACGCCACCATGGAGTCCATCGCCGAGCTGGGCATGCAGAACACCACCATAGTCAGCATCAGCAAGCGGGCGGGAATGTCCTCGGGGATCATCAGTCATTACTTCGGGGGCAAACGAGGTCTGATCGAGGCGGCGTTGCGTTACCTGCTCGAGCAGCTGGGCAAGGAATTGCGTGAGCGCATGGTGAAAACCGATGGCTCACCGGAGCAGCGGCTCAATTGCATCGTGGAAGCCAATTTTTCCGAATTCCAGCGCTCGGCCCTGGCCGCCAAGACCTGGCTGAGTTTCTGGGCCCGCTCCATGCACGAGCCAGGGCTCAAACGCCTGCAGCAGATCAATAATGCCCGGCTGTACAGCAACCTGCGATATTCCTTCGTCCAGGTGTTGCCCTCGGGGCAGGCCACCGAGGCCGCGCGGCAGACCGCGGCAATGATCGATGGTTTCTGGCTGCGAAGTGCCCTGAGCCTGGACCCGGTGGAAAGCTTCGAGGCGGGCGAGCGGCTCACCAAACAGTTTATTCACGACACCCTGGCCAAGGCCGGGGCAACGAATTCAGCGAATTGAGGTTACCGGTCACTATGTCCAACAGCGTACCTGTGGTTCAGAACTTTGTGCACGGCCGTTTCCTGGCCAACACCAGCGGCGAAACCTTCCCGGTGGTGAACCCGGCCACCGGCCAGGTCATCTACGAAGTGGAAGTAGCGGATAAGTCCGTCCAGCAGGCGGCCATGGAAAGTGCCCGGGCCGGGTTTGCCCAATGGTCCGCCATGCCGGCCATTGAGCGCAGCCGCATTCTGTTGAGGGCGGTGGCCTTGCTGCGCGAACGAAATGACGAGCTGGCGGCGACAGAGGTGCGCGATACCGGCAAGCCCTGGCAGGAAGCGGAGGTCGTGGACGTAGTCACCGGCGCAGACGCCATCGAATTCTTCGCCGGCCTGGCGCCCTCCATCGAGGGCAACCAGCAGGATCTGGGCGGCGATTTCTATTACACCCGTCGCGAGCCGCTGGGTATCTGTGCCGGTATCGGTGCCTGGAACTACCCGCTGCAGATTGCCTGCTGGAAGTCGGCCCCGGCGCTGGCCACCGGCAATGCCATGGTGTTCAAACCCTCCGAGGAAACCCCGATGGGGGCCGTGAAGCTGGCGGAAATCTTTGTGGAGGCCGGAGTGCCGGCCGGTGTGTTCAACGTGGTCCAGGGCGCGGCCGAAGTGGGCCAATGGCTGACTCACCACCCGGATATCGCCAAGGTGTCGTTCACTGGCGAAGTGGGCACCGGCAAGAAGGTGATGGCCGCTGCGGCGTCTTCCCTGAAGGATGTGACCATGGAGCTGGGCGGCAAGTCCCCGCTGATCATCTTTGACGATGCCGACCTGGAGAATGCCATCTCCGCTGCCATGGTGGGCAACTTCTACACCCAGGGCGAGGTCTGCACCAACGGTACCCGGGTGTTCGTGCACGAGCACATCTACCCGCAGTTCATGGAGCGTTTGCTGGAACGCACCCGCAAGAACATCAAGCCGGGCGATCCGATGGATCCGGACACCAACTTCGGTGCCCTGATTTCGGAAAAGCACCGGGATCTGGTGCTGGATTACATCGCCAGGGGCCTCTCGGAAGGTGCGACCCTGAGCCATGGTGGCCGGGCGTTCGAGCCGGAAGATTCGAAGGGCGGCTATTTTGTGGAGCCCACCATCTTCACCAACTGCACCGATGACATGACCATTGTGAAGGAAGAGATCTTCGGGCCGGTGATGTCGGTGCTGACCTTCTCCGACGAGGGCGAGGTGATTGCCCGCGCCAACAACACCGAGACCGGCCTGGCCGCTGGCGTGTTCACCAACGACATCCGTCGGGCCCACCGGGTCATTCACCAGATCCAGGCGGGAATCTGCTGGATCAACAGTTACGGCGCCTCGCCGGCGGAAATGCCGGTGGGCGGCTACAAGCTCTCCGGTATCGGCCGGGAAAACGGGCGCGAGACCATTGCGCACTACACCCAGATCAAATCGGTGTACGTGGGCATGGAGGACCTCGACGCCCCGTTCTGATCCCGCAGGCCACATAGGAGACACTGCATGAAAGAAAACCAATACGACTACATCATTGTGGGTGCGGGCTCGGCCGGTTGTGTGCTGGCCAATCGCCTCACCGAGGATGGCCAGAACAAGGTGCTGCTGCTGGAAACCGGCGGCAGTGACAAGAGCATCTTTATCCAGATGCCCACCGCCCTGTCCATCCCCATGAACACGAAAAAGTACGCCTGGCAGTTCGAGACCGAGCCGGAACCTTACCTGAACAACCGCCGCATGCACTGCCCCCGGGGCAAGGTGCTGGGTGGTTCTTCCTCTATCAACGGCATGGTCTATGTCCGTGGCCATGCCCGGGATTTCGACGAGTGGGAATCCGAAGGCGCCACCGGCTGGCAGTACGCCAATGTCCTGCCCTATTTCAGGAAGGCGGAGACCTGGGCCTTCGGTGGCAATGACTACCGCGGCGATTCCGGGCCGCTGGGTGTGAATAACGGCAACAACATGCAGAACCCGCTGTACAAGGCCTTTATCAAGGCGGGATCCGATGCCGGTTATCTCGAAACCGCCGACTACAACGGCGCTCAGCAGGAAGGCTTCGGTGCCATGCACATGACGGTAAAGAACGGCCGTCGCTGGTCCACTGCCAACGCCTACCTGCGCCCCGCCATGGCGAGAGATAACCTGACCGTGGTCACCCACGCCCTGGTGCACAAGGTATTGCTGGACGGGAAGACCGCCACTGGCGTGCGTTACGAGCAGGGCGGCAAGGTCCATGACGTCCATGCCAGCCGTGAGGTGATTCTCTCCGCCGGCTCTATCGGTTCTCCGCACCTTTTGCAGCTGTCCGGTATCGGTAAGCGCGAAGTGCTGGAACAGGCCGGTATCGAGGTGCAACACGAGCTGCCTGGCGTGGGCGAGAACCTGCAGGATCACCTGGAGTTCTATTTCCAGTTCCGTTGCAACAAGCCGGTGTCCCTGAACCGCAAGCTGGACTGGTGGAACAAGCTCAAGATCGGGGTGCGCTGGATCCTGCGCAAGGATGGTCTGGGTGCCACCAACCACTTCGAGTCCTGCGGCTTTATCCGCTCCAGGGCCGGCGTCGAGTGGCCTGACCTGCAATACCATTTCCTGCCGGCGGCCATGCGCTATGACGGCAAGGAAGCCTTCGATGGCGATGGCTTCCAGCTGCACATCGGTCATAACAAGCCGAAGAGCCGAGGCTTTGTCCATGTGCAGTCCGCCGATCCGAAGCAGGCGCCGCGCATCCGCTTCAACTACCTGGAGCACGAAGCCGATCGCGAAGGCTTCCGGGATTGTGTGCGGCTGACCCGAGAGATCATCAACCAGCCGGCCATGGACGAGTATCGTGGAGCAGAAATTCAGCCCGGTGCCGAGGTCCAGACCGACGACGAAATCGATGCCTTTGTCCGCCAGGCGGTGGAGAGCGCCTATCACCCGTCCTGCTCCTGCAAGATGGGCACCGACAAGCTGGCGGTGGTGGACCCGGACACGCGGGTTCGCGGCATCCGGAATCTCAGGGTGGTGGATTCGTCCATCTTCCCGACCATACCCAACGGCAACCTTAACGCGCCCACCATCATGGTGGCCGAGCGGGCGGCCGACCTTATCCGGGGCAAGGACCCCCTGCAATCTTCTGATGCGCCTGTGGTGATGGATGACCAATGGCAGGCACGCCAGAGACCGGGACAGGCAAAGCGCGTGCTGGCATAGCGCGTCGTCATCCCGCCCGGGCGTGCAACGCGCCCGGGGTTTTGCAAGCCCTCAGGATTTCCCTATCAGCGCGACGGCCGCCCGCCGTTTTCGGGCGCCGGATAGGCAAGTCCTGGGTTTGTGTCCGATTCGAACTACAAAGTAGAGGAGGAACACCCATGCTGTTCACTATAATGATGACAAACAACCGGAGGTGCAGCGCATGACACTCTGGTTATCCACAGGACTGATATTCACCTTCGCCGCCATTGCCCTGATTCTGTACAAATGGTGGGACATGCGGTGCATTGGCGTGACACCGGTCCGCACCTTTACGTTCATTGCCATCCTGTTCACCTCCGGTCTGGACGTGGGGCTGATCATGTTCCCGCTGACCGAGTTCGGCGGCTATGGCAATGTCTCCGAGAACCCGGAATACGGCTTCGCCAACCCGCTTGCCATTGAGTTCGGCTTCTGGGCGTTCCTGATCTGGGGTTTCTATTTCCTGACCTGTTTCTACTTTGCCATCATCGAACCGCGGGTGAGATTCTTCGAGATCCCTTTGGTGAAGCTGGTTAACAACGTCGTAATCATCGGCACTTGCGCGTTCACCGCCTACTTGCTGCTGGTGAACCTGCCCTGGTATCTGCCCCAACTGGGTGACGGCGAATCCGTGGTGCCAGTGTTCTACGTGATCGTGTTCCTGTCGATCGCGCTGGCGGTGTATTCCAGTTCCAAGGTCAAGTACATCCGCATTCTCAGTATCGGTTCCAGCGTGCTGTTCATTGCCCTGATTGTCGGTATGTGGTTCCGGGCATTCGTGTTGGGCAAGGGCTCGCCGGCGGATTTCTTCGGCACTGCCAGCATGTTGGGCGAGTACTTCGGAAACATTCACCAGTTTGTGCTTCCGATTAACGACTACCATGCTTTCTACCTGTTCTGGTGGTTTGCCTGGAGCATCATGATCGGCCAGTTCACCTCCCGTTTCGTCAGCGGAATCCGGACCTGGCAGCTGCTGATTGCCATGCTGGTGGTGCCGTCCATCGCCATCGGGGTGTGGTTCAGCGTGCTGTATTACTACCACGCCGAGGGCCTGCGGATAGCTGCCTTCACCAACATCGCCATGATTTCTGTCGGTGTGTTGATGGTGGTGAATTCCCTGGATTCTCTGATTCGCCTGTATACCGACAACCTGAACCTGACGGCGCAGCGCCTCGGCCGGGTGAGCTACGTGATCTTCAACCTGGTGGCGATGGTCGGTCTGACCATGCTGTTCCAGCTGGATTTCCTGCGCATCCAGTGGGTTGGTGCGCTGGTAATTGCCCTGTACTTCGCCTGCTTTGCCTACATCCTGGCGAAGAAGCGGAGCGAGGTGGCTGCCATCAAATCGTCACCCAAGGAAAATATTCTGGATTTCCACAAGATTGAATTGGCGGGATAAGGCCCCATATCAACAACCGCGGCCATTTCCCGGGATGGAAATGGCTGCGGGTTGATGGTCTGGGCTTCGTCTGGATAGGCTAAACCTATTTCTGCGTTGGAAATTATCAATTTTAACGAAGCCGGAAAAATCCGTATCTTTGCTTCCCGTGAATTCTTCAACCCTCAAGTGAACCAAACAGGAGTTATCTTAAATGGGCATCATTAACAGCGAGATCCAGCCGTTCAACGCCACCGCTTTCAAGAAAGGTGAGTTTGTTGAGATCAGCGAAGCAGACGTAAAAGGTAAGTGGGCTGTCTTTTTCTTCTACCCGGCCGACTTCACTTTCGTGTGCCCGACCGAGCTGGGCGACGTAGCGGACAAGTACGAAGAGCTGCAGAAGCTGGGCGTAGAAGTGTTCTCCGTGTCCACCGACACCCACTTCACCCACAAGGCGTGGCACGATACTTCCGAGACCATCGGCAAGATCCAGTACTACATGGTTGGCGACCAGACCGGCACCATCACCAACAACTTCGGTGTAATGCGTGAAGGCCAGGGCCTGGCCGACCGTGCCACTTTCGTGATCGATCCGGACGGCATCATCCAGGCCGTTGAGATCACTGCCGAAGGTATCGGCCGTGACGCCGACGACCTGCTGCGAAAGATCAAGGCCGCCCAGTACGTTCGCAATAACCCGGGTGAAGTTTGCCCGGCCAAGTGGAAAGAAGGCGAAGAGACCCTGGCTCCGTCCCTGGACCTGGTCGGCAAGATCTAAGTTTCCCGTTACGGTGAAACTGAATGGATACGAGGTCTGCTGTGCGGACCTCAGATTCCAGAAGAACCCCGGCCAATCCGGGGTTCTTTGCGTTTGGGGGACAGCAATTTGCTCAGCTCACGCAGCCACAGCACGGAGCTGGCCACTGCGGCGCAGAACAGCCAGTCCCCGAAGGTGAGGCTCACGGTGGAGAACGCCTTCTGCAAGAACGGCAGGTAAACCACCGCCAGTTGCAGTGCCAGGGACAGGGCAATGGCTGCCCAAATCCAGAGATTGGAGAACAGGTTTCTGAAGGCACTGTGTTGGTCCGAACGGGAGGTAAACACGGTAAACATCGAGAACAGCACCAGGGTGGTGAAGGCCATGGTCTGGCCGTAGGCCAGGCTCCCGCTGCTGTCGATAAAGCCGCCCGGCAGGGAGGCGTCAAGGACGAACAGGGTGCCGGCGGCGGTTATGGTGCCTACCATTACCATACCGGCCCACATCCGGCGGGTAATTACACCCTCTCCCCGGGATCTGGGCGGTTGGCTCATGGAATCTTCGTCACCGGGATCGAGTCCCAGGGCCAGTGCCGGTGCGCCGTCACTGACCATGTTGATCCAGAGGATCTGGGTGGCCAGCAGGGGAAGTGCCAGGCCATCACTGCTGGCCGCGAGCCCGATCACCTCCGCCAGAAGCACCCCGAAGAACATGGTCATCACCTCGCCGATGTTCGAGGACAGCAGGTAACGCAGGAACTTGCGGATATTGGAGAAAATGGCCCGGCCTTCCTCCACAGCTGCCACGATGGAGGCGAAGTTGTCATCGGCCAGGATAATGTCCGAAGCCTTGCGTGAGACGTCGGTGCCGGTAATGCCCATGGCCACGCCTATGTCGGCCGTGCGCAGGGCCGGGGCGTCGTTCACGCCGTCGCCGGTCATGGCCACGATGTCCCCGGCCTTCTGGAGCGCCTTCACGATTCTCAGCTTGTGTTCTGGATTTACCCGGGCATAGACGGAAACCTCCTGCACCGTCCTTTGCAGCAAGTCGTCCGGCATCTTGTCGATTTCCGCCCCGGTCACGGCCCGGCCGTCACTGCCGATACCCAGCTCCGCGCCGATGACCGCTGCTGTCACGGGATGGTCTCCGGTAATCATCACTGGCCGTATGCCTGCGGCCAGGGCATGGGCGACGGCCTCCCTGGCTTCCTCCCGGGGCGGGTCGATCATGCCAATCAGGCCGACGAAGATCAGGTCCTGCTCAACACCTTCGTCGACCTCGTCGGGTTCGAAGGCATCGGCCGGAAGCAATCTGGCGGCGACGCCGAGAGTCCGCAGGGCTTCGCCAGCCAACTGCTCGTTTGCGGTCAGGATCTCCGCCCGGCGCTCGGGTGTCAGGGGGCGGGTAGTGTTGCCCACCCGTTCCCGATTGCACCGACCCAGCAGTACATCCGGGGCGCCCTTGGTGAATACCTGGATGTGTTTTCGTTGTTGACTGTCGGTGTGGAGCGTGGACATCAGTTTACGTTCGGAGGAGAACGGCACTTCGCCGACCCGTGGGTAACGGGCATCCAGAGTCTCGTCGGCCAGCCCTGCCTTGCGGGCGGCAACGACCAGGGCGCCTTCGGTGGGATCACCCTGGATGGTCCATTGGTCATCTTCCTGCTGGAGCACAGCGTTGGTGGCGCGATCACCGACGGTCAGAGCCCGTTCGAGTTCCAGCCGCAGATCCCCGGAGAGCGGTCCCGCGGCTTCAGCGCCCTCGCGCCACGCAGTCACCTCCCCCTCCGGCTCGTAACCGGTACCCCCGAGGGTGACCCGGCCGCTGGCGGTCACCACCGCGCGCACGGTCATCTCGTTGCGGGTCAGGGTGCCGGTCTTGTCCGAGGCAATCACGTTGGCCGAGCCGAGGGTCTCCACGGCGGCCAGGTGCCGGACGATGGCATTGCGGCGGGCCATGCGCTGTACGCCGAGGGCCAGGACCGCGGTGACCACTGCCGGAAGGCCCTCGGGCACGGCGGCCACGGCCAGGGCGACACCGAGAATGAGTACATCGAAAACTTCGGAAAAGTCGGTGACGTGTTCCACCAGGATGATGGTTGCGATCATCACCACCGCAATGGCGATGACCACCAGGCCCAAAAGCCTGCCGACCCGGGCCAGGTCCTGCTGGAGCGGGGTGGTTTCCGGTGGTGCCGCCTCCAGCATGCCGGCAATCTGGCCCATCTGGCTCTGCATTCCGGTGGCGGTCACCACCGCCTTGCCCCGGCCGTAGGTTACGGTGGTCCCGCTGAACACCATATTCTGTCGGTCACCGACGGGAGCCTCACCAATAATGGTTTCCGGTTCCTTGGCCTCGGGCAGGCTCTCACCGGTGAGAGCGGCCTCGGAGGTCTGCAGGGCCACCGATTGGATCAGCCGGCCGTCAGCGGGGATGGTGTCACCTTCCTCCATCAGCAGTATGTCGCCGGCGACCACATCACTGGCGGGAATACTGCGTTGTTCACCGCTGCGAATAACCCGTGCCCGGGCCGCGGACATCTGCCGAAGTGCTGCGACCGATTGTTCGGCCCGTGCCTGCTGGATGAATCCCATGGCAGCATTGAGGATAACGATGGCGAGGATTGCGATGGCTTCGTAGGGCAGATCGGAGTCGCGTTCGAACAGCCACAGGGCAAGGGAAACCGCCGCAGCGATCAGCAGCAGGATAACCAGGGGATCGGTAAATTGTGCCAGCAGTTTACGCCATGCGGGGATCGGCTTCTTGGTGCGCAGTTGGTTCGGGCCGTCCCGCTCCAGCCGAGCCCTGGCCTCGTGGTCACTCAGGCCCCGGTGTTCGTCACTGCCCAATGCCTCGATGACAGCGCGGGGAGACAGCCGATAGGCTGCCATCGGTCCTCCCGGTGTTCGTTCTCCGGCCATGGGTGTTCGTCCTTGTGGGTGTGAGGGTCACAAGGAACAGTGTAGACGCAGGATATGACCGGAAAGGAGATCCCTGTCAGGAGCTAGCGATCTCGCTGCCGTAATCGGCGCCGCGGGCCTTGAGCCGGTAGAATTCCTCGATCACCTCCGCCATGGCTTCCGGGCAGTAGGGGCGCAGTCCACTCAGGACCAGGCGTTTGGTCACCTCGCCCACGGGCTTGCCATCGGCCTTCAACAGGTACTCCAGGGTCACATTGCCCCGTTTGCCGGCAGCTTCGAGTTCGGCGTTGCTCAGCTCCAGTTCCGGGGAGGAGGCATCCACCGTGTCCAGGGCCAGGCTCATGCTCTCATACATCACCATGGGACGGTCCGGATTGAACATGACACCGTTCGATTCCATCAGCGGTTTCAGGGTGTGCGGGAAGTTCTTGCCCGAGGCCGACACGTAGCAAAGGGTAAAGTCCTCGATGAACTGCTCATCCCGGGTAATCTCGCCGCTGCGGATGACTTCAAGGTAAACCTTGCCGCCCTCGTCACAGACTTCGATGCTGTCATTGCCGTTTTCCCGGAACAGGAGTTCAACGCCATCACCGACTAGGGCGCGGAACCGGAACGTCATGTTCTGGGAAAGCCCGAAGCGGGACAGGACCACGGCAAACAGCAGATCTCCGGGCACACAGAAGCGCCGCGCATCGGGATCATGAATCGGGTTGAAGTCCCCGGCCACTTCCTTGGCGAACTGACTGGCCTGGAGCGCGGAAATGGTGACACGTCCGTCCTGGAGGGAGTGGAAACGTTCTAGAAACATGGTTCGCCTTTTACGGGTCGCGGGGCTGACAATGGGAGATTAACTCTTCGTCCCCCTATGATAGTTGAGCCGCATCAATAGCAAAATGCGCTATTTGTCCTACTGTGGACATAAAGCAGGGAAGTTACGGGGGAGCAGGCCATGGGTATCACGGCAATTCCGGTAGACCAGCGGGTGATCGATATCGATTCCCGGCGGTTTCACCATCCAGTATGAGCGCCACCAGAACGGTACCATGCTGGTGGTTGCCGACCAGGCCGAGGGTATGACCTGGCGACAGGCCCTGGCCAGCCATCGTGATCGACAATCCCCTGGTCCACATCTCCCAGTACCGTTCGGTTTTGCACTCTCTCTCGCACAACATCTACCTGCGGGAGATCCTCGGGCGTCTGCGCGTTGAACTGGTGCACCGCCAGGCCGGCCACCCGTTTCATGTCTCCTTGCGGGTGAATCCGGACAGCTTTGCCCCGGATGATGTGTTGCACATCAGCTACCGTTTTCCGGATTCGGTGCAGCTGGATAGCAGGCCCACGGAGTTGCCGGTGTCCCGACGGACCGACCGGAGCCGGATCAAATGGACCATCACCGGCACCATCGCCCCAAAACCCATCATCCCAGACACAAGCACCGGGCCGTATCCCGTGACCACGGAGAGGCGATGTTCATCGGTTATGAGTTCCGCGTCTTGCATAACGAACTGGAGCGGGCGGAATACAGCCCGAAGGAACGGAAGATCCTGATCCGGCGCTACGGCAGCGACATTCACCGTTCTTTCATCAACGTTTAAAGTCTGCCAGGGAGTGGCTGGCTATTGCTGCATTCTGCTTCATAGGACTGCCCTATCAAACAATTTGGGGCAATTAATTTGAGGCTTAGCCCCCGAATCCTTATCTTACCTGCAACTTCAATTATTGATTCATTTTGAATTCAGACACTTAGCTTTACGACATATCAAGGGGAAAAACCTACATGTTGGATGCCAATATCAAGCAACAGCTCCAGGCCTACATGGAAAAACTGCAGCAGCCGATCGAGCTGGTGGCGGCCTACGACGACAGCAAAAAGTCCCAGGAGCTGAAAGAGTTGCTGGAAGACATCGAGCCGATGTCCTCGAAAATCAGCCTGCGCACCGAGGAAGATCCGGACGTGCGTCGCCCGTCCTTTGCAATCAATCGTGTGGGTACCGACATTGGTATCCGGTTTGCCGGTATCCCCATGGGTCATGAGTTCACCTCACTGGTGCTGGCCCTCCTGCAGGTGGGAGGTCACCCGTCCAAGGAATCCCGGGAGCTGATCGAGCAGATCAAGGATCTGGAAGGGAGTTTCGAGTTTGAAACCTACTTCTCCCTGTCCTGCCAGAACTGCCCGGACGTGGTCCAGGCCCTGAACCTGATGGCTGTCTTGAACCCGAACATCAAGCACACCTCCATCGACGGTGCCCTGTTCCAGGACGAGGTGGAGCAGCGTGAAGTGATGGCTGTGCCCAGCGTGTTCATGAACGGCGAGTCCTGGGGCCAGGGCCGTATGACCCTGGAAGAGATCGTGGCGCGGCTGGATACCAGCTCCGCCGAGAAGGAAGCCGAGAAGCTCAACCAGAAGGATCCGTTCGAGGTGCTGGTCATCGGTGGTGGCCCGGCGGGCTCTGCTGCCGCGATCTACGCCGCCCGTAAGGGTATCTCCACTGCGATTGCGGCCGAGCGTTTCGGCGGCCAGGTGGCTGATACCATGGGCATCGAGAACCTGATTTCCGTGCCCTACACCGAAGGCCCGAAACTGGTATCGGCCATGGAACAGCACGTCAAGGAATACGACGTGGATATCATGAACATGCAGCGCGCCGATAAGCTGATTCCGGCCGCCAGGACCGGTGGTCTGCACGAGGTGCGTCTGGCCAATGGCGCCACCCTCAAATCCCGTACCGTGGTGCTGTCCACCGGTGCCCGCTGGCGCCAGCTGGGCGTGCCGGGTGAGGAAGAGTACCGCAACAAGGGCGTGGCCTACTGCCCGCACTGTGACGGCCCGCTGTTCAAGGGCAAGCGGGTGGCGGTCATCGGCGGTGGTAACTCCGGTGTGGAAGCGGCCATCGATCTGGCCGGCATCGTCGGCCACGTGACTCTGATTGAGTTCGGTACCGAGATGCGCGCGGACGAAGTGCTTCAGAAGAAGCTGCGCAGCCTGAAGAACGTGGAGATCATCACCTCTGGCCAGACCACCGAGATTACCGGTGAGAATGGCAGGGTGAATGGCTTGATCTACACCGATCGTAATACCGGCGAGTCCCACCATGTGGCGCTGGAAGGCGTGTTCGTTCAGATCGGCCTGGTGCCGAACACCGAGTGGCTCAAAGGTGACATCGAGCTGAGCCAGCACGGTGAGATCATCGTCAACGACCGTAACGAGACCTCCATCCCGGGTGTCTTCGCGGCGGGCGATGCCACCACCGTGCCCTACAAGCAGATCGTGATTTCCATGGGTGAGGGGTCCAAGGCGGCGCTGAGTGCCTTTGACTTCCTGATCCGGAATTCTGTCGAGGACTGAGGCTGGCGTGAAAGTGGGGTCAGATGAACAAGTTCATCAGACCCCGATCAGCACCTAACCCGGGGTCAGAAGAAAGCCTTCTTCTGACCCCTTTTTCATTCCCAAGCCAGAGCCCGAACCCCGGGGTCGGATGAACGCTTTCATCTGACCCCAACTTCACGCCCACTCACCGCCCAGACACATCTTTCTCCAGGCTTCCGTCTACTTCCACACTCTCCCCATCCGCCGGAAACAGATGCCCATACGCCGCCCGCACCCCATCCACGATGAACTGGTGCGGCACATCGTCAAACACCCCATGATCGTTGATGTACTCCATGTGCGCCTGGCCATCTTCGGTGAATTCCTGGAACACCGAGTCATTCACACCATCAAACTCCAGCGGCTCCACCTTCATCAGCTCACACAGCTGCTTGTTGAACGCCGGAGTCGCCTTTACCCATTGGCCATTCAGGTACAGCTCGATAAAGCCGTGCATCCGGAAAATGTCCGAGCGCAGCCATTCGATCAGTTTCGGGCTGGAGAGGTGGTTACGCACATCTGCCAGGCCCAGCCGGCTGGGAATGCCGATGGCCCGGGCGGCGGCGCCGAGCAGGACGGCCTTGGGAATGCAGTAGGTCTCTCTGCTGGCCAGGGCGTAACTGGCGGATAAAGTGGTGGGGTCAGTACGGAATACGTAGGGGTTGTAGTTGATGCTGTCCCTGACCGCCAGGTACAGCACCTTGATCTGCTCCACCGGGTCGTCGGAAACACCCTCAAGCTGCCGGGCGACCCAGGCCTTGAGTTCGGGCTCGTCGTAATCGAAGAAGGCGGTGGGCTGAAGGTAGCGTTCCATAGGGACTCATCCAGGGTTCGGGCATCAAAGCCCGATCCTCGCTGATTAGCAACCTACGGGCAATGGCCATTTCCGCCAAAGCCATTGCCCGGTTTGCTCATTCCTTTCCTTCAAAGCCCTGCATGACATTGACCGCATTCACGCCGATGGCGTCCACGTCGTAACCGCCTTCCATGGTGAATACCGTGGGTAGCCCCAGCTGCTCCAGGCGTTTGCCCAGTTTGAGATAATCGCCTGACGTCAGCTTGAAGAAGGAAATCGGGTCCTCCTCGAAGGTATCCACTCCCAGCGCCACCACCAGGGCATCCGGCGCGAACGCCTGGATGCGCTCGCAGGCCTTCTCCAGACCCTGGCTCCAGATGCTGAAGGGAGTGTCAGGTGGAAAGACGATGTTCAGGTTGTAGCCTTCGCCATCACCCTCGCCGGTTTCATCCTCGAATCCCAGAAAGTGCGGAAACACCAGGTCCGGGTCGCCGTGGAGGCTGATGGTGAGCACGTCGCTTCGATCATAGAAAATCGCCTGGGTGCCGTTGCCGTGATGGAAGTCCACATCGATTACCGCGACCTTGCTGTAGCCCTGGTCCCGGAAGGCCTGGGCGACAATGGCGGCATTATTGAAGAAGCAGTAGCCTCCGAACACATCGGCATGGGCGTGATGACCCGGTGGCCGGCACAGGGCGAAGGCGGCGCGTTCGCCCCCGGCCACCAGCTTCTGGGCGGTGAGAGCAACATTGGCGGACGCCCGGGCCGCTTCCCATGTGCCATCGGAGATCGAAGTGTCGGCGCCGAGACTGTAATAGCCGAGTCGACCGTCGATGTCCTTTGGCAGCCGGGCGCGCATGCCCCGGCCAACCCAGAACGTGGGGATGGCCTCGCCGCGTTTGCCGGCCGCCACCCACTCGCCCCAGCAGGTTTCCAGGAAACTCACATAATCCGCCGTGTGGACCCGCTTGACCGGTCCAAGCCCGAACTCTTCCGGCTCCAGGATCTCCCCGAGACCCTGGTCCTTCACCCGCGCCAGGATGGTTTCAGCCCGGGAGGGCTTTTCGTGGGGCTCGATCAGCAGGCCGCCATCCAGTTCGGTTTTGACATGGCGACGGCTATGCAGGGGTGAGAACACGGTTTTCATGGCGGCGGACATTCCTGGCTGAATGAATCGGATCACTTTGGCACACGGGTGATCGTGGCTCAAATGCGGCAATTGTGGCAGGCTGGTGCCCTTTTCAGGGAGAGGGGATTACCGCTATGACGCCTTGTGCATTGCTGGAGAAACATGACTGAGCTGATTGCGGAGATGTCTCTCGCGGAAGGACTTGGGCAGCTTTCTGGCCTGATTGCCCTGGCGTTCTGCATTGCCGGCTTCGCCAACAAGAACGACGACCGGCTGATGGTGCTGCTGATCTCAGCCAACGTCGCCTTCGCCCTGATGTTCGCTTTCTTCGAGAGTTGGACGGCGTCGGCACTTACCGTGCTGGTGATTGTCCGCATCACGCTCGCCCGCAAGTATCAGGGCAACTGGAAGATCATGGCGGTGATGCTGGCGGTGAATCTGCTGGTCGCCTGGGCGACCTGGAAATCCCTGACGGATATTTTCCCGCTTACGGCGGCGGTGCTCGGCACCATGGGCATGTTCATGCTCCGGGGTATCGCGCTCAGAATCGTTCTGGGTCTGGCGGCTCTGGCCTGGATGCTCAACAACATCGTGATTGGCTCGGTGGGCGGTACCCTGGCCGAAGCCATGGTTCTGGTCACCAACATCATCACCATCATCCGCCTCTATCGGCTGCAGAAAAAGTATCCGGATCTGAAAACCGATGCCATAGTCAGGATACAGAGCGACTGACTGGCGGAGCATACGGATGGGAATGATTATCCGGGTAATTCTAATAGCATCGGTGGGCTTGCTGGCGGGGTGTGTCATGGCGCCGGTGCACTATTACGAGCCGGTTGATCCCGGGTACAAGACAATAGGAGGCCCCTGTGGTGCGGGCCCCGAAGACCGGGTTGTGCTCGAGTATGGCGAAATCACCTTGCAGGTATTCATTGAGCGGGAGACAGACCGGCCTGCTCTATTAATCGGAATCGATATCCCTGACGGTCATTTTGTCACCCTTCTGACCGATCAAGTGTTAATCAACGGTGAATCCCGGGACCTCGGCCCGGCCAGGGCCTGGAACGCGGCGCAGGCTGCGTTGGTAACCGTTGGCCCCGAACTGGTTGGTAGCGGCGAGAAAAAATTCCGTTGGATCGTGTCCGACACTTCAGTGTTGCCAAGGCATTTCACGATCGAGACGCCACTGCCTCCGGCCCTCGACGTCTACCGGATCCAACTGCCCGCAATCCTGTTGGATGGTGAACCAACCGGGCTGCCGGAACTGACCTTCCGGAAAGCCTCTGGATTATTCAGTACGCCAATCAACTGCTGACGCTTCCACCATTGCGGGGTGCCGAGAGCCTTGACGGGCATACACCCGGAGATACCAGCTCACGGCTGGTAACGCAAAGGGCACCGTTGATGGCACCGGCTTTCAGACAGTCGGCCAGTTCCCCGCCCTGCAGGTAGCGGTGCAGGAAGCCGCTGAAAAATGCATCACCGGCTCCATTGGTGTCGATCACCGCCGGCACTTCCATCGCCGGTTGTTCCATCCATGCACCTTCTCTGGTCAGAAGGGTTGCTCCGGCGGATCCGTGGGTACATACAACAAAGGCTTTACCCCGCCCAACCAGCTGTTCCATGGTAGTCCGATAATCGGCGAGGTTGTCGCTGGACAGGAAAATGACCTCTGCCGCGTCGATGAACGGTTGGTGGTAAGGATTCTCGCCATCGTAATCGTGCAGGTCGGTCCAGATCGGCAGGCCTGCCGATTTCAGCCAGGGCAGCACAGGTAGGGTGTAGCCCAGAATGTTGACGACCACCAGGCAACACTCCGTTATTGCCTGGTGAACCGGTAACCAGTCGATATCCTCCGGCTCGGGTGGCGGTTGGATGAACAGGGAGATCCGTTTGCCGTCCTCGGACATCAGGTTCACATGCTGTTCGGTGGGCCCGTCAGTTTCCTCCTCCAGCACACGGATCCGGGGGTGGGCCAGGGCGTCCCGGATTTGCTGGCCTTCCGTATCTTTGCCCAAAAGGGTGTGGAAGATGACAGGCTGTTCCAGGGCTGCCAGGTTCAGGCTTTTGCCGGCCCCGGTGCTGCCGAGGGCACGATAGCTCGCGGTGGGCCAGATGGTCTGGGGTTTGGGATCGGGAAGGACGGGCAGATGGATAATGGTATCCAGCGAGGCGCCGCCAAGGATCAGAACCGGCTTTGTCATGGTGGTATCGTCCAGCAAGTTTCCAGAAACGGTGGACGCCAGTATAAGCGGAGCCATGGTCCGGCAGATCCTCCCCGCCACTACGCCCCCTTACCTTTTCTCGGCGCCAATTCTGGGCTATGGTCAGAAGGCATTCGCAGCAAGCGAAGTCACTCATCCGCAGGGAAAAGGGTCGGTACTATGGCCAGCGAAAGCTACCACGAGCCTGTTGAAGAGCTTTCTGACGATACCCGGGACATGCACCGGGCAATCAGCTCGCTGATGGAGGAGTTTGAAGCCGTTGACTGGTACAACCAGCGCGCTGAGTCCTGCAAGGACTCACAGCTGAAGGCGATTCTCCAGCACAACCGGGATGAAGAGAAGGAACACGCGGCCATGGTGCTGGAATGGATCCGCCGGAAGGATCCGACCATGGACAAGTACCTGCGGGAGTTCCTGTTCAAGGACGGACCGATCGGACACTAGTCGCGGCCTTCAGTCCGGGTAGGTTTTCAGAAGTTCATTGCCTGTCCGGCGAATGGACTCGAGGGCCTGCACGTTCTTCCAGTCTTCCCGGTAGACCATCCCGAAACTGAACGAGATCCGGGGAGAGAAGGGCCGCATGACCACATCCGTGCGGCCCACGAGCTGATCCGTCGCCGTGATGGGATTCATCACACTGATCCCGACACCGTTAGCCACCATTGCGGCAATGGCACCGATGTTCGACTCGGTTTTGCCGGCAATGGAGATCGAGTGGCTGGCGGCGAGGTGGAGCAGGGGGTCCGCGCCCACATTGGGTTGGTTGCTGATGACGAGGTATTCGTTCTGTAGATTCTCGATTGTGACCTCTTCCCGGTTTGCCAGCGGGTGATTTGCGGGTACCAGACAGTGCGCCTGGGTGGTCAGCCACTCCTCGATCCTGAGCAGCCTTGAGCTCACCGGCAGCGTGACGAAGCCGATGTCTGCGTGACCGGACTCCACCTCCCGAAGTACATCGTGGCTGGACATCATGTCGAAACTGATGCTGAAACCGCGATTCTCTGCCAGCAGGGTGCCAATCAGGCGGGGAACAAATCCGAACGCGAGCCCCGGAATCGCAGCAATGCGCAGGCGAGAGGTGCCGAACTCTTTCAGCGCCAGGACGCTGTGCCGCAGTTCCTCGATATTCCCCATCAGGCGCAGAATTTCCTCGTAAAGCTCATACGCCTCGGGCGTCGCGACCAGTCGGTTTTTCTCCCGCAGGAATAACTGAATCCCCAGGTTGTCCTCCAGCTGGGCCAGGGAACGGCTCACCCCGGATTGGGTAATGCCCAGGGTTCGTGCGGCCTGCGAGGCACTCCCGGCTTCCAGCAGTGTCTTGAAGATCGCCAGCGATTTCAGAGAATGGATGTTGACGTCAGCCATGATTAAAAATCATCGAATCCGGTAAAAAAATCATATCTTGAAATACTTTTACATATCTTTCTAGACTGCAAATCAACAACAGTAAAACTATACCGGATTGCAACATGTCATCTTCCCCTCTTTTCTACCAGGCCGGACCGGCCATGCCTGAGGTCTCTCACGGACGTGGCGTCTATCTCTGGGATACGGACGGCAAGGAATATCTTGATGGCTGCTCGGGTGCCATTTCCTGCAACCTGGGTCATCACCATGACGGTATCCGTGATGCCATGCTGGCGCAGTTGGACCGGGTGGCTTTTACCTATCGGACCCAGTTTGAAAATGCGCCGGCCATGGCATTGGCTGAAGAGCTGGTCAACATGACCAACCGGGACCTGGAAAAGGTCTTTTTTGTGTCCAGTGGTTCGGAGTCGGTCGAATCCGCGATCAAGCTCGCGCGCCAATATTTTGTGGCCCGTGGCGAATCCCATCGGCGCCACTTTGTCTCTCTGCGTCCGTCCTATCATGGCAGTACCCTTGGCGCGCTCGGCGTGACCGGGTATCAGCCCCTGGAGGCACCCTTCGCAGACATTACCCAGGGGTCCATCAAGGTGCCTGGCCCGGATTTCTATCGCCACACCGAGACGGATGACGATACCCATATCCGCAAAGTGCTGCAGGAAACCCGTGATCGGATCGACGCCGCTGGTGGCGACAACATCATTGCGGTGGTCCTGGAGCCGGTCGGTGGTGCCAGTACCGGCGCCAGGATGGTCAATAAGGCTTACCTCGAGGGTATTCGGGGGCTGTGTGACGAGATTGGTTGTCTGCTTATTTTTGACGAGGTGCTGTCTGGCGTCGGCCGCACCGGCACCTGGTTCGCATATCAGCACTGGGGCGTCGCGCCGGACCTGCTGACCACAGCGAAGGGACTGGGTGCCGGCTATTACCCGGTGGGCGCGCTGCTTTGCCGGGAGGACATTGTCGATACCGTCATGGCCAATGGCGGGTTCCAGCATGGCCATACCTATGCCGGCAATCCGTTGGCCTGCGCGACTGGTCTGGCTGCCGTGGAAGCAATACGGAACGAGAAGCTGCTGGATAACGTGGCCGCCCGGGGCCAGCAGGTACGCGAAGGTATCGAGGCCCTGAAAGCCCGCTTTGACTTCATCGGCGATGTCCGCGGGATCGGACTGCTCTGGGGCGTGGAGCTGGTCCTGGACCCGGCCACCAAGACCCCGTTTCCCGCAGAGATCAACCTGTTCGCCAGTGTGACCGCCCTGGCCAAGGAAGAGGGACTCCTGATCTACCCCCGCCGGACCCTGGACGGCCTGGCCGGTGATCATTTCCTGATCAGCCCTCCGCTCAACATCTCCGAACCGGAAATTACGATACTGCTGGAGCGCCTGACCCGGGCCCTGCAACGTCTTGAAAGCGAAGTGGTGGCGCCCCTGTCTGCCACAACCGCCGAACCCAATACCCAAAGCACCATAGGCTGATATCGCATGACACTGCTGAACCAGAAATACACGTCCGTCGAAGATGCCATCGCGAAAATTCCCGATGGTGCGTCCATCATGGTCGGCGGCTTTGGCTCACCGGGCACCCCGTTCGCCTTGCTGGACGAACTGCTGGCCCAGGGCCAGAAAGGATTAACTCTGATCAAGAACGACGCCAACGAGCCGGATATCGGTATCGGGCGGCTGATCCGCGCGGGTCGTGTGGATCGCCTGATCACCTCGCACATCGGCCTGAACCGTGTGGCGATTGAAGAAATGAACCAGGGGCGGCTGGCGGTGGAAATGTATCCCCAGGGCCTGCTGGCGGAGAAGATCCGTTGTGCCGGCGCCGGCCACCTCGGCTTCCTGACCGACATCGGGCTTGAGACCGAGATCGCCCAGCAACGGCATGAACTGGAGCTTAACGGCCGCAAGTGTGCGGTCGAGCCCGCCATCACTGCGGACTTTGCGCTGATTCATGCGGATATCGCCGATACCTATGGCAACCTCGCTTACCGGGGGACGGCAATCAACTTCAACCCCCTGATGGCGATCGCAGCGGACAAGGTGATTGCCCAGGCCTTCCGGGTGGAGTCACCGGGAGGCCTGAAACCCGAAGCCATTCATACGCCCTGTGCCTTCGTGAACCATGTAGTCCGGGTCGATCCTGCCAGCAGTGAACAGGGGATACGTGCCCATGCCGTCTGATCAGGAAAGAATGCTCGCCCGCGCCGCCAGGGAAATCCTGCCCGGCCAGATCGTGAACCTGGGCATCGGCCTGCCGACGCGCCTGTTTCATTACATGCCCGACGATCTGGAGGTCCTGGTGCACTCCGAGAATGGTGTGCTCGGCTGTCAGCCTCTGGGCCAGGATGTGGCCCCGGACTACGAGCTGATCGACTCCGGCGGAGCCTACATCGGTACCCGTCCGGGTGCCAGTGTGTTCGACAGTGCCCTGTCCTTTGCCATGATCCGGCGCAGCCGCGTGGACGTGACTTTCATGGGCGCGTTCGAGGTGGACCAGCAGGGCAATCTCGCCAACTGGAAAATCCCGGGCAAATTCTCGCCCGGTATCGGCGGGGCGATGGAACTGGCCCAGAAGGTCGAGAAGCTGGTGGTGCTGTGTTCACACAATGACAAGCACGGTAACCCGAAGATTCTCAAACAATGCAGATTGCCGCTCACAGCCCCCCGGTGTGTTTCGCTCATCGTGACCGAGAAGGCGGTTATGGAAGTGACGGAGAAAGGGCTGGAAGTGATTGATATCGCCGAGGGCATGGATGTGGAAAGCTTGCGTGCTGCCACGGAGGCCGAGCTGATCATTGATGAAAGCCGGCTTGGGAGGTTCTGATGCTGACCGCCATCGAACAACGCATTCTGGATTGTTGTGATGAGCTCATGGGCGACACCCTGGAGCTTACCCGTGAACTGGTGAGGGGGTATAGCGTCCTCGGCTACGAGCATGGCGCGCTGGAAACCATGGAGAGTTGGTTCCAGCGCCTGGATTTGCCGGTGGAGCGTGTGGCGCTGGATGCACCTGGTTTCTCGGAGCATCCCCATCGTGCCCCTACCAAATGGTCCAGTGAAGGCCGCTACAACGTCGTTTCCCGTCTTAATCCCTCTTCCAATAAACCGCACCTGATCTTCAATGGCCACCTGGATGTGGTGCCGGCTGAGCCGACCGATATGTGGACCCGGTCACCCTGGGAGCCCTGGGAGAAGGACGGCTGGCTGTATGGTCGTGGCGCCGGTGATATGAAGGCAGGCATTGCCGCCATGGTGATGGCGGTTGAGGCCGTGCGCCGGGCCGGCGTGGAGATCGACTTCCCGTTGACGTTGCAGACGGTCATCGAGGAAGAGTGTACCGGCAATGGCGCGCTGGCCTGCCTTCATCAGGGCTACACTGGCGATTTTGTGCTGATTCCCGAGCCCTTCGGCGCCCAGATCTACAGTGGCCAGGTGGGTGTGCTCTGGTTCCGCATGCGCATCGATGGGGTGCCGGCTCACGTGCTGGACACCAGGGCCGGTCGCAATGCCATCGAGACGATTCAGACCTACCTGCCCGCGTTCAAGGCACTGGAAGAGGAAATCAACAGCCTGCCACGTCCTGCACCGTACGAGGCCAAGGCGCATCCGTTCAACCTGAGCATTGGCAAAATCGAGGGCGGCAACTGGGCTTCCAGCGTGCCCGCTCACGCCATTCTGGAAGGCCGGGTTGGCTTCCCGCCGGGTATGTCGCCCGATGAAATCATGACCCGGGTGCGCCAGGTGATCGCCGACCACCACCAGGCCCTGGGTGATGGCTCCCCGGAGCCACGCGTGGAGTTCCATGGCTTTCGCTCCGAGGGCCATCTGGTGGATCTCGAGACCCCCGGCATCCGGCTGCTGTCCCGGTGCCACGAGGATCTCGTGGGGGAGCCTCCGGCCCATTACCTCTCGACCTGTACCACCGACCTGCGGGCCTTTCATGTCTCCGGTGGCGTCAACGGCACCTGCTATGGCCCCGTTGCCCAGCGCATCCACGGGGTGGATGAGTGTGTCGATATCGAGTCAATTCGCCAGGTGCTGACCACCTATGCCCTGTTCCTCAGCCGCTGGTCCACCGATACCGAATCTGCAAGGAGTGTGCTATGAACGACGCTTATATCGCCGACTTCGCCCGCTCGGCCTTCACCCGTGCCCATCCCCGCAAACCCGAGGTCGATGCCTGGTCCGGTCAGCGCGGCGACGTCCTGCTGGGCCAGGTAATTGACGCACTACTGGATCGCTCCGGGGTGCCGGGGACCGAGGTCGAGGATTTGAGTGTGGGCTGCGCATTGCCGGTCAAGGATCAATGGAGTTTTGGCGGCCGCTACCCCCAGTGGTTGTCCGGAGTGGGCATCCAGTGCCCGTCCCGTCAGATTGACCAGCAATGCGGGTCTGGCCTGGCCGCACTGCGTTCCACCGCACGGGAGATCCAGACCGGAGCGATCGAAACCGGCCTGGCCGGTGGTTACGAGAATATGTCCCGCGTCCCGATGGGCCCCAGCCTGTTCCAGGAGGGGGTGTTGACCGTCCCGGAGTCCCTGCAGCAGCAAAAAGAGCTCGATCTGACGGTCGCCATGAATATGGGCCTGACCGCCGAGCGGCTGGCGCGGGAGACCAGGATGAGTCGTGAGGAGATGGACGCCTTCGCGGTCCGCTCCCATCAACGGGCGGCCCGGGCGGAGCAGGACGGCTGGTTTGAAGGGGAGCGTTTGGCACTCAGGAATCCGGCCGGTGCCCTCGTCGGCCAGGACGCCAACATCCGACCGGACACCAGCGCCGAGCGCCTCGCCGAACTCAAGCCCGCATTCTCCGAGGACGGCCAGGTGACGGCCGGCAACAGTTCGCCGCTGACCTCTGGAGCCGGTGCGGCACTGCTGATGTCCGACGCTGCGCTGAGCCGTCACGGTCTGTCGCCGCTTGCCAGAATCGTGGCGATTGCCGACTGCGGCGTAACGCCCGAATGCATGGGCGCCGGCGCGGCGGTGGCGGCGGAGCGTGTACTCAAGGCAGCCGGCCTGAGCGCCGGTGATATCGGCGCCTGGGAAATTAATGAGGCGTTCAGCGCCGTGCCGCTTTACACCATCCGTTTTCTGGACATCGACCCGGAGCGGGTAAACATCTTCGGCGGCGCCCTGGCGCTCGGACATCCATTGGGCGCGACAGGCGTTCGTCTGGCGGGCACGCTGGCGCGCACCTTGCAACACCGGAGCGAACGCTACGGATGCGCAGCGGCCTGCATTGGTGGCGGCCAGGGGATCGCGATGATTATTGAGCGGTGCTGACTTTTGCTGCCACACGCACCCACTGGTTCAAGAAGCCTGTGCTGCTACAACGACCAACAAGGATTAAACAATGACGTCGTTTTTTGAAAATCTGTTATCTACCTTCCCGGCTTTTATGGAAGCCGCCTGGATGACCCTTCGGCTGACCGGCGTTTCGCTGGTCCTGGCCCTGGTAATCGGCCTGATTTTTGCCCTTATGAAGGTTACCGGTGTCCGTTGGCTGGGTGTGATTTACAACGGCTATGTGGGCATTATCCGCGGTACGCCGCTGATCGTTCAGATCATGTGGCTGTACTTCGGTATCACCCACATCGTTGTGCTCTCGGCTTTCTGGGCCGGCACCATTGCCCTCGCCATTCACAGCGGTGCCTACATCGCCGAAATCTTCCGGGGCTGCATCCAGTCGGTGGACAAGGGGCAAATGGAGGCCGCGGAATCCCTGGGGATGAAGCGGGCCTTGGCCATGCGACGGGTGATCCTGCCCCAGGCTCTGAAACGGGCCATCCCACCGCTGGGTAACCAGTTCATCATCGGTCTCAAAGACTCGTCGCTGGTAGCTTTCATTGGCATCACGGAAATCTTCAGCCTGTCCATGGATAACGCTGCCGTGACCTTCAAGCAGCTTGAGTTCTACACCATCGCAGGCCTGTATTACCTGGCCATGGTCGCCATTGTCACCTTCGTTCTGAGCCGCGTTGAAAACCGGATGGATACAGCCAAATGATCAAAGTCGAGCAACTCCACAAGTACTTCGGTGACCTCCACGTTCTCAAGGGTGTCGACCTTGAGGTGGCCCCCCAGGAAGTGGTGGTCATGATCGGTGCCAGCGGGTCGGGCAAGAGTACGCTGCTGCGCTGCCTCAACTTCCTCGAGATGAAGGACAAGGGGCGCATCCTGATTGATGGCAAGGAAGTGGACCCGGCCACCACACCCTTGAACAAGGTGCGTGAGCACGTCGGTATGGTGTTCCAGCATTTCAACCTCTTCCCGCACATGACCGTGCTGGAAAACGTCATCGAAGCGCCGGTCCACGTCAAAAAAATCCCTCGGGGCGAGGCCATCGAGCGCGGCCGGGAATTGCTTGAAAAGGTCGGCCTTGGCGACAAGGGCGATGTTTATCCGGAGAAGCTGTCCGGCGGGCAGAAACAGCGCGTGGCCATTGCCCGCGCTCTGGCGATGGAGCCGTCGGTCATGCTGTTCGATGAGCCCACATCCGCCCTGGATCCCGAACTCGTAGGCGAAGTGCTTGAAGTAATGAAGAGCCTGGCCGCCGACGGCATGACCATGGTGGTGGTGACCCATGAGATGGGCTTCGCCCGGGAGGTCGCCGACCGCGTCGTCTTCCTGGATAACGGGCAGATTGCAGAGCAGGGGGACCCGGAAACCTTCTTCAGTAATCCCCGGCACCCCAAAGCGCAACAGTTTCTCAGCCGGGTGCTGTAAGCCATGAGTATTGCGATCCAGGCGCTGGAGCCGCGCTTTATCAGCGAGCTGGCGGCCTGGCACCAGGCCCAGTGGTATCACCTCGACGACACGGTGAATGAGGCCGTCCGTCGGAAACGGCTCGCCGAGCACTGTGATACCGCTTCGCTACCGGCCACCTTCGTTGCCCTCGAGGACGGCGAACTGGTCGGCAGCATCTGCCTGGTGGCACATGACACGTCGGATCGGCCGCAGTATTCGCCCTGGCTATCGCGAATCTTTGTGGCACCGGAACACCGAGGCAAGGGGATCGGCAAGGCGCTGATCGACCGGGCCAAGGCGGAAATGCGTCGGCAGGGCCACGACGCGCTTTACCTGATCACGGAGGATAAGGGCCCTTATTACGCCCGGATGGGCTGGATAAACGTCGAAAACTACAAACTTAACGACCACCCAGTGGAAATCATGAAGATCTCATTGCACGGATCTTCTTCAAAGAGAGGGGAACACAATGAAAAAACTGATCCGTAACCTGATTGGGGTGACCAGTGCGCTGGTCATCGCCGCCACCATCAACGTAACGCATGTGGACACCGCGAAGGCCGCCGATAAAGAGGTCTTCACCTACGCCATGACCGGTCTTTATCCGCCGTTCAGCTTCCGTCAAAGCGGCGATCTTTCCGGTTTTGACATGGAGGTCGGGCAGGCACTGGCGGAGGAAATGGGTATGCAGCCCAATCCGGTTGCCAATCCCTGGCAGACCCTGATCGCGGCACTCAAGTCAGATCGCTTTGATGCCATTATCGGCAGCATGGCCATAACCGAGGAGCGCCTGAAACAGGTGAATTTCACCGATCCGTACTACAGCTCCGGGGCTCAGGTTTTCGTCAGCACCGATAACGACGAAATCACCGAGGTTGAGGATATCCGTGGCAAGACCATCGGCGTTCTGGTTTCCAGCAGCTTCGCCAAGGCCGCTCGCGAGTACAGTGACAACATCACCACTTATACCGACGACGTCACCGCGCTGAGGGATCTCACCGTGGGTGGTCGCGTGGACGCGGTGATCACCGATCAGCTGATCGGCGAGAATGCCATCCTGAACGCCGGCCTGGAGGTCAAGCCGCTGGGTGATCCGATCTACGTTGATGACATCGGAATTGCGGTCAACAAGGGCAACGAGGCCTTGCTTGAGAAGCTCAACCAGGCCCTGGCCGCCATCAAGGCGAATGGTAAGTACGCACAGATCAGCGAGAAGTACTTCGGTCGTAACATCGCCGAATAAGCCTTTGCCTGAGAGAGCGAAAAGCGCAGTCGGGTCGGGGTGAGTTACCCCGACCCGACCTTATTAACACAGCGCTTCAAGTGCCCCTTCAATCACATTCAGTCCTTCCTCCAGAACCGAATTCTCGACCGTGATCGGTACCAGAACACGAATAGTGTTGCCGTAAAATCCACAGGACAGCAGGATCAGGCCATGCTCACGTGCTTTGGCGCACACGGCCCCGGTGAGGGCAGGATCGGGATTGCCATCGCTGTCGAGCAGTTCGAAGGCGGCCATCGCCCCCAGGTTGCGGGCATGACCCACCCGGTCAAAGCGTTGTTCCCACGCGGCAAAGCGGTCGGCCAGTCTTTCCCCGAGTTCGGCACTGCGTTGGAGGATATTTTCTTCCTCGATAACCTCGATCACTGCCAGTGCAGCTGCGCAGGAGAGGGGATTGCCGCTGTAGGTGCCGCCCAGGGAGTTGGGGCCGGAGCCGTCCATCACTTCGGCCTTGCCGACCACCGCTGACAGAGGCATGCCGTTGGCCAGGCTCTTGGCGGTGGTGAGCAGATCCGCCTCGATGCCACTGTGTTCCAGAGCAAAGAGCTTGCCGGTACGGGCGAAGCCGGACTGTACCTCATCCACGACCAGCAGGATGCCGTGCTCATCGCAGAGCTCACGTAATGCCTTCAGGTAGGCCGGGGAGGCGATGTAGAAGCCGCCTTCACCCTGGACCGGTTCGATCACGATGGCCGCGGTGCGGTGTGGAGCGATATCGGTCTTGAACAGGGTGCGCAGGGCCTTCAGTGACGCTTCTTCACTGACGCCGTGGATCGGATTGGGGTAGGGGGCCCGGAACACATCGCCGGGCATCGGGCCGAAATCGTTCTTGTAGGGCAGTACCTTCCCGGTCATGGCCAGGGTCATCATGGTGCGGCCGTGGAAGGCGCCATCAAAGGTGACGATGCCGGTACGACCGGTGGCGGCCCTGGCAATCTTGATAGCGTTCTCCAGCGCCTCGGCGCCGGTGTTGACCAGCATTGCCTTGCGCTTGGGGCCACGTACCGGCGCCAGCTGGCAAAGCTTCTGGCAGAGCTGGACGTAGGGCGCGTACGAGATGACTGCGGCGCTGGTGTGCATGACCTTGTCCAGCTGCGCCCGGACGGCATCGACAATTTTCGGGTGGCGGTGACCCAGATTGAGCACGCCAATACCTCCGGCAAAATCGATCCAGCGTTGGCCGTCGGCATCCCAGAGTTCGGCGTTCCTGGCCCGATCGGCAAATTCGGTAGTGGGAGTCGCCGCGCCGAACGCGACGTATTCTTCTTTCAGGGCGTTGAGTTCTGCGTTGTTCATGGTGTTATCTCTCGTAAGTGTTGCGTGATGTCATGCACAGGAGCCTGTCCGGGCACCCATTACAGGCCGCCCAGGCAGACGTACTTGAGTTCGGTGAATTCATCCAGGCCATGGTGGGAGCCTTCGCGCCCGAGGCCGGATTCCTTCACCCCGCCAAACGGTGCCAGTTCGCTGGAGATCAGGCCTTCGTTGACCCCCACCATGCCGTACTCGAGGCCCTCGAGGGTGTGCCAGATACGCCGATAGTCGGTGGCATAGAGGTAGGCGGCGAGGCCTGAGGGGGTGTCATTGGCCATGGCAATGGCTTCCTCGGCAGTATGGAACCGGAAGACCGGCGCCAGCGGTCCAAACGTTTCCTCGGTGGCGACGGCCATGTCAGGGGTTACATCGGCGAGCACCGTCGGGGTGAAAAAGTTGGGTCCGAGCTCATGCGACTGACCTCCGCCGGTTACCCGGGCGCCCTTGCCGACAGCGTCGTCCACATGACGTTGAACCTTGTCGATGGCGGACCGGTTGATGAGGGGGCCAACGGCGATGCCGTCCTCCAGGCCGTTGCCGACTTTCAGTTCGGCAACCCGCGTTGTCAGCTTCTCCAGAAAGGCTTCATAGACACCGTCCTGCACCAGAAAACGGTTGGTGCAGACACAGGTCTGGCCGGCATTACGGAATTTGGAGGCAATCGCTCCGTCAACGGCGGCGTCCAGGTCGGCATCATCAAACACGATAAATGGGGCGTTGCCACCCAGCTCCATGGCGGTTTTCTTTACCGTCGAGGCGCATTGAGCCAACAGTTTCTTGCCCACGGCGGTGGAGCCGGTGAAGGACAGTTTGCGCACCCGTGGGTCGGTACTCAGGACTTCGCCCACCGCCACCGGTTCGGAAGCCGTGACCACATTGATCACGCCCTTCGGTATGCCGGCCTCCAGCGCCAGCCGGGCGAGAGCCAGGGCCGTCAACGGTGTGGCTTCGGCAGGCTTGATGACTACCGTGCAGCCAGCGGCAATGGCCGGGGCGCATTTGCGGGTGATCATGGCCATGGGAAAGTTCCAGGGGGTAATGGCAGCAACCACACCCACGGGCTCGCGCATCACCAGTATGCGTTTGTCCGGCCCCTGGCCCGGTAGCGTTTCCCCGGCCATCCGCTTGGCTTCCTCGCCGAAGAACTCGATGAACGAAGCACCATAGGTTACTTCACCCCGGGCTTCTGCCAGCGGCTTGCCCTGTTCCAGGGTCATCAGGCGGGCCAGGTCATCGGCATGTGCAGTAACGAGTTCGAACCACCGGCGCAGGATGCCGGCACGTTGTTTGGCAGGTACGCGTTTCCAGGACCGACCTGAAAGCTCCGCCGCCGCTACCGCTGTGCGGGTATCGTCTGCATTGCATTCGGCGACCCTGGCGAGGATCTCGCCGGTTGCGGGGTTGGTGACGTCAAAGCGCTCCTCACGCTGGCACCAGTGCTGGCCGATCAGGGCGGGCACCTCGTCATTCAGCACGCTGGTCAACAAAGGCGTATCTACTGGAGACATGAACCGATTCCTCTCGAAAGTAACTGGAATGCCAGGCACCCTAGCAGGTACCCTAGGGTCTGGACATGAACCACTTTCGAGTTCAACTGGACCACTTTGATGTGGTCGATTGCGACACAAGGCCCTGATGACCGAAGACCTCATGCCCGGCGATCCGCTCGAGAGCCTGATCCGCCGTTACCAGCAACAGCCGAAAAGCCTGAGCAAACAGGTCAGGGCGCAACAGGCGCTGCGCCTTCTGGTCGAGCAGGACTGGCCATCAGGCCTGAAGCTGCCTTCCCATCGCCGCATCTGCAGTGCGCTGGGACTGGCGCGTAATACCCTCGCCGGGGCGATCAACACGCTTGTGGAGGAAGGGCTGCTGGTGACTGGTCATGGCCAGGGGACCTGGACCCATCGGCCCCAGTCCGTATCCGTTCTTCCGGCACGACCTGCTCTGGATGGCCTTTCCGATCGTGCCCGTGAACTGCTCAGCCAGCCGGGGGCGGCGGAGGTCCAGAGCGGCGCCTTCGTGCCCGGGATACCGGATATAGCGCAGTTCCCCATGCGTAAATGGCGCCAGCTCTATGCCAGTGTCACGGTGCCCCAGAATGCCTTGCTGTTGTCCTACTCCACCGGAGGCTATGGCCCGTTGAAGCGGGCTATCCGGGACTTTCTCCGCCGCTGGCGGCACTTTGACTGCGATCCCGAGCAGATCATCATCACCGAGGGCACTCACAATGGTCTGGAACTCTGTGCCCTGGCGCTGGCAGATACCGGCGACCGGGTGGTGATGGAGTCGCCCTGCTACTGGGGGGCACGAAATGTATTCACAGCCTGCGGGCTTACGCTTGAGATGTTGCCCTGGTATCCCGGTGCGGGGCACAGGGGCGAGGCGCAGCCGTCGCCAAAACTGCTGTATCTCACCGGTTCCCAGCATTACCCACTCAGTGTGCCTACCTCGCGGGCGGACAAGGAGGCCCTGTCGCAGCGCCTGTCACCGGATTACATCATCGAAGACGATTATGAATTCAACGGCCAGCGCGATACCCGGCTGGTATTCGACCCGCGTTCGCAGAAGCACATCCTTGCGGGCTCTTTCTCCAAGCTGTTGTTTCCCGGGTTGCGGCTGGGCTACCTCGTGGTTCCGCACCACCTGGCGGCCACGATCAGCCGGCTGCGCAGTGAGGTTTTCCGTGAAGGGCGAATGCTGGATCAGGCAGTGCTCGCGACCTTTATCGCCCATGGCGATCTGGATCTGTGGTATCAGCGCATCCAGAAAGAGTATCTGGCCCGACAACAGGTAATGCACGACCAGCTCCGCCAGGTGCCGGCCATTACGCAGCTGTCCGCTCCCAGCCACGCGATCAGTCTTTGTGTCCAGTTCGCGGATTCAGTAGACGACATCCTGATCACCAGGCAGTTGTTCAGGGAGCATTTTATTGTCAAACCGCTCAGTGCCGTCTGTGCCGCCGGAGACAGGCGTAGCGGATTGATCATGGGGGTGGGCATGCTGAACCGCGAATCGTTGAGAAAAGAGGCCATCCGATTCAGGGAAGTCCTGAAGCGACTGACCGTTTGAGCATGGACCTCGTGTGGCGAGGGCCAATTTGCGATACACGGGAACTCGTTACTGTTGAAGCATAACGAACCGGCTCGGGTCTAAACTTCAACAGAAAGCCGGAGAAACGTGCCTATTACCAGTGAGGCAAGCACAATGAGCCAACACCATTTTGACGTCCTGATCATCGGCGCCGGCGTTTCCGGCATTGGCATGGCGTGTCATTTGAAGCGCGAGTGCCCGGGCAAGTCCTTCGCCATCCTGGAACGCCGGCAATCTCTTGGAGGTACCTGGGACCTGTTCCGCTATCCTGGTATCCGTTCTGACTCCGATATGTTCACCTTCGGCTACAACTTCCGCCCCTGGACCGGCGGCAAGGTGCTGGCGGACGGCGCCTCGATAAAGAATTACGTGCGCGAGACTGCCCGGGAGAACGATGTCGAACGGCACATCCGCTATGGCCTGGCGGTGAAAACGGTGGACTGGTCCGGTGTGGACAAGTGCTGGAAACTGTCCGCTCAGAACGAGGCCACCGGCGAAACCGAACACTACACCGCCAGTTTCCTGGTGGGCTGCACTGGCTACTACAACTATGATCAGGGCTACAAACCGGATTTCCCGGGCGAGAGTGATTTCAAGGGCCAGATCGTGCATCCCCAGCACTGGCCCGAGAACCTCGACTACACCGGCAAGAAGGTGGTGGTGATCGGCAGTGGCGCTACCGCCATTACCCTGGTGCCGACCATGGCGGAGAAGGCGGCGCACGTGACCATGCTGCAGCGCTCGCCCACCTACCTGATGCCGTTGCCATCCACCGACAAGATCACCCTGGCTCTTCAGAAGGTGTTGCCGGAGAAGACGGCGTACCGGCTAACCCGCGCCCGCAACATTTCCATCTCACGCCTGTTGTACCAGCGTTCCCGCAAGAGCCCGAAGGCGATGCGGAGGTTGTTCCTCTCTATCACCCGGCGGCAGCTGGATGGCAAAGCCGATATGCGCCACTTCACGCCGGACTACAACCCCTGGGACCAGCGCCTGTGTGTGGTCAAGGATGGCGATCTGTTCAAGGCACTCAAGGCGGGCAAGGCTTCCATTGCCACCGATCACATCGAGCGGTTCACCGAGACCGGCATTCGTCTGCAATCCGGCGAGCAGCTGGATGCGGATATCATCATTCCCGCCACCGGCCTGGATATCCAGATGCTGGGCGGCATCAAGCCGAGCGTGGATGGTCGGGAAGTGGTGATGAAGGACAAGGTGATCTACAAGAACGTGATGGTTGAAGGCGTGCCCAATGCCGCCATGATCTTCGGCTACACCAACATTTCCTGGACCCTGAAGGTGGATATTGCCGCCGAGTACCTGTGTCGACTGATCAACCTGATGGACAAGCGCGGTTACCGGACCGTGGTGGCCCGCGATACCGAGAACAGCCGGGGCGAGGACACCATCCTGGGTTCCCTGAACTCGGGTTACATCAAGCGCGCGGCGGATCGTCTGCCCCGTCAGGGTACCCAAGGCCCCTGGAAGTCTTCCCAGAACTATCTGGAGGATGTGAAGATCCTGCGGTTTGATCCGATCGACGATGGCTACCTGGAATTCGATGGCCAACGTTCCCGCGCCGGCGAGGGCCAGGCCCGGGGCTTCCTCCGGCCTTTGCGCTCAGCGCTGTTCGGCTTTCAGAGGTAATACCTGCACCATGTCCTCCCAGGAGTCCGGATTCTCGCCCAGTTTCCGCAAGTCGACAAAGTCGAATTCGCCGATGTAGGCGCAGTAACGGTTCTCCATCTTGCCGATGGCCTCGTCCCCCTCCTTGCTGTTCATCCATTCCCGGGCATCCGAGGCCAGCTCGCGGGTGAACTGTCCATCCTGTGATGGCAGGTGAGTCAGACCGGCTGCGACGTAAGCACTGATCAGCAACTACTCGGGGCTGACCGGGTTTCCGTGGCGATCCTGATAGTAGGTAGTGGAATCGTTCCGGGGGCGACCTTGAGGATGTCGGTTTCAGACGGTGGTTTGAGATTGGTGACTGTCTGCTGGATGGTGTTCCCGACGAATTCTACGTATAAACACGTATCTTTATTTAACCTTACTCTTGAGGCCCGGAATTGGATTGCTGTTTGCAATGTGCAAAATGTGAGTGCCTCAACTACCAAGCCAGCGAAGAATATGTCAGTCTACTCGGCTGATTTGCCGGCTTTATTCTCACTTTTTGATTGACCTGCCATTCCCACTTTAAAGAGACCGTTGTATGGCCTCCCGCGGAAGAAAAACTGCAAAACGCGCCCTTTGGCATCCCGCTTTCTGGGGATCCTGGGTTCTGGTATTTGTTCTCTGGTTGTTATCGTTTCTGCCAATGAGCACCAAGCAACACCTAGGTCGCTGGCTGGGGAGACTACTTTGCCGCAAACTGAAGTCCCGCGCGCGGGTCGCGGATGCCAATCTGGCGGCCTGCATGCCGGAGCTGGATGATGCCGCCCGCCGACAGCTCGTTGAGGATGCCTTTGTGGCGTCGGCCCGGGGAATTCTGGAAAGCGTGCACGCCTGGTGGCGTAATATGACGCCCTATTGTGAGAGTGCTTCGGTGTACGGAACGGAGCACCTTGAGGAAGCCAAAAAGCGCGGCAAGGGCGTGTTGCTGATCGGTGGTCATTACAGCATCTTTGATTTTGCTTTGCCATTGATCGCCTGCAAGCTCCAAAAGCCGGGCTACATGTACCGCCCAAACAACAATCCGGTGATTGACCGGATGATCGAGCGCGGTCGCCGTCGTCATTTCAACATCCGGCCTTTTACCAAACGTCAGCTGAGACCGTTGTTGTCTTTCCTCAAAGAGGGAGGGCAGGTATGGTTTGCCTGCGATCAGGATTTCGGCAAGAAGTCCGAGGTTTTTGTGCCCTTTTTCGGGGTCAGCGCCGCCTGTATCACGTCTCCAAGCTATATCGCCCGGGAATCCGGTGCCGCGGTTATCTGCGTCAGCCACCTTCGAATGCCTGATGGTAGTTATCGGGTGGTGTTCTCGCCGATTCAGGAAAATTTCGGAGAAAATCCGGTTAACGACGCAGAGCTATGGAACCGCTTTATTGAAACCACCGTTCGTGAGCAGCCGGATCAGTATCTTTGGCTACATAAGCGATTCAAGAGCCGGCCAGAGGGCGCTGCGACGATCTACTGAAGTTTTTCCTGACAGATTTCTGATGAAGGCTTATGCTCAGTTTGTTGAAAAACATGCTCGAGGATTCTATGCGCTAAGCTCTGCGATCATTACTGGTGGTGTCGGTTGTGCTTGTTAGTGCCTTCGCTCATGGTGCTGACGGGATGGTGATCGTCAGGAGCAGACACGATGTAAAAGCCACGGCAGAGATCAGGTCTGGCTCGGTTACAACGATCCTGCCTACCTGAAATCCGTCACGCCATTGAAGGTTGTGACGATGTGCTGGCGAAGGTGGAAAACGCGCTGGCAAATTTCGCCAAGGCAGCGACAAAGGAGCGCGCAGCTGGCCGGGAAAGATCCCCATAAATGCTGATAGCAGTATGTAAGTAGCTTCCTTAATATCGGGGCTTTGTTTTTTGAGGAAGCGTGCCCTTGCAATCGATTCGTTCCGTTCTTGCCTATCTCGCCCTGATTGCGGCGATGCTCTCGTTGTTTCCGGGGATGGCGTTTGTTGGCGCGGCTGCGGTGGGCCTGGCGGTCCTGCTGGGGTGGCGGGACATGCGCCGGGTGCCGCGAGTCGTGTTTTCCGTTGCTATTCTGGCCCTGGTGTTCGCGCTGGGCCGCGATCCGGGTCTGATTCTTGAGGCCGCAAACAATATGACCCGCCTGGCCGGATTGGTGCTGGCGGTGATGCTGCTCTCCAACGTACTGGGTCGCTCCGGCGACCTGCAACGGATTTCAGCCAGTCTCTTCGGTGGCAAGCCGCTGACCCGTTACCTGAGCCTGGCCTTTGGCACCTCCCTGGTTTCCATCCCGCTGAATTTTGGCTCGGTGGCCGTCATCGGCAGCCTGGTGGGTGAGCGTATCCGCCGCGGAGGCGACTCGGCCGCGACCCGCAACGCCACCCGGGCGGTGCTCCGGGGGTTCGGGGTATCGCCGGCCTTCTCACCACTGTCGATTTCGGTGGTGCTCACGCTCACTCTGTTGCCGGGACTTGGCAGTGTCCAGCTGCTGTCGCTCGCCATTCCTTTCTCGGTGGTACTGCTCCTGATCGGCCTGCTCTGGCGTGACCCGGAAACCGGCGAGGAACAAATTGCCCTGGAAGACAAGGCCGGGGTGGCAAGCTGGCTCCGTTTTGGTGGCCTGGTTCTGGCAATCTGCGTGGGGGTCTTTGTGCTCAGCCACCGGTTTGACCTCAGCTACGCCTACGCGGTGACCCTCTCTTGCCTGGGCGTCGTGCTGGGAGCCCGTCTGCTGGCCTGGAGTCGCCGACAGAATCCGCCCATGGCCAACATGGCAAACGTCAGTAACGAATTGGCCATTGTCGGCGGTTCGGCGTTTATCGGTTCGGTCATCAGTGGCGTGGTCCTCGGCCAGATCAGCGGTCATGCCGATCTGCCGGCCTGGAGCTGGCCCATCCTGGCCGCCTGCGTGCCCTGGGTCTATTTCCTCGCGGGCCTGGGCGGCGTAAATCCGATTGTGGTGGGCACCCTGGTAGGCGGCGTCCTGGGTTCCCTTTGGCCGGCAGAGGCCCTGATCGGCCTGGGCATCGGCATGGTGACCGGCTGGGGCATTACCGCCTTCGGGACACCCTTTGCCGCCAATGCCCTGATCATGGAGCGGCTGACCGGGTACCGGGCAGTGGATGCCTCGTTCCGCTGGAGCCTTACCCTGTCCCTGACCGGACTGACGCTTGCCAGCCTGACGGCCTGTATTCTGACCGCCTGGCTGGCCTGACCTCCTACAACACTCAGGGCTTAGGCCCCATCATGCGTTCGAGAGCCTGGGGATTCGGCAGGCCCTGCACCATCATCACCTTGCCATTATCGTCTTTGTACAGAGTGCTGGGCGTGGCGCGGAGACCCAGTTCCTGCATCAGGCGGTTATTGGCTTTGACTTCCATGTGGGCCGCGCTTACCAGCTCACGGTCAACCTCGATGCCGCCCTGCTCGTAGCTGGCCTGGTGATCGTGCAGCGCTGCTTCAGGATTCTCACTGCCGAGAATCGTGGCGGCTTTGGTCAGGCTGTCTTCTTTCAGAATTCCTACCAGGATATGGCGCAGCTGAACGTCGCCTGCGTCAATCCAGGGCTCGGCCTGCTGGCGGAACCGGTAGCAGTAGGGGCAGTTGGGATCGGTAAAAGTGTAGACGATGGTGTCTGCATCACTGGAACCATCCTGCACCCAGTTGCTGTCTTTCAGCTGCGGCCAGGCTTCTGCGAACTTCGGTCCCTCGATCAGTTCCTGGATGCTGGCAGCACTGAGGTTGTTCCCTTCCTCGTCCAGCAGGGTGCCAACGATCACGTGGTTGCCATCCGGTGTCAGGTAAAAGGCCAGCGACCGCCCCTGCATTTCGCCGACATAACCGGTCATGCCGCCCGGAGCTTCAAAGCTGTCCACAACCTTCACACCCTGTTGTTCCAGTGACTGGATGGCTGGTGGATAGTCCTGTGCCTGCACGGTAGCTGCGAAAAGGGCAGTGGAAATCAGGGCACACCTGATTAAGCGCGTGCGTGCGGAAGTGCTCATTGGGACGTTGACTCCTTGGATTGGGAGGATTTGAGAAAGCCAGGATCGAAGCGCTCAAGGTTCCGGGCCAGGCTGGCGCGTGACAGTTCGCCTATGTGGGTGTCCACCAGGTTGCCGTCGGCGTTGTAGAACAGGGTGGTGGGCAAGCCCTGGCTCCCGACTACCCGGCCGAAACTGCCCGGGCGGTCACTGAGTACATGGTCGAGCTGCAGGTTCTGTTGTTTCAGGAACTTGCGGATGGTTTCGGGATGCTCGCCCTGGTTGGCGAACACGAAGTTAATGCCGGGATAGCGCTGCTGGGCCTGTTCCAGCACTGGCATTTCGCGGATGCACGGGGGGCACCAGGTAGCCCAGAGATTCACCACAACAGGCTGGCCTCCGGAAATGTCGGCCAGGCCGACCGGCTGTTCGTTGAGATCGGTCAGCGCGACCTCGGGTAACCCCCGGGTCTGTTGGTTGATCAGGGCAATGGCACCGGTGGTGAAGCCCCAGGTGATCATGCCGGCGGCAACGGCGGAGCCCAGTGCCCGGCGAATGTTTGCGCGCCGCCACATCAGGTATCCGGCGAAGAGGAGCGCGACTATCAAGCCGGTAACCGGATCAAAACCGCCATCGCGGATATCGATCATGCCCAACCAGTCACCCTGGTAATGCTCGAAGTAACGGACCACGAAGCCAATCCGGGCGCTGATCATGGCAACCAAAAAAATATCCGCCAGGGAGCCGGATATCGGGGTTTTCTGCTTGCGACCACTGAGCGCACCCACGATCAGGGCCACAACAAAGGCCAGAACAAGAAGCAGGTGCCCGATGGACAGGCTGAAGGGACCAATGCCTACGCTGAGCATGGAATCTCCGGGATTTGGCGGATTTGTAGAATGATAGGGACACTAGTGACCAGAGACCCTCGTTGGAGTTCCCTCTTTTTCTGAAGATGAAAGCCTGCTAATGAAACCACTTATAGCTATTTCCCGGACCCTCTGTTACCGTGCCTGCATCCTGCCTCTAGGGATTCCGCACTATCACGGCCAACTGGCCGCTTTGCGAACCTCCATACGACCTGTCAGAGGACGTCCCGCCGTTAACGGCGCGTGACTGTAGTCGTCATTTTTCCATGAATCATCATGGCTTCTGCCCGCATTCGCCGATGGACGGTGTTCGTGGAGGCAGAATCACAAAGAGTTTAATCAATATGAGTTTTTCTTCTCTCGGTTTGTCCGAGCAGCTGGTCCGTGCCACTACCGACCAGGGCTATGAAACCCCGTCTCCCATCCAGCAGCAGGCCATTCCGGCAGTGCTGTCCGGAAAGGATGTGATGGCTGCCGCCCAGACCGGTACCGGCAAGACCGCCGGTTTTACCCTGCCGCTGTTGCAGCGCCTCGCGGCTAATCCGCGCTCCGGAAAGGGGCCCCGTGCCCTGATCCTGGCGCCGACCCGCGAGCTGGCGGCCCAGGTTCACGACAGCGTGGCCCTGTACAGCAAGTACATGCCCACCAAATCCGCCGTGGTTTTCGGCGGCGTCAAAATCAATCCGCAAATGATGAAGCTGCGCAAGGGTCTGGACGTGCTGGTGGCAACACCTGGGCGGCTGATGGACCTGTACCAGCAGAATGCGGTGCGCTTCAACGAAGTGGAAATCCTGGTGCTGGACGAAGCCGACCGCATGCTGGACATGGGCTTCATTCGCGACATTCGCAAGATCCTGGCGCTGTTGCCGGCCAAGCGGCAGAACCTGCTGTTCTCCGCCACCTTTTCCAACGAGATCCGTAGCCTGGCCCAAGGCCTGCTGAACGATCCGGTACAGGTGGAAGTGGCAGCCCGGAACACCACCGCCGAAAAGGTTAAGCAGTCGGTCTATCCGGTAGACCAGAGCCAGAAGACCGCCTTGCTGAGCAAGCTCGTGCGGGACAACGCCTGGGAACAGGTGCTGGTGTTTACCCGTACCAAGCATGGTGCCAACCGCCTGACCAAGAAACTGGAGCAGGACGGGATCACCGCCGCTGCCATCCACGGCAACAAGTCCCAGGGTGCCCGCACCCGTGCCTTGTCCGAGTTCAAGCAGGGAGACATCCGGGTACTGGTCGCCACCGATATCGCGGCCCGTGGCCTCGACATCAAACAGCTGCCCCAGGTGGTCAACTTTGAATTGCCGAACGTACCGGAAGACTACGTGCACCGGATTGGCCGAACCGGCCGCGCCGGCGAGAGCGGCCATGCGTTGTCCCTGGTCAGTGCCGATGAAGGCAAACTGCTGGCGGGCATCGAGAAGCTGATCAAGAAACAGCTGCCGCGCAAGGAAGTGGAAGGCTTCGAGCCCAGGAACAACCTGCCCCTGAAGCCCAAGGCCAAGGCCGATCCGGCCAAAGCCCGCAGCCGTAACGTGCGCGGTGGTGCCAATGGCAAGCCCGCCGGCAATGGGCGCGGCTTTGGCGGCCGCCCTGGTGAGAGCCGGAGCCGCGATGGCGGTGGCCAGCGGGGCCGGTCGGCGCAACGCCAGAGCGCCTGAGTCGCCCGATAGGTCCTTTCAAAGCGGAGCATTTGCTCCGCTTTGTTGTTTCTGGCGCCTGACTCTGCTTCAGGCGTTTGCCCTTGTGCTCTGGTACCCGGTACTGGAGGAGTTGCTGTTCCGGGGGGGGGGCCTCCAGGGCTTTTTCATCACAGCCGCGTTTGGTCAACGGACACTGATGGGCGTGTCATTAAGCAATTTGCTGACGGCCATTCTCAGCCCTGTGATCCCGCATTCCGCCTATAACGCCTGCCTGATACCCGGTTGGTTACTTTTCTCTTTCTGAATTTTTCTTATCGGTGACAGCACTGGCGAAGACGGCAATATTGTTTCTGACGAAGATATTGTTCTGCAATCTCTGACAGAGCAGGTCGAACACCGGGAACAGACGGGCGTTTTCCTGGCGGCGGCTGATTGCAGTCAGTGCCATACGGCGAGCCAACCGGGCGATGAGCCGGTTCCAGGCACAAAAAAGCGGGGCAAGAGCCCCGCACAGGAGAACGCACCTCCCGGCAACCCACAGACCACGAGGATGCCGGAGGGCACGGGGATCAGAATTGGTAGGAAATGCCTACCATGTAGACCCATGGGTCGATTTCAACATCCAGAGTGCTGCTATCAACGCGGGAGCCATCAGCGGCATAGGCATTGATGGTGGCATCGGTATCAATATCCGCCCACCAGATAGCGGCGTTAAGGCCAAGGTTTTCGGTGATCATGTAGTCCATGCCGATTTCAGCGGCAAGGCCAAAGCTGTCATCCAATTCCAGGTCAGTGCTGGCTACGACTCCGCCTGTGCCACCGGTTGCAACGCTGTCATAGACGCCGGTGAGAGTGCTGGTGGTTTTCTCTTCGAAGAAGTTGGTGTAGTTCACACCTACACCGGCGTATGGCTGGAACTTGCTGCTACTGGGCATCGGAAAGAACTGCAGTGTGATGGTCGGGGGCAGGTGCTTGGTTTCTCCAAGCTTGCCGGTACCACCCAAAATGGAACCGTCACCTTCAATATCATGCTTGAATGGAGTTGCGCCCAGTACGCCGACAGCAATCTGGGCGGTAAGCATGTAGGACACGGTCAGACCGAGCTGAGTGTCGGAGTCAACGCTGACCTGGGCACCGGGGAGAACACCAAGAGCGTTGGAGTTAAGATTGCTGCTGGAAGAGTCAGGGTCAACAGTCACGACACCAACACGACCAATAAAATCACCAGCCTCATAAGCGTGTACCATAGGAGCCGCAGCCATAACCACAGCCCCCAGAACACCAAGTTTGAAAGAACGGGACATAAACCATCTCCTTTATGCAAATCGTCGATGGCTTCAGGTTAATGACAGCGGAAAGGTGAAACTTGACGTAGCGCAAGAACCGCCGATGGCGGGTAATGCCTCGAGTGGCGAATTGATCTACCTCAAGAATACGAGTGCGCTTACGGGCACTGCGGATGGTCAGGCCGAGTTCTTTCTGCTGGTGGGCAGGTGCTCTTCCGGTACGAACACGTCCCGGATGCTCAGTGGCTGGCCGTCAGCATCCCGAACCTGAACCTCCTGGATAGGCCGGCCGGTGGCGCGGTCGCGCAGGTCCAGCAGACCCTGATCCGGCGCCGGATTCCACTTGTCACCCCACTGGCGCAGGGCGATCACCACCGGGAACAGGTCCCGGCCCTTTTCGGTGAGCCGGTATTCGAAGCGGGAGCCATGTTCGCCTACGTCCACCTTGCGCAGCACCCCGTTCTCAACGAGGCGGGCGAGGCGATCACAGAGAATGTTCTTGGCGATGCCCAGCTCCTGCTGGAAGTCGACGAAACGGCGGGTACCGTACATCGCCTGCAGCACAATCAGCAGGGACCACCAGTCACCCACTTCATTGAGGGCGCGGGCGACGGAGCACTGGGAATCATCAAAACGTTTTCTGGCCATGTATGGGAGTGTACCGAATAGGGTTGCATCTTAAAACCAGATTGAATAGGGTTGCTTAACGAAACCAAATTAATAAGGTTGCACATTACCATGAGCATGAACCTGGGTCCTTTGTTTGAACCGTTTGAAATCCACAACCTCAAGCTGCGCAACCGCGTGGCCATGGCCCCGATGACCCGTAACTTCTCGCCCAAGGGCGTGCCTGGTGAAGACGTGGTTGCCTATTACCGCCGCCGGGCCGAGGCCGGCGTTGGTCTGATCATTACCGAAGGCACCACCGTCAACCATCCGGCGGCGAACGGCTACCCCAACGTGCCGGCGTTCCATGGGGAGGAAGCTCTGGCAGGCTGGAAGCAGGTGGCGGATGCAGTCCATGAGGCCGGCGGCGCCATTTTCCCACAGCTGTGGCACGTGGGTGCCGTACGTAAGGAAGGTACCGATCCGGATCCCTCCGTTCCCGGATTCAGTCCCTCCGGCCTGTTCGCACCGGGCAAGCCCAACGGCAAGGCCATGACCAAGGAAGACATCCAGGATGTCATTCAGGCTTTTGGCGATGCCGCCCAGGATGCCAAAGCACTGGGTTTTGACGGCGTTGAGATCCATGGTGCTCACGGCTACCTGCTGGACCAGTTCCTGTGGGAAGGCACCAACCAGCGGGACGACGAGTACGGTGGCAGCCTGGAAAATCGTCTGCGGTTTGTGGTGGAAATCGTCGAGGAAGTCCGCCACCGCGTCGGTCCGGACTTCCCCATTATGCTGCGTTTTTCCCAGTGGAAGCAGCAGGATTACGAAGCCAGGCTGGTTAACAGCCCTGAAGAACTGGAGCGCTTCCTCAAGCCCTTGGTGGAAGCCGGTGTGGACATCTTCCACGCGTCCACCCGTCGGTTCTGGGAACCGGAGTTTGAAGGTTCCAACCTGAACCTGGCCGGCTGGACCCAGAAGCTGTCCGGCAAGCCCACCATGTCCGTTGGCAGCGTCGGCCTCACCGAAGACTTCATCAGCGGTACCTTCGCAAGCAAGAAAGAAGCGGTGGAGAAAGCCGGCATCGACGAGCTGGTAGAGCGCATGAACAACCACGAGTTCGAGCTGATCGCCGTCGGCCGGGCCCTGCTGCAGGACCCGGAATGGCTGGTCAAGGTGAAGGAAGGCCGCCTCGAGGAAGTGGAATCCTTCGCCAGGAAGTCCCTCGCCAAGCTTTACTGATCGACCCTTCGATCCCACTGTGCCGCGGCGCCGAAAGGTCTGCGGCTTTTTTTTGTGGTTGCGCGGCGGAATCTATCAGCGCCGTAATCGCATCTGGCCACAGAGCAGCTAAGATGAAGGAAACTCACGAAAAACAGGGAGCCCTCTGATGCCGGCTTTGAAATCCTTCAAGATGCTTTTGATCGCCTTTGTGATTGCGACTCTCGCCGGTTGCGCCACCGTCGGCCACGATTTCCCGACCCATAACGTCGACCAGATCCGGATTGGTGAAACTACCCGGTCGGACATTCAGGAGCTGTTCGGTGAACCCTGGCGAACGGGTGTCGAAGACGGCAAACGCACTTGGACCTACGGCAAATACCGTTGGTCTGCGTTCGGCGAGGCCGAGACCACGGACCTGGTGGTGCGCTTTAACGACGATGGCACGGTTTCCTCGTACGTCTTCAACACTACGGAATAAAATCCTCTAATGGCAGTGACAGGCGTCGTACTGACCGGAGGTGGTGCCCGTGCGGCCTACCAGGTGGGGGTGTTGCGGGCCATTGCTGACATGTACCCGGACTGGGAACACCCCTTCCAGGTGATCGTCGGAACCTCTGCCGGTGCTATCAATGCCATGGCCATCGCCGGCAGCCGTGGTTTGTTCCGCCACAATATCGACCACCTGGAAAAGGTCTGGTCCGGGCTGACCATGGATAAGGTCTTCCGTGCCGATCCCATCAGCATGGTGCGCAATGTGACCAGCATTGCGAGACGAGTCCTGCTGCGACCGTCCCAGGGTGGTCCGGTGTCATTTCTGGACAGTCGACCCTTGCGCAGGCTTTTGGAAAAGGAACTGGATTTCGACCGGGTGCGGGAAACACTCGCAGCCGGCCATATCGACGCGGTGGGTCTGAATGCCTGCGGTTATGCGTCGGGCCGCAACATCTGCTTCTTCGAGGGCAGGGCAACACTGGAAGCCTGGAGCCAGGGCCAACGCGCGGGAAAACCGACGGAACTGACAGTCGACCATGTGATGGCCTCGTCCGCGATACCTACCCTGTTTCCTCCGGTTGCCATGGATTCGGAGTACTTCGGCGATGGTGTCACCCGCCAGATGGCCCACATCAGCCCGGCACTGCGACTGGGTGCCGGGAAAGTACTGGTGATTGGTGTCAGCGCCAACGCCATGTGCCCGCCCAAGCCGCGCAAGCAAACATCCACGCCTGCCATCAGCCAGGTGCTGGCCCAGGTGTTCAACGGCATGTTCCTCGATACCCTGGAGTACGACATCGAACACGCCCGCACCATCAATCGCCTTCTGGAGCTGATTCCTGAGGATCGACGTCGGGAAGCCAATCTGGACCTGTATCCTGTGGAGATCCTGGAGATTTCCCCGTCCGAGCCGATCGACGAACTCGCCGCGTCCCACATGGCTGCTTTACCGCCCCTGGTCAGGGCGCTCACCGGAGAAGCGGAATCCGTGGCCAACGGCGGTGCTAACCTTGCCAGCTACCTGCTCTTCGAAAGCCGGTTTTGTCGTGAACTGATCGAGTTGGGTTACCGGGACGGCCAGGCCCACGCTAACCAGGTGCAAAGGTTCTTCCAGCCGGACTGATGGCTCCGCAACTCAGACAGTGCTCCTGACGACGGACTCCAGCTCCTGTTGAGGCAGGTGTTCAACCATCGCTCCCCGGAATTGACGGGTGATAAACCGTTCGGTCTCCAGCTGAATTCGCGTTCTCTGATCGGGCTTCTCCAGGTAGTCCATGGCACGGAACAGGATGTAGCGAATCGTCATGTGGGCGATTTCGTGAATGGTCTCGTGGGAAACTCCGGTAACCAGGTCCCGGTCGATGATGTCCTCGGCCATCTCCCGGGCACTGGCATCCAGCTGGGCTTGGAGTGCGGTTCTGAGCACCTGTGAAGGGCCATGCAGCTCCCGGACTGCGACGGTGGTGCCCGCCGGGTTGGACAGGAAGTAGTGGTATACGAACGCAACGGTGTCATGGGAGGCCTGTTCGGACGAATCCGCCATCTGCCGAAGCTGCCGGACCCCGGCCTTCATGTCTTCGGCAATATAACCGAGAACCTGCAGCCCGAATTCATCCAGGTTTTTGAAGTGCCGGTAAAAGGTGTTCGGGTTCAGCCCCGCCTCGCGGGCGAGTTCGCGCAGGCCCAGAGACGTGAGACTTCTTGTTTCGGTAATCAACCTGAGTGCGGCCTGGATCAGTTTCAGCTTTCCGCCGGTTACGGTTAATGCATTCATGTGTTCCTCAAATTCGGTGTAAGGAACGGTTGGGCAGGGCTTCCGAAAACCGCTGCGAGTACGTCCATGTACGCTTGCTTTCCGCCATCCATGGCTCCAAGCATTTTCGGAAGCCCTGCCCAACCGTTCCTGATAATTGGGAGCATGCCACCCAAAGCTCTGGGGTCAATTGGGGGAAGGCTTTCCAAAACTGTGCGGAGCCATGGATGGCGGAGCTCAAGCGTCACAGGGACGTGCCGAAGGAGCGGGTTTTGGAAAGCCTTCCCCCAATTGACCTCCCCCGAGCTAGCGCTTTGATCGGGACAGTTACCTGTCAGTCGAGGCCATTTCTCCATTGTTTCGACTTTTGAAGTATACGACTGTCTACTTCACTGTGTATACATGTGTCTACCAATCATGATGACCAAACGATCAAAAGCAGACAAGGCCGCAAAGGCCAACCAGGAGAGCAGCAATGACAAGAAACACACAGATCGCCATCATCGGTACCGGCTTCTCCGGCCTCGGTATGGCCATCAAACTCAAGGAAGCCGGATTTCACGATTTCGTGATCCTCGAACAGAGCGACGACATCGGCGGCACCTGGCACGAGAACCACTACCCGGGCTGCGCCTGTGACGTCCAGTCAGCGTTGTACTCCTTCTCTTTTGAACAGAACCCCGACTGGAGCCGGATGTTTGCGACCCAGCCGGAGATCAAGGCCTACCTCAAACGCTGCGCCGAAAAATACGGGCTGGTGGAGCACATCCAGCTCAATACCCACGTCGCTGGTGCCCATTGGGACGAAAAAACCGGAACCTGGACCATCGAAACCTGCGACAGCCCCACGCTCTGGTCCTACATGCAGCAGAAAGGTCTGAAGCCGGGGGATGAACTGGACAGGAACGACAAGGACCTTCCCTGGTTCAGCAAACTGAACGCAGACATCCTGGTGTCCGGCATGGGTGGGCTCAGCACTTCGTCCTACCCCGACATCAAGGGCATTGAGACCTTTACCGGCACCAGCTTCCACTCCCAGGACTGGGATCATGGCTATGATCTTCGGGGCAAGCGCGTGGCGGTCATCGGTACCGGTGCTTCTGCGATTCAGTTTGTACCCGAAGTCGCCAAAGAAGCCGCGAGGCTGGATCTTTACCAGCGCACACCGCCCTGGATCATGCCCAAGCCCGACCGGGAGATTCGTCCGCTTGAGAAAATGATGTTCCGAAAGTTTCCGCAAACCCTGAACGCCTTCCGCCAGAGCATCTACTGGATGCTGGAGGGCCGGGTGCTGGGCTTTGTGGGCAACCCCCGAATCCTGAAACTCGGTGAGCTGCAGGCGCGCCGGCACATTCGCAATCAGATCAGGGACAAGGAACTGCGTAAGAAAGTCACCCCGGATTTCCACTTCGGCTGCAAGCGGGTTCTGATCTCCAACAACTATTACCCGGCCCTGGACCAGGACCATGTGAACGTGCTGACCGACGGCATCCGGGAAGTGAAAGGCAACGTGATTGTGGATAAAGCCGGCACCGAGCGCTCCGTGGACTGCATCATCTACGGCACCGGCTTCAAGGCCCAGGAGCCGATCCCCAGGGGCATGATCTTCGGCCGTGGCGGCCAGGACCTGCTTGATGCCTGGCGGGACGGCGCCGAGGCCTACAAGGGCACCACCGTGGCCGGCTTCCCCAACTTCTTCATGCTTATGGGCCCTAACACGGGCCTGGGCCACAGTTCCATGGTGTACATGATCGAGTCCCAGGTGCAGTACGTGCTGGATGCCGTCCGGAAGATGCAACACCGGGGCTGGAAGAGCGTGGAGGTAAAGGATGAAGCCTTCAGCGGGTACAACGCCTCGATTCACGCCAAACTCGGCGATTCGGTCTGGCAGACCGGCTGCAAGAGCTGGTACGTGAACGAGAATGGCAAGAACACCACCCTCTGGCCGGGCTTCACCTGGCAGTTCCGTCAGCAGACAAAGCGGTTTGATGCCGAGCAGTATGTCTGCGAGGAAGCGGCGGGAATGCAGGCCTACAGCGAGCCGGCGATGGCTGGCTGACCGCTTAGCAGGTCGGGATGAATTCTTTCTACCCAAATTGGGCAAAAATATGCCCAATCTGGGTAGGTTTGAATTGGGAGCCTGTCCCTTGTGTCGTGCTGGCAAATTGAGTAGTTTCTCCTGTCCCGGCGAACCACGGATCCGGCTCGCCATCTTCAGGTGCCCGACAGGGAATCGGGCATTCAGGAACAACAGGGAACGTTATGCACATCAAACCCTTCTATCGCCTCCGCCCGGCGGACTTGCCGTTGGTCGAAAGCCCGTTTCTGGCTTCGCAAACCCTTCGCCGGATACTGTCTGAACCGCTTGCGGGGCATTCCTCACTGATACTCAATGATATCCCGGGCGTCCTGCCAGGCACCCCGCGCGAAGTTGTCCACCAGTACCTGATCTCCCGCGTTGCCACAGGCGAACTTTGTCTCGTTCATACCGGCATCGGCTCGGATCGTCCGATGAGCCCGGTGGTATCCTGGCGGCCGGATTTAGGTGATGGCAACTCGGGAGCCTGGCACTGCGAGAGCGGCGCGCGCCAAATTATTGGCCTCGAGCATTCCGTGGCGGAGCTGAACCGTAAGGGACTGACACCTGCAGACCTGCGTCATGCTGAGGGGATCGGTTTCCGGAATTATCAGGGAAGTCCGGCGGAGTCCGAGTTCAATGGAGGCCCGCAGCAGGAAAATGCTGATCATCGGCTGACGCTACCGCTGGGCGCATCGGCCAGTGTCCTGCCACTTGTGACCGAGACAAAAAGTCCGGCATCCAAAGACGAACCGGAAGGCGTGCATCTGGTAGCGGGATTATTCACCGATGGCACGCTGAATAACGTCGACAACATTGAGATCTTCAGAAAGCGGCTGATGGCCGAGTGCATGGAGCCGATCAAGGCTGATCCTTCCCGTCTGGAAGAGTGCCGGAATCGACTCGCGATGCGGATGGGGGAGAGCTATGCCAATGGGCCTACCAATGTTGTGAAGTTGTTTGATTTGTATGAGGAAGCAGATTTCAAAGATAGGTCACAGAGGAGGGTAACGGTTAAGGCTTATGAGCCGGGCGCCGGCACAAAAAGCGGTGACGAGGATTCAATGATTGGTGCAGCAACAGGCCTTGGTGAAACCGGTGTGATTGAACAGGTGAGGAGACTGTTCAAAGAGGCCGCACGGAGGATATTGGATACCACGGAGGGGGCAAAGATACAGACACTGACCGTGGATCTGTTCGGTTTCAGTCGAGGTGCCGCTGCCGCTCGGCATGCGACCAATGAAATCCTGAAGGGAGAAGAGGGCGAGATGGGTATAGCTCTGACCGATGAGGGCATCGGCTGGCCCCGTGAAGTAAGGATTCGCTTCCTGGGGCTTTTCGACACAGTTGCGGGCATCTTCAATCCCTCAAGTTTGGATTTATCGGCTGGTAATGACCGGAATAGCCCGGTTGAGCTTTATCTGGACCCGAAAAGCGTTGGGCATGTAGTTCATCTGGTTGCCAGAGATGAGAAACGCGCAAACTTCGCATTGAACAGTGTTAAATCTACAACTGACAGCTTGCCGAATAACTTCCGTGAAATTGTGTTGCCGGGAGCTCACTCGGACATTGGTGGCGGATATCCACATATTCAAACCGAGGATTTGCTCTTGTATCCGATGTTGAGTGTGAGGGGAAGCGCGACCCGGTGGCCCCAGAAAACGATGGAGTGGGACAATCTTAAGAAACTACACACTGAGATAAAGGCGGAATCTTGGGTGGGGCGGTTTAGCTTGCCTCTGCTTGACGGAAATATGGCGACCCTGAGAATTGAACAACAACGCGATGACCATCCCTTGCCCGATGGGCGAGTAGATCTTTCGTTAAGGATGAGTCGTCGTGTCAGAGGTGAATATTCGCGTATTGGCCTCCGAGTAATGCATGTGGTGGCGTTGGAGCGTGGAGTGCCATTTAAAAAGATTCCCGATCGGGATGATATGAATCTTCCATCTGAGCTTGAGGAGATCGCCAATAGCATGATTTGTGATGCAGTGGCTGGAGAGAACAACCTTGGCTTGGGTGGTGAGCATGAACAATTCCTTCGCCAGCGCTACCTTCATCATTCAGATCATTACAATCCAATTGACTGGCTCATTGCAGACGAGGTCCTGACCACGGAGATTCCGTTCGATAATTTGATACATCCTTTGCGGGCGACTTTTTCCAGGCAACGAACTGTGCACTTCAATGTAGGGCTGTAATAGAAAATGCAAATCCATCGGTCAATTGTTGTAGTTATTTCATTCCTGTTGTCAGCTTGCAGCACTTTTTCGGGAGAAAAAGGCGACATAGATTGGCGTTTTCAGCTTGCTACACCGAAGCATTACGATATCTGGGTTGAGCATTTGGAATTTGAGTTATCCGGAGTCAGGCATTGGTGGCATCCGGCAGGTTCCATGAGTTGTTGTTGGAAAGGGCCCAACGGTCCTCGTGGAGTTGCTGGAAGGATGGAGCCTTTTCCCAACTTTGTGGCAATACAATGGTTTTCTTTTGCGGAGCAGAAATTCTATCAGCGCCTAATTGAAATCCCTTCGGATTGGAAAGATGAGATGAAGGGATTAGCGCCAATGGTTACTCAGGTCGATGTTCGCATGAGACCAAGGGACACCCTGACTTTTGGCCTGGCCCCAGGAGGCGAGATAGTAGTTTGGATGATGAATCAGCCAGGAAATGAGATAGAACTTGCCCGCTTCCAGGCCAATGAGATGGATAGAGATCCGGACATTTATCGTGCTAATACGCTCGAATATCTTGAAGAAAATGGCGAGTATCTTGAGAAGCACGGAATACCATTGACGGGCTGGTAACGCAGAAACTGATACTGATTAAGTGTTGCCCGCTAGAGCTTCGACGACACCCTCATATTCGGCAA
>NZ_JAWOIS010000067.1:0-33234 GCF_046484525.1 Marinobacter sp.
GGTCGGGACTTTTCCGGTGCCATGCTGACGAGTGCGATTCCGACGATGATCGAGAAGATCACTACCTGCAGCATCTGGCCCTCCACCATGGCATCCAGGGGATTGCCGGGGAGCAGCCCCAACAGGGTCTGGGGAAGATCCTCGACACTGGGCATCGTGGCATTCACCACCTCGTCAGAGGGTTCCGTCGCTGGCGTGGCCAGCCCGGTCAGCATGCGCCCGGGGTTAATCAGGCCACCAACCCAGAGCCCGATGGAAGCGGCGATGGCGGTGGTGATGACGAAGAAAATGGACACCCGCATGCCGAGCTTGCGCAGCTGTGAAAGATCTTCGCTGGAGGCGAGGCCGCGCACCACCGAGGCAATCACGAGCGGAATGACAATCATCTGTATGGTGGCGAGAAAGAGGTGACCGGGAAATGCCAGCCAGTTACCGATCAATCGGCCCCTTTCCGGCTCGATCAGGCCGACCGAGGGGCCGAGCAGGGTGCCGACCACCAGACCGGTCCCCATCCCGATCAATACTTTGAGCCAGAGTCGTCCCTTCACGAGTCCGGAAAGGTACACGCTCAGGTGTCGAAGTGGCCGCAGGTAATAGTTCGGGAAGTCTTCGCTGTTATTTGTCATGCTGGCTTCGTCCCTGTGCTTGCCAAGTGCTGACCTGAGCCTAGACTGAAGACAGATCAGTCATAAAAAGAGGAAGTCCCATGCCATTCTCGCCGAACCACCTTGCAGAGCTCAATCTGTTACTGCAGTTTCCCTCTACCTCCATGCAGGAGGGCATCAAGGTGCATGCCCATTCCGCTGCGCCGGAAACGGTCCGGGCTGCCGAGAGCCTGTTCGTCAAGGGACTGATCAGCCAGAAGGATGGTGGCTACCTGACACCGATGGGTACCGAGGCGGTTGAGCTGACCCACAAGCTGCAGTCCATGCTTACCAGCAGGTGAGTCCGGGCGGCCCGACGGTACGTACCATCCGAGAGATTACGTCTTTGAGGCCAGCCGCGCTGGCGGGTTACGGTAAAGGCGAACAGAGAAACTTTTCCGCCTGAAATGTCAGCCTTGGCAAGGAGTTGAGTGTTTGGTGGCCGTCTCCGAACCGAAACAACGAGCCAACTGGACCCGATCGCCACTGCTGTGGATGGCAGGCAGTATTGCCGGTGTCGGTCTGATTGTCGGGATCCTGTATGCCCTGGGCGTACACCAGCAGATCGTCGACTTGTTGCGGTGGTTCGATGAGCAGGGTGCCTGGGCGGCGCTTTTCTTTATCGCGATCATGATCGTCGCCATGGTCCTGCTGTTGCCGGGTGTTTTATTGACCACGGGGGCCGGCTTTGTGTTCGGCATCGTTGAGGGCACGGTCTACGTGGTAATCGGCACCACTATCGGGGCCGCGATGGCCTTTTTGATCGCCCGTCATTTTTTTGGCGAATCCGCACACATCTACATCCGCACCCGGGCGAAACTGTCGGTGGTGACTGATGAGATGGCACCGCACGGCTGGAAGATCGTACTGCTGACGCGATTGATCCCGTTTTTCCCGGGAAAGGTATCCAACTATCTGTTCGGGTTGACCAGTTTTTCTTTTCCCGGCTTTGTGGCGGGCACCTTTCTCGGGGTGATTCCTTTCTCACTGCACAACGTATACCTGGGCTCGCTGGCGGCGGACCTCTCCACCCTGGGGGTTCGGGAAAGCGTCCGTACGCCGCTGGAATGGACCATTTACGGTGCTGGCTTTGTCGGTACCGTATTGGCCGTGGTGTTCCTGAACCGACTGGCCAAACGGGCTCTGGCCCGATACCGGATGGAAACAGAACCCATGGGGCAGGAGGATACTGAATGAGCTGGATGAACTGGTTGCCCTGGCGTTACATCATCAAGCGTGTGGCTCGCAAACATGGTTTCCTTGACCCGATTACGCTGCTTGGTAAGTTGCATGGCTTTGCTCAACCTTCCGAGGTGGGCGAGCCTATTGAGTTGTTGCGCGCCGGTGTGGTGTTTCACGCCAGGGGCCTGATCAACAGTCGGGTGATCCAGCACAACCTGGACTGGGTCTGGCCATACTGGGTGGAGCGCCAGTTCGATCCCACCGACACGGCCTTTGTTCCCAGAGCCTTTTCCATAACCCATATCAACCTCACCAACCGGAACTGGACGGCCATCGGTCAGCCGGACGTGGATGAGTTGCCGATCGTCGATCCCCGGGGATTGGTGACCCCATTGTACGATGGCTGGTCTCTTGACGGATGGTTGCTGGCGGAGGACGGGCGCTGCCTGCTCCCTTCCCGCGCAAAACAGGCTCGCCAGTGGCAGGAACTGGTGGATACTCCGGTAGTGGTCACCGAAACGGTCCAGGATGGCCTCAAGTTGACCAGCCGTAGCCGCGTGGCCATCGAGAATGGGCGGCCGGTGTGCAAGTTCACGCTGCAGGCTGAATCGGATGTGAAAGCCTCTTTGGTGTTGTCCCTGCGGCCGGCCAATCCTGAGGGCATCAGCTTTATCCAGCAGGTTCAGCTGGAGGAGGACGGCAACGGCTGGCTGGTAGACGGCACGCAGTCCGTTAAATTTGACCGCACCCCGGAATCGCATCATGTGTCTGATTACAAACAGGGGGACGTTCACATTCACCTCATGGATCGGCAGCAGGAGAGCAAAGGCAAGTGTGACGTGGGGATGGTTACTGCCGCGGCCCTGTTCCCGGTAACGGCCGGGGAGCCCTCGGAACTGACGGTCAGCATTCCCCTCGAGGTGGCTGGCCTGGCGCCGGCGGGACCGGATGCCTGGCACCGGGTCCGGGAGGACACCGTGCGCCTGGAGTGCCCGGATGAAAAATACCAGTTCCTGTATGACGCGGCGGTCACCTCGCTGATCCTGCATTCTCCAAAGGATGTCTATCCGGGGCCCTATACCTACAAACGATTCTGGTTCCGGGACGCGGCCTTCATCATCCATGCACTGTTGAGCGTGGGATTGACCGAAAGGGCCGAGCGGGCGTTGAACCAGTTTCCGGATCGGCAGATGCGGGATGGCTATTTCCGCTCCCAGGAAGGTGAATGGGATGCCAACGGCGAAGTGCTATGGATTCTGGACCGCTTTTGCCAACTGACCGGTCGGGATCTGCCGGAACGCTGGGAAGCCCCGGTGATGAAAGGGGCGCGCTGGATTCAGAAGAAACGGCTCAGCGAAAACGTGAATGCGCCCCACGCCGGACTGCTGCCGGCCGGATTCAGTGCCGAACATCTTGGACCGAACGATTATTATTACTGGGACGACTTCTGGGGCATTGCCGGTCTGAACGCTGCTGCTAATTTGCTGCGGGACCAGGACCGGGAGGCCAGCGAGAGTTTTGGCGCCGGCGCCCGGGAATTCAATCAGGCAGTCGAGCGCAGCCTCGCCATTTGTGAGCAGCGCCTGCAGCGTCCAGGCATGCCGGCGTCACCCTATCGTCGCCTGGATGCCGGAGCCATTGGTTCGCTGGCGGCTGGCTACCCGACCCAGTTGATGAAGCCGGACGATGAGCGCCTGCTGGACTGCGCTGATTTCCTGATCGACAAGTGTTTTGTCCATGGTGCGTTCTATCAGGATATGATTCATTCCGGGCTGAATGCCTATCTTACGTTGCACGTGGCCCAGGTACTGCTCCGTGCTGGTGATCGGCGCCATGTGGAGTTGATGAACGCGGTGGCTGATATGGCATCCTCGACCGGCCAGTGGCCGGAGGCGATCCATCCAGCCACCGGCGGCGGTTGCATGGGAGATGGTCATCATGTCTGGGCGGCCGCCGAGTGGGTGCTGATGATCCGCAACTGCTTTATCCGGGAGGAGGGCAATCGCCTGATCCTTGCCTCGGGAATCCCGGAGCGTTGGCTGGCCCAGGAAAAGCCGATCCGCTTCGGCCCCGCACCAACCCGTTTTGGCGCGGTGACCGTGACTATCGAGCCACGACCCGGTGGCAAGCCCAAAGTGAGCTGGGATGCTGACTGGCATGGTGAGGCTCCGGAGGTAGAGGTTCGTCTTCCCGGGTGACCTCATCTGTACTGGTTGCTCTATCCAGTGCCTGTATCTGTTTTGTTTGTCTGCTAACTTCTAGAGTGTTGCCAATGCAGATACTGGAGACCGGAACCTGACCATGCCCCCCATTTTCTATACCTTCTTTGTCCCGGCACTGTTCGTCTGGCTGTGGAGCACAGGGTTTATCGGTGGCAAGTTCGGACTGCCTTACGCCGAACCGTTCACCATGTTGCTGATCCGGATGTTGCTGACCCTGATCCCGCTGGGCATCCTGGCCCTGGTGCTGAAAGCCCGGTGGCCTGGCTGGCGCGGCGCCAGCCACCTGGCGATTACGGGAATTCTGGTGCATGGCTTTTACCTGGGAGGTGTGTTCTATGCCATAGACCAGGGCATGTCGGCTGGTGTGGTTTCTCTCCTTGTCGGGCTGCAGCCGCTGGTAACGGCGCTGGCGGCGGTGATCTTCCTGAAGGAATCGGTCAGTGTGCGTCAGTGGATTGGTCTTGCCCTCGGTCTGCTCGGTGTCGCGCTGGTGCTGACAGAAAAGCTGGGCGCACCGTCGGCGGAAGTCGGTATTCCGCCCCATACACTGATCTGGGCGTTTCTGGCGCTGCTGGGTATTTCCCTGGGCACGGTCTATCAGAAACGCCACGGAACCAGTGTGGACCTGGTTTCCGGTACGGTGATCCAGTACGCAGCGGCAGGCACCCTGTTCGCGATCGGGGCGTTTACCCTCGAAACCCGCGAGGTGCAGTGGACACTGGAATTCAAGCTGGCTCTGGGCTGGCTGGTATTCGGGCTGTCGGTCAGCGCAATCCTGATCCTGATGTGGCTGATCCGCCGGGGGGCCGCCTCCCAGGTGGCCAGCCTGTTTTATCTCGTACCGCCGGTAACAGCGCTGGAGGCCTATCTCCTGTTCGGTGAACGCCTTGGGCCGTTGGCGATTGCCGGGGGACTTGTCGCCATCACCGGCGTTGCGCTGGTTACTGTGAAGGCTCCGGAAAGAGCCGGAAAAACGGCGACACGTTAATTTCTGTTGCCCTCCGGGCTTTCCAGCAGTTGATTGATGGCCGTTGCGAACGGAACGGGTGAATCCTCCTGCAGAAAGTGGCCACCTTTCAGGGTGGTATGAGGAAGGCCTCTGGCACCTGGAATACGCTTCTGCATGTAACGATCACCGCCACGGGTAATCGGATCTCCGTTGCTGAATACGGTCAGGAACGGTTTTTCCCATTGGTCCAGAACCGTCCAGGCTCTCCGGTTGGCCTCGCTGGCCGGGTCGTCCGAAGTCATCGGTACCAGGCCCGGAAACGCCCTTGCGCCGGCTTTGAACGTTCTGTCGGGAAAGGGTGCGTCGTACGCCCGGCATTCTCCCGCCCCGAGCTTTCGAAAACAGCCCGTATTAACGATTTTCGAGATGGGAAACCACGGACTGTAAAGGGCGAATGTCCGCCAGGCACGGAACACCGGGGGGACTTTCTGGTCACCGGTCGGGAGCATGCCGTTACCGACGACAATGGCACGAAAACGGTCGGGATTTTCTGCCGCCAGACGCAGTCCGATGAGCGAACCCCAGTCCTGGCATACCAGCGTGATATCCCTCAGATCCAGCTTATCGATGAACGCCTGCATCCAGTCCATGTGTTGTTGATAGCTGTAATCCGATACGTTGACCGGCTTGTCGGACTTGCCGAATCCGATCAGATCGGGCGCTATCACGCGATGACCGGCGTCTGTGCAGGGCGGAATCATGTGCCGGTAAAGGTAGGACCAGGACGGTTCCCCGTGCATCATGAGGATCGGGTCTGCACCCGCCGGACCCTCGTCCACATAGTGCATCCGTAGCTCCCCCAATAACAGGTAGTGCGGCTCGAAGGGGTAGTCTGGCAGATTCTCAAAGCGCTCTTCGGGTGTTCTCACGAATTCCATGTTTGTTCCCGGAGATTGTCGTTCTTGTACTGCAACCATTTCACTCGGCTGCGATAAATGCAACACCCTGTCGTGAATCCTTTTTTGCAAACCTTTAATGTCGGAATTCTGCGTATCCGCCGCCGGTTGGTTTAGGGTGGTGGTTCGAGAAACAGAAAAGTGCAGGCATTATGACCCATTGGCTGCTGGCAAATATCGACGCGGGTGATGGTAAGAGAGACCGGGCCTTCTGGCTCAAGCACCTTGCCAGAGCAGGTGTGGAGGCACCGGAATGTCGGGACATCGCTGACGACCGTTGGCCATCCGAAGTCCGCCCGGGAGACGTGGTTATGGTGGCCGGTGGCGATGGTTCAGCGAATTATGGCGCCAGGATCTGCCTTAATAAGCAGGCTGTGCTTGTTGTTTTGCCCTCCGGAACCGCCAACGACTTCGCCCGTAATATCGGGCTCCCTGAAGATCCCGGTGATTTGTGCCGAATCATTAGTCGCGGCTCCCGCCGCCATGTGGACGTTGCCCGTTTTGGCGACCGGGTTTTTCTCAATGTGGCCCATGTCGGGCTGGGAACCATTCCTGCGCGTGAGTCCGGAGGGCCACAAAAACAGTTTTTCGGTCGTTTTACCTACGTGGTTGAACTTCTGCGGCGACTGAACGCCAAGCGCGGTTTTCGGGCCGAGATCCGCTGTGGCAAAGGTTCTGTGCGCGGTCGCTGGCTGTCCATCGCCGTGGCCAACGGCGCCTACTTCGGGGGCGGCCACGAGATTCCCGAGGCGGCACCTGATGACGGGTATGTTGAAGTGATCGCGGTGAAGCCGAGGCCGGTGGCCCAGTTGTTGCTCACATTCGTGATGCTCCGCCTTAATCGAGCGGCTCCCACCCGCACCAGTACGCTGGTTCATCTCAAAGGCACCCACTGTTCTGTACGCACACGCAAGCCCAAAACAGTAACGGCGGATGGGGACATCGCCGGCAAGACGCCATTGGATGTATCCTGCCAGTACCAGGCCCTTCAAGTGATTGCTCCGTAGAGACGATTTGTCACTGACTTTCCATCCGGAAAGCGCAATCATAGCGCCCGGAGTGGCATAAATGACCAGATTGATTGGCAGAAACGTCCAATAGCACCGCTTATCGCACTATCCAACGAGAATTGCCGAGAAGGATCATGGAATGCACGTTATGACTGCATCCACCATGGGCACTCTGTTCCGGCCGGTCGCGGTGTCACATAGCTGAATCGACGACGATACTGCTCCATTGTACAACCCACGGTGCGCTTGAATAATCTCCGGAAGGAGCTGGCGTCCTCATACCCCACGTCCCAGATAATCCGGGCAGTTTGCCTCTGTGTCGACTCCAGCTGATGTTTCGCGGCTTCCACGCGTAGCTGCTGGACGTAGTGCAGTGGTGTTTCACCGGTGGCTTCCTTGAACCGCCGTTTGAATGTCCGGGCACCCAACCCTGCCTTGTCCGCCAAGTCGTCTATGGTCAGGGGTTCTGCATAATGCACTTCTAGCCAGTGCTGGATCTGCTCAATCACCTCGTCCTGGTGTGCCTTGCTGCCGTAAAAGCTCATATAGGGGGTCTGCTCTGAACGGCGGGCATCAATGATCAGCAGCTTGCTGCAGGCCAGGGCCAGGGAGGGCGAGCCCAGCTTTTCCACAAGGTAGAGGCAGAGATCGATGAAGGAGGTTGCACCACCGGCACATATTATCTGCCCGTTGTCGATCAGCAGCTGATCCGCTTCCAGCCGGATGTCCGGATACCGGCGGCGGAATGCGGGCGCGGCGCGCCAGTGCGTTGTCGCAACCTGTTCCGTCAAAAGACCTGCTTCTGCCAAAACAAAGCTGCCGGTGCATACGCTGGCAACGGTCGCACCGCGCCGAAATGCGTCCCGGAGCCACCCATGAAGGGGGGTTGATCGGGCCAGCGACTGATCGATGTGATGATCGCCGAGAACCGCCTCCATTGCTGATCCGACGATCACCAGGTCAGGCTGATAACTGTCACAGGTGGTTGTCGGGGCAATGCTGACTCCGCTGTAGGTGGTCACCGGGGAACCGCCGACCGTCACAATCTGGCAATCGAATCGCTGGTCTGATGTGTTGCCCGGAGACTGATCACAGAAATTCGCGGCCGCGAAAAAATCCATAATCCCGAGAATGCCACTGCCGTGACAGTAGGGAAGGGCAACGACGGCAACTTTGATCATGGTGTGGCCCTTTTCGCATTTAACGTGTCAAATATGACACTCCGATCCCGCAGTGGCAAGTCTTACTCTGGACTTGTGATGAAGGAGGGCATCCTGTCCTCCGGGTAAGGAGGACTTGCCATGACCATTCAGTCTCGTATCAGTACCCGAAATGCGACCCGTGTTAAGGGCCGTGTAGTGTCGCCTGCCAACGGCAAAATTGCCCTGTTGGGAAAGGGCATGAACTGGTTACACCGGGTTTCACCGGCGCTTGCCGGGAACGCAGTGGAACATCTGTTCTTTACCCCCAGTCGCTTGCCTGCACCGAGTCGTTATGAGTTTTTATATGAGGAGGCCGAAGGCTATACCCAGCTTCGGGTTGGCCGCCAGACAATTCCGGTGTACAGCTGGGGATTCGGGCCGACGGTCCTGATGGTCCACGGCTGGTCCGGTGCCGGGATCCAGTTCGGTGCTTTTGTGGGCCTGCTCGTAAAAGCCGGCTATCGCGTTATCGCCTTCGATGCACCCGGTCATGGGCGGGCGCAGGGGCTTCGTACGGACCTGTTCGAAATGTCCGAGGCGGTCTATCGCGTTGCCCACAGCTTTGGCCCTCTCAAGGCTGTTGTTGCCCATTCCATAGGAAGTCTCGCCCTGGCGCGGGCTATGGTGGATGGCGTTCAGGCCGAGCACGTTTTCCTGCTGGCGCCTCCCAGGGACCTGGAATCGGTGGTGGAGGGTTTCGGCCGGACGCTCGGCCTTTCGCCGGAACTGATCGCCGGACACCGTGGGCGTATGGAGCAACGGTTTGGTGAATCTGTCTGGCAGCAATTTTCGTTTGATACGCTGGCACCGGATTTGCCAGGCCGTGCACTCATTTTTGTGGACCGTGACGATCAGCAGACCCCGGTTGGCCAGAGCGAAACGGTTTTTGGCAAGTGGCCGAATGCGCAGATATTCCGCACCCGGGGACTCGGCCATTATCGGCTACTCTGGTATCCACAGGTGGTAGAGCGGGTATATGGTCGGCTATCCGGGGTTGAATGATCAAAAAATGACCTAAGCTTTCAGGTATAGGGCAAGCACAAATGAAGTTCGTGCTCGACGCTGACCGGCCGAACCGGAGGTTCCTATGGAAGATCCGAAAACGGTTATAAAACATGAGCCCCGAAAGAGTTTGATCATTCTTTTCCTGTCGGCGATGTACAGTATCGTAATAGGCATCGTTGTCTTGATTGGCTTGAGCAGCGGCGATACAGACATGGCGGAAGGCGCTGGGTGGATTCTCGTGATTTGCGGTGTTATCAGCCTGGTCTATTACGTCCTCGCGAGAAAACAGACCCCACCTGCGAAATAGCCGCTGTTCAGAGCCATAGCCCGATCTCCGGATCGGGTTGTTTTCGTTCCGTAATAAAACCGAGGGACTCAAGTGTTTCGATCAGTCTCTCCGTATCCTCCACATTAAGAAAACCGCCGAGAGATACACGATGGCCGCGGTGGCTGAGGAATAGCTTGGCCGGTGCGAAGGGATGCACCGGTTCACTCAGCTGCAAGCGGGTGTAGGGTCGCGGCAGACTCCACTGGAGGTTTTTCTGTTTCCGGCCCTTTTCCAGCAGGATCTTGTCTCCCTCCATGGTCAGGATTTCCTTGCGCTGGCAATCGCGGGACGTGACATAGATACCGGCAGCGACGGCAATCAGCTCCAGGCCCGCAAAAGGCAGGATGACCCAGGCGCCTGCGAGCGCCCAGCTGATTCCGATGATGGCCGAGAGTACAACCAGTCCCATCCAGATCCGGACATTGCCTTTCCAGCTCAATGAACGGTTGGGGGTCAGTAGCAGCCGGGTGCCGCCGGGGTGATCCAGTTTTTCAACCATGCCTGATGCCTCGCCATTTCACTTTGGAAATTACGCTGGCTGTTCACTTATTGATCATAGTCAATAATGGTCGGGATGGAGAGGTTGTCTTCACGGATTGCAGTCTGCGGAATCCCCAGACTGGAAAAGCTGGTTCGCCGATTCCATTCGGGCACTCAGATCGGCAATGCGGGTGTCATGGTTGGGATGGGTCGAGAGAAATTCCAGCGGCTGCTCGCCGGAGGCCCGGGCCATATTGCGCCAGAGTTCCACGCTCTGTTCCGGATTGAAGCCGGCGCGGGCCATGATGGTCAGCCCCATCAGATCCGCCTCGGATTCGTGGGCACGACTGAAGGGCAGGGTAATACCCAGTTGGGCGCCAATGCCCAGGGCATTCTGGAGCTGGTCTTCCGCAATGTCGCTTTCGGTGAACAGGCCCACGAGAAACAGGGCCGCCTTGAGACCGAGTTCCTGAGTCAGTCGTTCATTGCCGTGGTCGGCGAGCACATGGGCCACTTCGTGGCCGATCACCGTGGCCAGTTGGGCCGGATTCTCCGCCACCCTGAGCAGGCCGGTATGAACACCGATCTTGCCGCCGGGCAGGGCGAAGGCGTTCGGTGTGTCGTTCGTGAACACCACCACCTCCCAGCTGTCCGGCATGGGTGCGGACGGGTACTGGATAGCGGCCGCTTCAACCAGTTCACCGGCAATACACTGCACCAGACGGTTGGCCCGCGGATCATCCAGCACCGGGTTTTGCTGTTTCATCTGGGCAAAGCTCTGGTGGCCGATGTCGGCCATGACTGCATCAGGCACCAGGGCCAGCTGGTTGCGACCGGTCGGGGATTCCTGGCAGCCAGTGAGCAAGACCAGTGCAAGCAGGCCGAGGACTAGTGGTTTCAAGGCAGTTTTCCTGATGGTTTCAAGAAGCGTGGTCAGGTTTCCAGGCGCTAACGCCGTTCTGGTTTTGCTACGCTACCATAGCTTACTTCAGTGCTCAGCTCTCCGGTAACGACCAGATATTCCAGATCGTGTTGGGCTGATAGACTCTAGCGTCCCGTCTGGTTAATTCGCTGACCTGCTGCGCAGTGATGGGGCCCCTCGACAAATACCGGGCGATCAAGGTAGAGACCGTCGCCGAGGCCATGGTGAACGAAGTGTGCAGTTTGTCGTCGGCGGAGCCGGCAGAGCGCGTGGTTCAGATCCGGGAATACATGGATATTGTTGCCCTGGCCGGTTAATCGGCTTATTTCCCGCTCAGGATTCCTGCCACCAGACGGCCGGCCAGACCAATCAGCACAGCACCAAAAACCCTTTCAAACCAGACTGCCCGTTGCCGGAGTGCATCCAGCCATCGAGGGTTGGAGAACAACCAGGCCACGATCAGGTACCAGCTGGTGTCAATGATCAGGGCCGTGGCGGCATAGCCGAACTTGGCCAAAAGACTGGTGTCGGTGCCCACTACCTGACTGAACAGCGCCAGGAAGAAGACGGCGATTTTGGGATTGAAGAACGCAATCAGGAAGCCGTCCCGAGCTGCGCTTTTGGTGGTTGGGGCATCGGGCAACTCTTCGTTTTCCTGACGCTTTGCCATCAGCCCCTTGACCCCGAGCCAGGCGAGGTAACCGGCACCGCCCCACTGCAACACTGAGAACGCGGCAGGCGAGGCGGTAATGATAGCAGCGAGTCCGAGGATGCTCAGAAAAGCATAGATCCCGACGCCGACACCGTGTGACAAAGCCGTGACAATCCCGTTACGGCGGCCACCGGTCAGGGTCTGCTTGAGCACCAGGGCCAAAGAGGGGCCCGGGGACATGGCACCCAGCACGCAGATGGTCACAACAGTGAGCCAGGTAGCGAGGGTCATGGCAGATTGGTCCTTTGCAACTAAAACAGGCTGCCAAGTCTAGCAGCCTGTCGTCGTTAAAAAACCTTCAGAATGCAACTGGTTGCATGGCTATTCGCCGGCCAGAATCCAACGTGCTGCCTTTTCCGCGATCATCAGGGTGGGGGAGTTGGTGTTGCCGCTGGTAATGGTGGGCATGACCCCCGCATCTACGACACGCAGCCCGGCAACGCCCCGAACCCGCAGGTGCGGGTCCACCACCGCCAGGTCGTCATCCGGTCTCCCCATGCGGGTGGTGCCTACCGGATGGAAAATAGTGGTGCCGATATCACCGGCCAGTTTGGTCAGCTCATCATCGGTCTGGTATTGCATGCCGGGTTTGTACTCCTCCGGCTGATACCTTGCGAAGGCGGGCTGCTCGGCAATGCGTCGGGTTACCCGGAGAGAGTCCGCAGCCACCTTTCGGTCCTCCGGCGTGCTCAGATAATTAGGTGCAATGGCCGGAGCCTGCCTGGGGTCCCTGTTACGAATACGCACGGTCCCGCGACTGGTCGGATTCAGGTTGCACACGCTGGCGGTGATTGCCGGGAAATTGTGCAGCGGCTGACCGAAGGCGTCCAGGCTCAGGGGCTGGACGTGGTACTCAATGTTGGCATGCCGGTATTCCTCCGAACTGCGGGTGAACAGGCACAGCTGTGACGGCGCCATACTCATGGGGCCGGAACGGGAGATCAGGTATTCCAGGCCGATGCGCGCCTTGCCGACCATTGAGTTGACCATGGTGTTGAGGGTATTGGCGCCTTTTACTCTGTAAACAGACCGGATCTGCAGGTGATCCTGAAGGTTCTCGCCCACGCCGGGCAGATCGTGGACCACTGGAATGCCGTGCTCTGTGAGCAGGTCTGCAGGACCGATGCCTGAGAGTTGCAACAGTTGGGGCGAGCAGATAGCGCCGGCCGAGAGGATAACTTCCCGCTCTGCCCGTGCCTGTATCTCTCCCTCTCCGGGACGCTCGACGCGAACACCGGTGCAGCGGGGGTGGGATCCGGCGGTTTCGGTTTCCAGCCCAAGCACATGGGTTGAATGCCAGAGCGTCAGGTTGGGTCGCCTCTCCGCTTCCCTGAGGAAAGCTTTGGAGGTGTTCCAACGCCAGCCCGAACGCTGGTTCACCTCGAAGTAGTCGACACCCTCATTGTCACCCCGGTTGAAGTCCCTGGTCCGGGGAATGCCTGCTTCCACGCAAGCTGTGGCGAAGTCCTCCAGAACCTTCCACTTCAGTCGCTGGTGTTCCACCCGCCATTCGCCACCGCTGCCGTGGTATTTCCGGTGGTCTTCGTCGGCATCCCCGCCGTCATCCAGTCGGTAGTGGTCTTCATGGCGCATGAAGTCCGGCAGGCAGTTGTCCCAGGTCCAGGCATTTTCTCCGGTAACTTCAGCCCACTGGTCATAGTCCCGGGCCTGACCCCGAATGTAGAGCATGCCATTGATACTGGAACAGCCCCCCAGGGTTTTGCCGCGTGGGTAAATGAGGGACCGGCCATTCAGTCCGGGATCCGGGTCTGTGCGGAAGCGCCAGTCCGTGCGCGGGTTGTCGATGCAGTAGAGATACCCCACGGGGATATGAATCCAGTGGTAGTTGTCGCGGCCACCGGCCTCGATGAGCAGTACCCGGTTGTCCGGATCCGCGCTGAGGCGGTTGGCCAGCAAACAGCCGGCGGTGCCGGCTCCCACGATGATGTAATCGAAACTCTGCGCGTGCCACTGTGCCTTGTTGTTGTCGGACATGGCGTTCTCCCGCTCCATAATTTTCTTGCCTGCGTCACTTACTTGGCGGTCGGCATCACAAATTCGGCCCCGTGTTCGATGGACTCGGACCAGCGCTGCATGATGGACTTCTGGCGGGTATAAAACTTCACGCCTTCTTCGCCGTAAGCGTGGGTGTCGCCGAACAGTGAGCGTTTCCAGCCGCCGAAGCCGTGCCATGCCATGGGCACCGGGATGGGGACGTTGATGCCCACCATGCCGACCTGGATGCGGCGGCCAAACTCCCGTGCCACATGACCACTCTCGGTGAAGCAACTGACGCCATTGCCGTACTCATGGTCGTTGATCAGCTGGATGGCAGTGGCGATGTCCGGAACCCGGACACAGACCAGCACCGGGCCGAAGATTTCTTCGCGGTAGATGGTCATCTCGGGCGTGACGTTGTCGAAAAGGGTGCCGCCCATCCAGAAACCGTTCTCGCAGCCCTCGCCGGTGGAAGAGGCATCGAATTCGCGACCGTCGACGATCAGTTCAGCGCCTTCGGCAACGCCTTTATCAATGTAGCCGGTGATGCGCTGATGAGCCGCGGCCGTCACGATCGGGCCCATTTCGGCATCCAGTTCCTCGCCGTTCTTGACCTTCAGGGAGCGGGCCCGTTCGGCCAGTTGCGGCAAGATCCTATCTGCCACATCGCCCACCAGAACGGCCACACTGATGGCCATGCAGCGTTCGCCGGCGCTGCCATAGGCGGCACCGATCAGGGCATCAACCGCCTTGTCGAGATCGGCGTCGGGCATGACCACCATGTGGTTCTTGGCGCCACCGAGGGCCTGGATGCGCTTGCCATGCTTCGCGCCCTTCTCGTAAAGGAGGTTGGCAATTGGCGTGGAGCCCACAAAACTAAGTGCCTGTACATCCGGGTGTTCGATCAGGGCTTCGACGGCGTCCTTGTCACCCTGAACCACGTTGAAAACGCCGTCTGGCAGGCCGGCCTGTTTGAGCAGATCGGCGATCATCAGTGACGCGCTCGGATCCAGCGGGCTGGGCTTCAATACAAAGGTGTTGCCGGCAGCGATTGCCACCGGGAACATCCACATCGGCACCATGGCCGGGAAGTTGAACGGAGTGACGCCAGCCACCACGCCCAGGGGCTGCCGGGTGGTCCAGTTGTCGATGCCGGTGCTGACCTGCTCGGTATAGTCGCCTTTCAGCAGCTGGGGAATGCCGCAGGCAAACTCCACAATATCGATACCCCGGCTGACTTCACCCTGTGCGTCGGTAAAGACCTTGCCATGTTCGGCTGTAATGGCGCGTGCCAGGTCATCCTTGTGCCTGTTCAGCAGCTCCAGAAACTTGAACATCACCCGAGCCCGACGGATCGGTGGGGTATCCGCCCAGGCCGGGAACGCGGCATTGGCGACGGCAACGGCGGTATCCACATCCTCGCGATTGGCTAGAGAAACCCGGCCGGTTACCTGGCCTTTGGCCGGATTGAATACGTCCTGGGCCTGGCCGGAAGTGCCAGATGATATTTTGCCATTAATATAATGCTGAATGGTTGCGTGAGTCATGGGAAAGCCCTTTGTTGTTGCATTGAACCGCTGACAATCTCCCAAATCGGGCGTGTGAAGCCCGAATGGCTGGCGTCTGTTTGATATTCGATCAATCAGGCTAGAGCGGATCGGAGCCCGGATCAATTGAGATTTTCAAAACCTTGATATAACGTTCTCTTATATCATATGAGAGGAGCGGGGTTTTCCATGCACCTATTACAGAGCCTTCGGGCGTTCGTAACTGTCGCCCGTGAAGGCAGCGTTTCCCGCGCGGCCGAGCGTCTGCACCTGACCCAGCCGGCGGTCAGTCTCAAGCTCAAACAGCTGCAGGACCAACTCGATCTGAAACTGTTTCTGCGCAAGCCCCAAGGGCTGATGCTCACCCCGGATGGCCAGGCGCTGTTGCCTTCGGCGGAGAAAGCTTTGGCTGCGATGGCAGCATTCGAGCAGAGCGCCCGGGCCCTCCACAGCACGCTAAGGGGGCGGCTCAAGATCGGCACCATTGTCGATCCGGAGTTCATCCGTCTTGGTGCGTTCCTGCATCGGCTGGTTGAGCGGGCGCCACAACTGGAGACCGAACTGAGGCAGGGTATGAGCGGCAGTGTGCTGGACCAGGTCCGGGATGGCCGGCTGGATGTCGGTTTTTTCCTGGCTCCCCCGGGGGTTGGTCCCGGGGCATCAGTTCCGGAAGTTGCGCACCGGGAGCTGGCCCAGTTTCAGTACTACGTGGTTGCCCCCGCCGGCTGGGGCAACAGGGTGGCTTCTCCCGAGTGGGAGGCGTTGGCCACTATGCCGTGGATCGTTACGCCCGAGGATTCGGTCCACCACCGGTTGCTCCGCAGCACACTTGGGCCTTTGGGGCTCACGCCACACGGTGTCGCGCAAGTGGACCAGGAAGCCTGCATGCTGGACCTGGTTCGGGCGGGAGTGGGTCTGAGCCTCGCGCGGGATGCCCTGGCCATGGCCGAGCGTCAGGAACGGGGCCTGGTTGTGGTGGAGGGCGTGCATTTGCCCTGTGCCCTGAGCTTTATCTGGCAGCGGGATCGTGAGGGCGAGCCTCTGATTGCCGAGGCGCTTGAGGCGCTGGCCGGGGTCTGGGGGCACTAGCCCAGGGTGGCATCCAGGAACATCATGACCACGAAACCGGCCAGCAGGCAGAACGTGGACATGATTTTCCACTGCCGGTGATGGGTCTCCGGGATGATCTCGTTGCTGATGATGAACAGCATGGCGCCGGCGGCAAACCCCAGGGTCCAGGGCATGATAGGTTCGGCCAGCCAAACCAGAGTGGCTCCGAAGAGTCCGCCAATGGGTTCTGCCAGGCCGGTCATCAGGGCAACCCCGAAGGCCTTGATTCGGGAGTAATCAATAGCGAGCAGCGAAAAGGCCACCGCCAGTCCTTCGGGGATGTTCTGCATACCGATGCCGGTGGCCAGGACATAACCATTACGGACATCCCCGCCAGCAAAACCGACGCCGACTGCCATGCCCTCTGGAAAGTTGTGCAGGGTTATGGCGATGATGAATAACCAGATGCCGCGGATGTAGGAAGCGTCGGGGCCTTCCCTCCCGAGTTCGAAGTGCTGGTGCGGCAATTTCTGATGGACATAGAGCAGGGCGCCGGCTCCACAAAGCACGCCAACGATGACGATAAGGGCCGCCACCGAGTCGTGGCCGGTGATCGCCTTGCCGTATTCCAATCCCGGAAGGAGCAGGGAGAAGAAGGAGGCGGCGAGCATCACGCCAGCGGCTGCAGCGAGCATCCCGTCCTGGAGTTTGTGGGTGACCGTCTTGACCAGGAAGATCGCCAGGGCACCCACGCCTGTGGCGAGTCCGGCAAAGAGGCTGGCAAGGGTCCCAAGCCAGACAATACTGAAGTCAGCGGACATTCGCGCTCCTTTCGACTATCGGTGTGAGCATGGCACTCCGTGGCCCTTGGCTAATGGTCGTATGGCGCAGGTCGGTTAGCCTGAGTCATAACCACTCTGACAGAACAATCAAAACGGGGAAATACCATGAAGTTTGCCGAGCCGTTCGAATACCGCCAGGTTAATGCCGGAGGTATAACCATCAACGTTGCCCACGCCGGCTCCGGGCGGCCCCTGCTGCTTCTTCATGGATACCCGCAGAACCATCTGATGTGGCACAAGGTCGCCCTGGAACTTGCGGGAGAATTTCACGTAATCTGTTGTGATCTCAGAGGGTACGGGGACAGTGACAAACCGGATTCCGATTCAGAGCACCTCGCGTACAGCAAGCGACAGATGGCCGTCGACATGGTGGCGGTCATGGGGGCATTCGGGCATGAGCAATTCAGCGTGGTGGGCCACGATCGTGGTGCAAGGGTGGCCCATCGCCTCTGTCTGGATTTTCCGGATAGAGTCGATCGGGCCTGCGTTATGGATATCGCGCCCACTCTGCACATGTTCGAGCATACGGACCAGAACTTCGCGACTGGCTATTATCACTGGTTCTTTCTGATCCAGCCGGATGGCCTGCCGGAGCACATGATCGGTCTCGATCCGGACTACTATCTGAGAGAGAAGCTCAGGCGATGGTCAGCGCCGGGGGCGGAATTCGATCCCGGGGCGGTTGCGGACTATATTCGGTGCTTCTCGGCACCCGAGACAATCCACGCCAGCTGTGAGGATTACCGGGCAGCGGCGACCGTTGACCTGGACCATGATCGGGCTGACCGGGACGCGGGGCGCAAAGTGGTCTGTCCGCTGTTGGTGCTTTGGGGGAAGAAGGGGTTCGTGAACCGCACCTACGACGTGCTGTCAGTGTGGCGCGATTACGGTTCAAACGTGCAAGGCAAGGCGCTTGAGTGCGGCCATTTTCTGCCTGAAGAGGCGCCGGAGCCCGTCATTGACGAACTCCGGCGATTTATGACGGCTTGAGTGGGCGGTTGTCTCAGCTCTCTCTATCCGAGTGGCCAAGCGCTCGGTCCGGTGCTATCTGATCCCGAACCAACTGCTTCAGTTCCTTGATGTCGGGAAACCCGCCGTTGTCCTTCCGGGACCAGATACGGGTGCCATTCACCCGCACCTCGAAGATGCCGCCGGTCCCGGGATGGAGGCTGAGTTCGCCGATCTCGGCCTCGAAGGTGGTCAACAGCTCCTGGGCCATCCAGGCGGAACGCAAAAGCCAGCGGCAGCCGGCGCAGTAGTAGATATCCACTTTATGGGTCATAGGGAGCTTCGGAACTCCTCGTATTGATCGTTCAGTCGATTTTACAGGCGTCGGAGCAGCTCCAGGTCTAATTCGTCCCATGCGTCGGGTACACCGAAGGTGCGAGGGTCGGTTCGCAGCCGATCACGTCCTTCGCTTGTTTGTGGGCGTGCAGGTACCAGCGTTTTCCGGCATTGGTGAAGGTGTCGTGTTTCACTTCGAAGACAGCTGTGCTAACCGTCGCGGGAATCGGGGTGCCGTCGGCATGCCGGTAGACGCAGCTGGTCTCCAGGTGGAGCGCCGTGGCGATGGGGAGCTCGATGAAACCGTCCTCCCTGGCCAATGGGGCCTGGCCATTGACGGACACGACTTTCAGGCAGGGGCCGAAATGGAATTTGTCGAGATCTTTTATGTACTCCTTCAGACAGTGTTGGGTGCTGAGGAGTACGGTGCCCGGAGGAATATCGCCTTCTGTTGCGGGTGGCAGCGACTGACAGCCGCTCAGAATCAAAAGCGTCGAGAGGAAAGGCAGTATGCGTGGCATGATGGTCTCCTTGCCTGTGCCTTTCCTCCCGGAACGCCCGTAGGACCTTACTCGAAGGTCCTGGGCCGTAGGACGTCGGGTTTCAGGAAAGGCTTGTCGCCGGTGTTGTCGTGATCGCCCAGTAACTTTCCGTTGACTACTGTTCCATAGTTCGTGTGCTTGTGGAAGTTAAGGTACTTCTCACGGGTCTCTTTCACATCACCGGTATAACGCGGATCCTGTGGACGTTCCTGGGAGTTGATGTAGTTGGCAACCTGCCAGGCTTCATCGTCGGTCAGTGACCCGGGCTGCCCCAGCGGCATGTTGTTCTTGATGAACGAGGCCGCGGTGAAAACCCGGGTCATGCCGGCGCCCCAATTGTAGGAACCATCACCCCACAGCGGCGGGAACACAACCTGGCCATCCTTTTTCCGGCCCTGTCCATCGTTGCCATGGCAAACCGCGCAATTCTCGGCATAGACCTGTTGGCCGCGCTCATAGTCCAGCTCGGGCTTCGTTTTACCCAGGTGGCTGAAGCCGCGACCGCCAATGTTCTTTTCGTACACCGGGGCGTCCTTCGCAAGCCACTGGTGGTAGGCCATCATCGCCAGCATATCGTCACTGCCATAGGCGGGAGGCTTGCCATTCATGGAGAACGAGAAACAGCCGGCAATCCGCTCTTCCAGGGAGTTTACGTGCTGGTTCTTGCCCCGGAAATCCGGCAGCGTGGTGGCGGCCGGCCACACCGGTCCGGACCAGTTCATGCGCCCCTCGCCCATGTGGCAGGATTTGCAGTTCAAGTCATTGAACACGTACTTGCCACGGTACTGCTGGGTATTCATGAACATGTCCCGGCCCTTGAGGATGACCTTTTTCAGTTCCGGATGGATGTTGTCGTCGTTCTTCAGGTCCTCAACGGTCGGGGCGCTGTGAACGTATTGACCTTCCTTGAATTCCGGCAGGTTGACCGGAACTTCAGGCTGCGCGAGGACTGCGGGGCTCGCAACCAGCAGGCCGGCGAGCAGGGAAATCGTAGGTTTCATTTTCATGGCTCTGCCTCCTAGTTCGCGGTTGCACTCTGGCTGCCCAGATAGGCGGCCACGGCGTCGATCTGTTCCTCGGTCAGGCGCTCCGCAACTGCCGTCATCAGCTGGTTGGGATCGTTATTGCGCTGGTTGTTCTTCCAGGCATTGAGCTGTGACCGGATGTAATTCGGGTGCTGTCCGGCGATGGCCGGGAAGGTTTCGCCAACACCGCGGTTGCCGGGGCCGTGGCAGGAGGAGCACGGCGGAATGTAGTTGTCCCAGTCGCCCTGGTTGGCCAGTTTTTCGCCGAGGGCGAGTACTTCGTCACTGACATTGGCCGGTGTCGTGGTCTCGGGAACCGGCATGGCAGCATAGTAGGCGGCCAGGTCCCGGATTTGCTGTTCATTGAAGTTGTCGACATTAGGCTGCATCACCGGGCTGATACGCCCACCGTTGTTATAAGCCAGCATCTGGCTGGTCAGGTAGGTGGCGTCAAGCCCGGCCAGGCGGGGAAAACCACCGGCGTTGTTGCCCGAACCGTCGGCACCATGACAAGCCAGGCACGGAGCGCCACTGCCGTCACCCTGTGCGGCCAGCTGCGCGCCCCGCTCGGGATCACCTCCGGCGGCGTGGGCGCCAGGGGCCAGGGCGGTCATCGCGCCCGTCAGAATCAGTTGGGAGAGGAGTTTCATTGTTTGCCTCCGTTCATAAATAAAGCGCATAAGCTTATTTCCCTTTGTGCTAAAGTCAATAAGACTTCGGTTACTGGTCTCCGATGGCTGGGTTGAGGTCTGTTGCGACAACCGGCGTTGGCAGTTGGTGTTCCCCGGCAACGGCTTGGCGCAACTGGGCCAGCAACCGGAAGTCGCGATTGTAAATATCGTCGCGGAACTGAATTCGCTGCGCCTCATCCACCCAGGCCGTCCAATATTGAATATAGATGGCAATCGGCTCGGGGAGAATCGCGGTGACCGGCGTTTTTTTCTCAAGGAGGCGATCGATTGTACCGCGGTTCCACTCGGGGGCGCCGGCGAGAAGCTGTTCGGCCAGTTCCATCGGTTTTTCCACCCGGATACAACCGGAGCTGAAGCTCCGTTCCTGGCGGCCGAAAAGGTACTGGCCCGGTGTATCGTGCAGGTACACCGCATAAGGGTTGGGAAACATGAACTTGACCTGCCCGAGAGCATTCAGGGGCCCTGGCTCCTGGACCAGCTGATAGGGAAAGTTGTCCCTGGACAGTGAAGACCAGTCAATGGCCGCCGGATCGATTTTCTGCCGGTCGGTCCCCCAGCCCTGATAGACGCTGATGTCCTGGCGCTCCAGATACGCCGGATCGCGGATGATTTCGGGTAGCAGGTCCTCGATCATCAGCTTGCGGGGTACAGTCCAGGTGGGGTTGAACACCAGGTAGCGGATGCGATCGGAAAACACGGGAGTCTGGCGGTAGGGTTGGCCGACAATAACCCTTGAATGCAATGCTTCGCGGCCATCCAGTACCAGCTGTAGTCCGAAACCGGCAATATTGACAATTACATAGTCATCGCCGAGGGATTGGGGCAGCCAGCGCCAGCGTTCCAGGCTTGCGTCGATCTGCCGGATGCGCTCCACCGGCATGAGATTTACGGCCGAAAGGGTTCCCCTGCCGATGATGCCGTCTGGCTCCAGGCCATGCCGCGCCTGGAAGTTCGGAATCACCGGATCCAGGTCCTTGCCGTAGAGGGTGGGATCGGTGACCGCCGTCTCCGGGTCTGGCGGAGCCGGGATGTCTCCGAGGGCGGTCAGTCTGCGCCGGATCTCCGGAAGGCGTGGATCTTGGTCGCCCGGATGAATGGATGGGCCATCCACAATCGGCAACCAGGGGTGTCCAAGCAAGGGTGTGAGCCGGTTGCGGGCCTCCTTCAGTTTGGCATAGGCCGGATGGGTGGGCCTGAAACTATCCAGAGTCGCGGCAATGGTGTCGTTCCGGAGCGCCTCTGCGAGAGTAACGGCCAGGTCCCGGTGTTTGCGGCTGGCGTTCCACTCGGCGTGAATAGTCTGTGGATTCACCTTGCCCTCTAGCAGATGGGATGCAGCCAGCAGGAAGGCATCGGTAAACAGCAGGTCGATGTCTGCCTGCATGTCTCCGGACAGTTCATCCCGAGCCCGCAGGGCCAGGTCCGATAAAAATTCTCCGTGATAGTCTGCCGGGTTGAGACCGTCATTGGCGATCTGCCTGATGGCCTCAACCAGTTCCCGGCGAGGGCCCGGGGAGGACCAGGCCGGCTGGAAACCATGATTCTCGTAGAATCTGCGCAATGCGTCCCGTGCCAGCAGTGGCTCGCCAAGCACCTTTACCGGCTGCCCCGCTTCGAGTGCTTCAATTCGTTGGACAAGAGGTTCGCTGAGGCCTGCTGCCGTGACGGAAGACACCGGCAGCAACAAGATGATCATGGTTGCCAGAGTGGCCAACGCGCTGTGCTTGCATTTACTCATAACTTCCCGTTACCACAGTGCCATCTGGTCTCCGGCGGGGCGGCGGAACAGGTCGGTCCTCAGGGAGCGCTGTTCACGGCCATCGAGCCCGAGCTTACGCACCTTGTTCCGGAAACGCTGGCGAATCAGGTCAGAGTAGGGGCCCAGACCGGTCATACGGTTGCCGAAGGTACTGTCGTAACTCTTGCCACCCCTCAGATCACGGATCCGGTTCATGACGTGCCCGGCCCGGTCCGGGAAATGTCGCTGGAGCCAGTCCTGGAACAGTTCGTCCAGCTCATAGGGTAAACGTAGCATAATCCAGCCAGCCTGTTCGGCTCCGGCGTTGGCCGCGGCCTCCAGAATCGCTTCGATTTCGTGGTCGTTGATAAATGGGATGACCGGGCCGATGATGATCCCGACCGGAATGCCGGCATCACAGAGCCGTTCAATCACCTTCAGCCGCGTCGCTGGTGCGGCCGTCCGGGGCTCCATCCTGCGTTTCAGGTCATTGCTCAGGGTGGTCAGACTGATGGTGACCGAACACAGTTGGTCCCGGGCCAGTTCCGACAGGAGGTCCAGGTCCCTCAGTATCAGTGCGCCCTTGGTAATCAGGGAGACCGGGTGCCGGTAATCGCACATGACTTTCAGCAGATCGCGGGTGATTTCCCGTTGCCGCTCGATGGGCTGGTAGGCGTCGGTATTCATGCCCAGGGCGATCGGGGATACCCGGTAGCCGGGTTTGTCCAGGCTCTCCCTTAGCCGGGCAGCAGCGTTTTGCTTGGCGATCAGCCGGGTTTCAAAATCAAGTCCTGGTGACATGTCCCAGTAGGCGTGCGAGGGTCGGGCGAAGCAGTAGATGCACGCGTGTTCACAGCCCCGGTAGGGGTTGATGGACTGTTCAAAGGGAATGTCCGGGGAGCTGTTGCGGCTGATAATGGACCTGACGGTCTCATCCATGACTTCCGTCGCCATGGAATCCGGGCAGATCTCGTCCTCCGGATCCCGGTACCAGCCGTCGTCGTGGTCGCGGTCGGTTGCGATAGGCTGGAAGCGATTTTGCGGATTCAGGCTGGTGCCCCGGGTTTTCATAGTTTCACCAATACTGTTTATGCATACAGTGTTGTTGATGCTACTACCCCTGTATCCTTCCCGGCAAGCAGAATCCGGCATCCCGAACGCCGGCCCGATGTCTGAATGCCGAGGAATCCATGTCTGATCTTACGCTGGTCCAGTACGCCCTGATTGGCGTGATATTCGTGTGGAGCGGGTTTGTCCGCTCGGGCCTGGGGTTTGGCGGCGCGGTCCTGTCCCTGCCGTTTCTCCTGCTGGTTTACGATGAGCCACTGGTGTTTTTGCCGATCATTGCGGTGCACCTGCTGGTGTTTTCATCCCTGACCATCTGGATGAATAACCGGAGGAACCACAGCCGGGAGAACCCGGTGGAAGGGGGCACGGTGGACTGGCCCTATCTGTGGCGGATTCTTGGCATCATGATCGTGCCCAAGCTGATCGGGGTGTTCGGCCTGATCACCATGCCGGGTAACGTGTTGAGCGCGATCATCTTTGTGATCGTGGCGTTGTATTCGGTGTCCTATATCATCAACAAGCCATTTCGCAGTGGCAGCAAGACTGTGGATGCGATTTTTCTGATGGTGGGGGGCTACATCAGCGGCACGTCCCTGATCGGGGCGCCGCTGATCATCGCCGTTGCCGCGCAGCACGTGGTAAAGGAAAAACTCAGGGATACCCTGTTCGCGCTCTGGTTCATCCTGGTGCTGATCAAGATGGCTGCGTTTGTCTGGGCGGGCGTGGACCTGCAACTCATCCACCACCTGTGGTTGCTGCCCTGTGCATCAGTCGGCCATGTGATCGGACTGTACGTGCACGACCGCATGCTCAGGGCAGAAACCCCGGTTTTTTTCCGGGTGCTGGGGGTGGTCCTGCTGGTGGTCAGCAGTGTTGGAATGTTCAGTGTGCTGGGCTGAGGGAATCCCCTCAACCCGCGCGACCGAAGACCTTCTCGAAAAAACCTACGGAGCGGACATCTGGAATCGGCAGGTTATCCACCTCGTTGATAGCCTTGCGCCAGAACGCTTCAGGATCATCCAGATGGGCTACCTTGGCCCGCTCTTCCTTGCTGTAGTGGTTGTGGTCGCCTTCAATGCCCTCGGCCATCAGCGCCTGGGTGTACAAGTAGATGGCGGCGCGAATGGTGCGCAGTACGCGAGAGTAGACATCCCGGCTGACATTGATCGCCAGCTCCGCTGACAGGTTGATCTGCTTCTGCAGGGCAACCATGGCCTCTTTCTCCAGGGGAATCCGGTTGCCGTCACCTTTCTTGCAGTTCAGGCAGACCTTTTCCAGCGCCTTGACGCCGTCGGTCAGGTCCATGTGGCCGTATTCGGCCTTCTGGTCTTCCTCCAATGGTGCGGGAATCCAGCCATACTGGGGCGAGCGGGCGACAATATGCCCGATCAGGTCCCGACGGTAGGGCGGAGCGGAAGCCAGGTCCTGGTAGCCATCGAATTCCGTACGCAGCCAGGCTGCCATTTCGCGATGCCGGAGCATCATGGCAAGGGTGATGGCTGATTGCAGGATATCTTCGACCAGTTCACTGGAATCCTGGGTCCGTTCCTCCAGGTGATTGACGGATGCAGACATATTTTCCTCCCCGGCAATGGTCATTCGGGGGGGTTGTTCCATTGCCGTGTTTTTGTTGTTGATGCGACTTACCGTTGCTGTAACCGCACGTTCTGAACTAAAACGTATACACGGAATTCGGCTTTCACCGTTGTAAAAAGGTTATTGCTTGTAACTGACGGTAAGTGGCCGGGGAGGTTTGAAAATGACAGCTGAAGACAGATTCACATCACGCCGGGAATCCATGGTGGACTACCAGATCCTCAGCCGGGGCATTGATGATCCCCTGGTGTTGGAAGCCATGCGACGGGTGCACCGGGAAGCCTTCGTGCCGGACAGCCTCCTGGACGCCGCCTACGAGGATGGTCCGCTGCCGATCGGAGCAGGCCAGACCATCTCCCAGCCCTATATTGTCGCTCTGATGACCGATGCCCTGGAGCTTCGGGGTGGTGAGCGGGTGCTGGATATCGGTACGGGGTCGGGCTATGCGGCTGCTGTACTGGCCTGTATTGCCGCCGAGGTGTTCGGTATCGAGCGGATTCCGGAGCTTGCGGAGCGGGCCCGGAAGAATCTTGCGGCGGAGGGGTTCGACAATGTCCGGGTACGCTGTGGCGACGGCACCCTGGGGTGGCCGGAGGAGGCCCCGTTTGACGGCATCACAGTCGCCGCCGGAGCCCCCGCCGTGCCTGACGCACTGAAGCATCAGCTGGCAGTGGGCGGGCACCTGGTGATTCCGGTGGGCTCGGAGCACATCTCCCAGATACTGATGCGGATAACCCGGGTTTCAGAGGAGGAATTCAGGACCGAGAATCTTGGCGGCGTCCGGTTCGTTCCTCTGCTCGGGGAGCAGGGGTGGTCCTGAAGGGCACCCGATCAGCTACCGGCTTGGGTGCTCTCGAAAACCTTGTCAGCCGAGGCGGCGACAAAGCCGCTGTGCAGTTCACCATCGGGTTTGTGGTAACGCAGGGCGAATTCGTAGAAACAGCTGGGAATGGTCGCCTCCCAGTCCGAGAACCGCACCGCAACCCGATCTGCCATGGTGGATGACTGTTCCAGCAAATCCTCCGGTGAGCCCTTCACCTCGCCGCCACTGCTGTTGACGTTAAAGCCGTTGTCCTTGAGCAGCTGGTTCATTTCGGCGACGCTGTGGATGCTGTCCAGATCATTGATGCTGACCGTGAAATGATTGGCCCGGTAGCCCCAGGCCGCCATCCAGGCTGCGTATTCACTCTCTTCCAGCAATGCCCGGTAGGTGTCATGGCTGACCTGCCAGTGCCGGCCGGAATACAGGAAGTTATCTGCCGTGGTGCTTTCCGGGTCGACCTGATTGACCAGTTCCCGGACGATTTCCTGGAGCCTCGGCGAACACTGGTCCACCAACAACTCCGAGATGAACACCTTGGGTGCGTGCTTGTCCGGATGTTCGAAATGGCGCGCATAGAGCTTCTTGGCCTCGAAGTGGTACTCCCCGCAGGCTTCGTAACCGAGATTCAGGAAGTGCCGTGCCAGTGTCTCCAGCCCGACGGGATCCAGATTGAAGGTGCGCAGCGCGATATGGTCGTTGACCACCGGCCTTGATTCCCGCTCGGCCAAAAGCTGATGGATCCGTTCTGCAGAGGGGGTGACGGCCCGGTAGTTCTCCCCGAGTTCACTGAACAGGGATTGATAATCAGTGTGCATAGTGTCTTTCTACTTGTTCGTCAGCGGGGATGGCTGCCGGATGTCCCCGTTGTTTCCGCGAACTGACCCGGGCGTCCTTCAGCGGCAGTAGCCAGACGGTCGCCTGTTCCCGGATGCCCAGCTGGTTGCCGATGTGGGCTGGCAGGGTAACCGCGGAGCCGTCCGGATCGATCCATGCCTGATCGGTCACCGTGGCCCGGAAATCCGTTGCGCCAGTCGTGGCGACTATAACCGGCTCGGCAGTCTGGTAAGGGCGTCCCGGTGTGGCAACGCCAGCGAACCGGGCGGAGCATTGAGCTGAACGCCTTACGCTGGCTATATCCCGCAGGCCACACTCCACGGTTGGCCCGGCATCGAACAGGTCGACAAAACCGCGATGACGAAAACCCTCGGTCTCCAGCATTCCCAGGGCCGGGCGGGTATGGGGGTGAACCTTGCCGATAACCGATTGGGCCTCGTCGCTCATCAGGTGCGTGTAGAGCGGTGCCGCCGGCATCAGCTCCTCGATGAAATCAGTGTAGCCGGAGCCTACCAGGCTGGTAGCTGAGGTGAATTCCATATCAACGAAGTGCTGCCTGAGCCAGTTCCAGAAGGGAGACTGCCCAGCGTGGTCAGAGACGCCCCGCATTTCAGCGATGACCGTATCGGCAAAGCGTTCCGGGTGCTGTGCCATGAACAGGAACCGGACCCGTGACAACAGCTTGCCGGCATTGGCCCTGCGGTATTCCGGGCGAAGATAGAGCGAGCAGATTTCCGTGTGGCCGTTGTAATGGCTGCAGCGGGTCAGGGTTTCCACCTGGCGCCGCAGCCCCAGGTCCCGGGAATGGTGAACCACTGTGTTGTGGTGGAAGTGGTACAGGGGGCGTGTATGGCCAGTGCGAGCCTCGATGCCGGTGGTGCCCATGATTGCACCGGTTTCCTCGTCCTCCAGGACAAACAGGTAGTGCTCATCGCCCGGTGCATCGATATCCTGGCGGAAACTGGCACTGGCATGGTCGATTTTGCGGGCCAGTGCGTCCCGATCCGGCATCAGGGAGGTAAATCCGGGGCCGGACTCATCGGCGATGCGGTAGAGGGTATCCAGGTCTGTTACGGCAACCGGTCTGATGATCATGGCGAATGTTCCCTGTTATTTTGGTGCCAGTATGAGGAAGAGTGTTGTCGGTGTGCAGTTTCAATTTGACCGAATTGGTCTACAATACTGGCAAAACGCCATAGAAAGTTATCGAAATGATTAACTCTCAGGATCAGAAGTTGCTCATGCTGCTGCGGCAGGATGCCAGAACCAGCATTACCGACCTGGCCAGATCGCTGGGTGTCTCCCGTTCAACGGTCCAGAACCGGCTGGTCCGGCTCGAGAAAGCAGGCATTATCCGGGGCTATTCGGTGGAACTGGGGGGGGAGTACCTGGCCAACCAGGTGGAGGCACACGTATCAATCAAGGTGATACAGAAGCTCACGGCGCGCACCAACATGGCCCTGGAAGACATCAGTCAGGTTGTGCAACTGTTTTCGGTCAGTGGCGAGTACGACCTCATTGCTATCGTCCAGGCCCAGTCCCTGGAGGAGTTGAGCAAGGTCCTTGACGATATCGGAAATCTCGAGGGCGTGGATCGCACCAATTCAGCGGTCGTGCTGGAGACCCGCTTCAGGCGCTAGTGTCCCGTCTGGTTAATTCGCTGACCTACTGCGTGGCGCTGGGGACCCTGGCCAAGGCGCCAGTACGCAGGTGTGGTGGTTCCACATCAAGTGCTGGCAACATCGGTCAGGGGCCCCAGCGCCGCGCCCTTCGGGAGCCACTGAGAGCCTTGATAGCTGCGTTGCGCTGACTCGATTTGGAACCACCAAACCTTCGCCATCGCGCCTTGCTCTCAAGGCTCTCAGTGGCTCAGTAGGTCAGCGAATTAACCAGACGGGACACTAGGCACTGAGAAGTGCGCGACAAGATCTCGCAAAAACATTAATACTCAATGGCTTATGCTGCGCCTGGGAACTCCTGGTGTTAATGATACCGATATGTTAGGGGAAGAGATTGTGAGACCCACCTTAAAACTGTTGTCTATCGCGCTATTGTTGACTGGCTGCTCTGACCCGGTGCTTTGGCAGGGAGGAGAAGCCGACTCAGCAGAGAGCGGCACGCGAATCACCAAAATTGAGTTCGTTCGAGAGACATGTCATCTCCTGACATTCAATATTGGTTACTTTAACGACGGATCCCGGCCCGGCTATCTTAGAGCTAGCATAAATGCTGGCGTCGAAGATGCGTATTGGCCAATGATACCAGAGCTAAAGGAGGGTCATCATGTTGTTGAGGTTCAGGCCGGGATTCAAAGGAAAGCTAGACCTCAGAATAGTTCTGAGGTTGCGGTCTCCATTGAGCACATAGACGACAATACCTGGCAGGGCTATGTGGACAAGCGAACTGTTGAGTATCAGAAAGAATGGGATAACGACTGTCGTTGATCGCGCAAGGTTAACGGTTGGGTCCAAAAGTTCACGAAGACTTTTAATTCAAAGCATGTTGGGGAGCGCTACATTTTTTGGAAGGACTGAATATTGTATAACCAACGCAGGCACAGCGACTCCCATTCCATTGCGCCTTTGGCTCCATTCCATCGGTGCGCATGCTGCAAGCGTTATGCATAGAAGAAAATGAAATTCCGGTACACCCTGCCAAAGGAGTTGATTGCGAAAGCCGCCCATCTTTCGGAGTTCGCGAATGGGGCGACCCAAGTGTCGGTCCGGCTGAACGATGGGAGAATTTTCCACAAAGTGCTGCTCTCCAACTGCAGCTTCATTATTGCAATGAGAGGGTATAAGGAGCTCCCGTTTTCAGTGAGCGAAATAGCAGATATCTATCAAACCGAAGATGACCTGTCTCCTAAAGAAAGGGGCGGGTGGGATTTCTGGGATGATTGGAAGGTTTGAGCATAACAACCAGATCGAGTCCAACGTGGACTTCCCCCACTTCAGTAGACACGCATCGATAACTTCTCAACAGGAGAAGAACGATGCCGAAGATGATTACGGGGAAGAAGAGCCAAAGGTACAGCGTTGGGGCAGTAGAAAAACTCCCAAAAATCACCGCTTGGCTTTGATAGGATGCAGAAAACAGGTCAACGGAAGGTCGGCATGCCCCGCTTCAGGCACTGCAACTACGACCAGGATGCGATGGTCGTGATCAACTATCAGGAAAAGCTTCAACCCGGCACCTTTGAGCACGCGGTGCACTACTTTATCGAGCACAAGTTGGACCTGTCAGTGTTCCACCCGAAGTACCGCAACGGAGACACCGGCCGGCTGGCCTACGATCCGGCCATCCTCTTGAAGATCATCCTGGTCGCTTATTCCAAGGGCATCATCGGTAAGTTGATGGCCGCGAAAAAAAATCTAAAGAACCTGGCGCTGGGAACGACTCGGAACCGAGTTTTTCTACAGCCTCATTAGGCGTCAAATGGACTTATCCAGGTATTTTGTGACAGATGACGGCTCGCTTCCCGAGGTACGAGTTAGCTTCTCGGACCCATCGGTTGTTCCTGTAGCCTTCAAGCATCTCTACGACAGAGGTGCGCGAAATGTCACGGTCAACGGAGGCTATCTCTGGATCAAGGCCTCGGAAGTAGAGAAACCATTTCTCGGCTACGAGGATGCCGTGCTTGTAGCATCTGGTGATGCGGAGGCATTTCACGTTGTGCTTGCCAACATAGCCGGTTCTTCCACTCCAATACCGGATCTTGGAGTGTTTGTTTATGAGGATAGCCTTGACTTCGATTATAGGATGGGGTCTCCGTGGGGCAAAGACGAGATCCAGTCGTTTATTGCTCTGCTGGTCCAGCTTTGTGAGCTTGGAGGGCAAGTATCCGTTCCATGGTGGGGCGCCGAAGGTGAGCAGGATTTCCTTGATGCACTGGGTCGCCCCTAACAATGCAATCCACGGGACAAGCGCGTGATTGTGGGCGTTGATATGACTCCCCACGTCAAGAGGCTTGATGGACGTAGACACCAACACCAATAAGCTGCTGTTGTGGTGCGGCATACTGTCCGGCCTCGCGTACATCGCCATCGACCTCCTGGCAAGCTTCCTGTATCCGGGCTACAGTCTCCGTGGGCAGGCCTTCAGCGAGCTGTTCGCGATCGGCTCGCCCACCCATCGCTGGGTCGTGCCGCTGTTCAGCCTGTCCATTGTGCTCCTGTTTGCCTTCGCTGTCGGCGTGTGGCGCACCGCTGGTGCCAGGGGCCTGGTCCGTGTGCTCGCGCTGATGTTCGCTGGCTCCGCGGTCGTCGGCTGGCTCATTTGGAATGTTTTTCCGATGCACATGCGAGGCGCGGAGCGAACCCATTAGCACCTTTAAGGAAATCAACGCAATGGACATCCCACGCATATTCAACATTATGGAAAGTGCGCACCGCATCCATAACCCGTTCACACCCGAAAAGTTTGCCACTCTTGGTGCAGCCCTGCATCTGGAACCGGGTACCCGAGTTCTGGATCTTGGCAGTGGCTCTGGAGAGATGCTGTGTACATGGGCACGTGATTACGGTGTCATTGGCACTGGTGTCGACATGAGCCAATTGTTCAGTGAGCAGGCTATACTTCGTGCCGAAGAACTGCGCGTGGACCATCAAGTCCAGTTCATCCATGACGATGCGGCAGGCTATGTCTCGGACGAAAAGGTCGATGTGGCGGCCTGTGTGGGTGCTACCTGGATCGGTGGGAATGTCGCGGGGACGATTGAGCTTCTGGAGCGGAGCCTACGCACTGGCGGAATCATTCTTATCGGCGAGCCTTACTGGCGACAATTGCCATCAACGGAAGATATTGCCAAGGGGTGTCTGGCGAACGCAATCTCTGACTTCCTTGTACTGCCGGAACTGATCGCATCTTTCGGCCACTTGGGTTACGACGTGGTTGAAATGGTTTTGGCTAATCAAGACGGTTGGGACAGATACGAGGCGGCCAAATGGCTCACTATGCGCCGATGGCTTGAAGCCAATCCCGATGATGAATTGGCCCAAGAGGTGCAATCCAAGTTGGTCTCGGAACCTGAGCGCCATGCTGCGTACACACGCGAATATCTGGGCTGGGGCGTGTTCGCGCTGATGCCGCGGATATTCCTCAAGCAGGCCTAACAATTCATCGAAACCCCTACATTTGATGCGGATGCAAGAAAAATCCGGACCGAAGAGGAGTGAAGCGGTTTCTTTGCCTTTGCCGGCTCGTCTTCGGCGACCGTAAAGCCCCGATCCAATACTTGTCGGACCGCTTCGTCCTTGAATTCTGGGGTGTAACGTTGGCTGCTCATGGCACGTCCTCCGATGCTGTGATCATAGGCCAGGAGTGCCCATTAGAGTGGGGAGAGTCCGGTGTTCGGTAAATGACCGCCCACTAAAGAGGTGCAAGATCAGGACGCTGCGCTCCGTTGGCGCCCGTTACCACTGGCGTTGAATGCCAGTGATAGCCAGGTCCAAAGCTCCAATAATCTGATCTTTGAAATGCGAGAGGGAGCCAACCGGGTTTTTGAGGTGCTTTTCTGGCACAGAGAAATTTGCGGGGTTAACAGTAAAAGCTCCTGGTCGGCAAAGCTGATTTCCGGCGTGAGTCCTTGCATGGCTCCGCCACCAAAGGCAGAGCGTTTTCCCAAAGGGATAACGATGCGAGTTGCCAGTTCGCTCAGCAGGCTGCTCTGAATATCGACAAGGTAAGGGTAGTGGGCTTTGCTGGTTTTGCTTGGGTTGGGGTACACATCGAGCTGTGCCATCAAAACTCCTTGAATTCGTCGCCGAAGCATCCATGTTGTTCGACAAAATCATTGTAACTTTTTATCGCCGCGCGATTTTCTTCAACCCATTGTTCTGCTTCGCGTTTGGAAAGCTCTTCTTTCAGGGCTCGCTCCAGCGTAGCAGACAAGTTAATGTTCAGTTCACGGGTCTTACGCGGCAGATCGCTATTGATTGAGAGGTTCGCAGCTTTTTTGGGTGCGGCGGCGTTGTAGAGTTCGGCCATTGGAGCCTCCAAGTGACTGTTTAATACATGACCGTAGTTCATGCGCATGGGTATGCGCATTCAAATATTTAACCAATGGCTGTTGTCGGACGCACCGGCGCTGGCGCAAGCTCTTCCGGCCCGGGTTTTTTGTCGCAATGCACTGCCGGAACTGGCAGTGCGGTAAAGGGTTGAATCAAGTCACTGAATCGCCGTGTCGCCGGGGCGACCGCGCCGATCGTGATCGAGGACGATGTGTTCATCGGGATGGAATGCCTGATCCTGAAGGGCGCGCACATCGGGGCGGGCAGCGTGATCGGCGCGCGCAGCGTGGTCACCGGGGCGATTCCCCCCGGCGTGATCGCGGCGGGCAGCCCGGCGCAGGTCATCCGGTCGCTTGGATAAACGGTTGCTGCAGACAGCGACCCACAGCCATCCGGCATCTACATTCGCACCAGAGGAGTATCCCCCATGATCGCCATGCTGCTGCAGGGCATCAGCTACGGCTATGCCGCCGGGATCACGCCCGGCCCGCTGCAAACCTTCCTCCTGACCCAAACGCTGCAATTCGGCTGGCGGCGCGCGATCTGGATCGTGCTCGGCCCGCTGATCAGCGACG
>NZ_JAWOIS010000075.1:0-22416 GCF_046484525.1 Marinobacter sp.
GCCGGCCAGGCCGGTGCGAAGCTTGTTCAGGATATTGCTGCGGGCGCTCATGTTACTGCCCTCCGTTACGGGCCAGGTGCTCCCGGGCCAGATCATGCAGGGAACGTTTCGCCGGAACCGGCGCGGTGTGGTTGTTGGTCCAGGGACCGACGTTTTTCGGTGTCAGTTTGCAGAACCGGGTGGCGCCCCACAGGAACAGCCGGTAGAACACCGGGCTGGTATTGAGGTTCTGCCAGAAGCGCCAGATCAGACGTTCCTTGCGGGAGTACTTGGCGCCCCCATCCTTCATCGGCCCTTCGGCCGGGCTTTTCACGTTTTCCTGGCGCAGGCGCTGGAGCAGTTCCGGAATGGGGATCTTTACCGGGCAGACCTCACCACAGGCCCCGCACAGCGAGGAGGCACTGGGATGGTCCGGTACCCGGTGTAAGCCAACCATGTGTGGCGTTATGATCTTGCCGATTGGCCCCGGATAAACCTCACCATAGGTGTGGCCACCACGTTGTGGATCGCCACCATGTTACCGGCGGCAGTCAGCTCACGCACCTGCATGCGATGGATAAAGAAGGTGGCGATCACCACCATCGCCAGAATACCGCCGGGCAGGTACAGCGGCTGCACGCCGGCGTTGATGCCGGTCTCGCCCAGGATGTTGGAGAAGCCCACGCCAACGGAGGTAAACGCCGCCTTGACCTCCGGAATCACCCGGCTGATCACCAGTACCACGCCCACCAGCACATAGGGCAGCCAGGCGCGGAAACCGCTCATGGGTTTGGCAGCGAGGTCTTCCAGTTTCATCTCAATAAGTCCAAACCAAACAGCCAGACGATGATGATCGCCTGCACGCGACGGTCCGGGCTGATATTGGTAAAACCCGCACGGATCGCGGTAATGGCTCCGGAATGTTTGAGGGTATTCAGCAGCGGGACGGCACCAAAGATAATCCACAGCAGACCAAGGGTGATCACCAGGCCCTGCAGCGAGGACGCAAGGATACGGTTGAAGCTCATGTCCCAGCCGGTAAAAGCAATCAGAGCCATGACCAGGAACACCAGTGGCATGGCACGGCGGGCCGGCCAGCGAAGACCCAGCAACAGAATCCCGGCCAGGAGGATGGGCGTAAACGCCAAGAGGGCGAGCAATCCGGACGACATACAACTCTCCAAACCTTGTTTTTGGAATCTTTAGTGGATAATTGGTATTACCATTTCACAAGAGGTGGGCGCTTACGTTAGGGGAAGGGGCGGACTGCCGTCAAAACGACTACCCGCGACATTGGTCCAATTGCGATTGGTGATTGCTGTCAAATCAACCGGTAATCGGGGTATCCTGTTTTGGTAAGACCAATCTGAAATTCATCGAAGCCCTCAGGTAGTGCACCCAATGGCCATCGGACACATTGCCCCCCGGCGCTTGGCCGACACCATCGTCGAGCAGCTGGAAACCATGATTCTGGAAGGAACCCTGCAGCCGGGCGAGCGGCTGCCGCCGGAACGGGTGCTGGCCGAACAGTTCGGGGTTTCACGCCCCTCACTTCGGGAGGCGGTGCAGAAACTGGCTGCCAGAGGTCTGCTGACCAGTCGTCAGGGTGGCGGCAACTTTGTCACCGAGAACCTGGGTTCCAGCTTCAGTGACCCGCTGATCTCGCTACTGGAAGACCGTCCCGAGGCCCAGCGGGACCTGTTGGAGTTCCGCCGCACGCTGGAGGCGGATTGCGCCTACTACGCCGCCCAGCGAGCCACCGAAGTGGACCGGGAACATCTCCAGGCTGCCTACGAAGAGCTCCAGGCATGCTACGGGAAAGATTCCGAGCGGGATGTGGAAGCCGAGGGCTCCGCGGATGCCCGCTTCCACCTTGCCATCGCCGAGGCCAGCCACAATGTCATTCTGTTGCATACCATCCGCACCCTGTTCAACATGCTCAAGAGCAGCGTGGTGACCAACATCGGCGGCATGTACGCAAGAGAAGCGGAAACCCGGGAAGGGCTCAAGGAGCAGCACCGGCTGCTGTTCAGCGCCATCATGGAAGGGCGGGCGGATGAGGCCCGGGAACTCGCCGGCACCCACATCCAGTATGTACAGCAGGTGCTGTCCGAACGCAGCGAAAGCCACCGTCGTCTCGAGCGGTCAATCCGCCGGGACAGCCTTACCCGAAGCTGACGTTCAGAGTTTCTCCCAGACCGTCACTTCCGAAAAACTGTGCTGGAACTTGTTCCGGGTCTCGCGGATGACGAAGGGCACACTGTGGGAATCCACCAGCAACCGAAAATGCGGCGACAGAATATCCCGCAGGCCGTCAAAGGTGGTGTAGTCCTCGCCGTCCTTCCGGAAACCACCAACCCAGTCTTCGCGGGGCGTGTACTCCTCCAGCCAGGTATATGGGGAGGCGATGACCAGCAGGCCGTTGTCGGTAATGCGCTCGTGAATGGTGGTCAGGAACCTCGACGGCTGATACAGACGATCGATCAGGTTGGCCGCCAGCACCAGGTCGTAACTGGTGAATCGGGGATGGAGATCGCAGGCATCGCCCTGATGGAAGCTCACCTTCCCGGCCGTATCTTCCAATCCGAGGGACGCCAGGCGGCGCTCCTGGTAACTCACCAGCTCACCCTCTTCCGGGCGGGCGTAGCGTACCCGCCTCTGCTTTGCCATTTCCGATGCGGCGCCGACAAAACGTTCGGAATAGTCGATCCCGTCGACATGGTCAAAGCGGGTAGCTAACTCGAACGTGGCCCGACCGCAGGCGCAGCCCAGATCCAGGGCCTTGCCGTGATCCCGACCGTCCATCGCGTCGAAACACAGCCGCGCCAGTTCCTGGGGGAAATTCGGCTCGCCGTGCCAGGATTCACCAAAGTGGAATTCCAGGTACTGGGCCAACGTAGTGTCGTTCTCGTAGTAGCTGCTCGGTTCGTTCACGTGTATCTCCTCATGACGACATCTTCCAGCATAGCGCCGGTTTGCCAGCAGAGGGGAAAAATCCGGCCGGCAACCGCCATCGGGTGGGCAGCCGGGCCTCAGGATCGGTCAGCATCAAGCAGTCTTCCAGCCTGCGGAACACGCCACTCCCCGGCAACGCCGGCCGACATGCTGACAGCCGCCAATGGCCGGAGGCAACATAAACGGTATTACCGGGATCCGGTCCACGGCGAAAGTGCGGGTGGTACCGCGCCCAGGGCAAAACCTCCGGCGGCAGCTCATCCACAGTTAGCACCTGGCCAACGTGCAGAGACGACGTGCCCCGAAAGATACCTCGTCATAGCGGATTCGTGACACGGAATCGGGGATTGGCAGGACACACAGGGAAGCATCGGGGAGGACCGGGCTGGGGCAGCCTCCGGCCGAGGAATCAAAGCCTTTCCGGCTCAGGATCAGTCGCACACTCACGCCTGGATCAATGGGGTTTGGGCAGGGGGAAAATGCTATCTTAGATCGTTGTCCAATACGCCCCGACAGGCCGCCAATGGGAGACCACCATGAAAATTGTCTGTATTTCCGACACCCACGGCATGCATCGCCAAGTAAAAGTGCCCGATGGCGACCTGTTGATCCACGCCGGTGACTGTCTGGGCCAGGGCACGCTGGATGATCTTGAGGATCTGAACGATTGGTTCGGCAGCCTGCCCCATCGGCACAAGATCCTGATTGCAGGCAACCATGACTGGTGTTTCCAGGATGAACCGGAAGAGTCCCGGGTGCTGCTTACCCACGCCCATTACCTGCAGGACAGCGGCCTGGAGCTGGAAGGGCTGACGTTCTGGGGCAGCCCCTGGACCCCGGTATTCTTCAACTGGGCGTTCAACCTTGAGCGGGGGCCCGAACTGGCCGAACGCTGGGAGCAAATTCCCGACAACCTGGACGTGTTGATCACCCATGGTCCTGCTGCCGGCATCCTGGACACCGTGCCCAGCGGTCTGAGGGATCAGTCCGTGGGCTGCGAGGAACTGGCCCGGGTGCTTGAATCCCGGCCGCCCCGGCTCCACATTTTCGGGCACATCCATGAAAGCTATGGCCAGAAGCAGGTCGGCAATTGCCTGCACGTCAACGCCAGCACCTGCACTGGCAGCTATAAACCCCTTAACCCGCCCGTCGTTCTGGACTTTTGAGGAGCACCATGTCCAAACACCCTGACTATTCCCTGCTTGAACTGGCCTCGGTCCGCGAGGGCGACTCCGTGGGCACCACGCTGGCGAACAGCGTCGCCTATGCCCAACACGCCGAAACACTCGGGTTCAGGCGGTTCTGGCTGGCCGAACACCACAACATGGAAGGCATCTCCAGCTCGGCAACCTCGGTACTGATTGGCCACATTGCCGGCAAGACCTCCACCATCCGCGTTGGCTCCGGTGGTGTGATGCTGCCCAACCACCCGCCGCTGGTGATTGCCGAACAATTCGGCACCCTCGAATCCCTGTATCCGGGCCGGATCGACCTGGGCCTGGGTCGCGCGCCCGGCACCGATCCGGTAACGGCGCGGGCACTGCGCCGGGACGGCCTGGGCGCCGAACAGTTCCCGGAAGACGTCGTCCGGCTCCAAACCCTGCTGGGGCCGTTGCAGCCCGGCCAACCGGTCAAGGCAATTCCCGGCGCAGACACCAGGGTGCCAATCTGGCTGCTCGGCTCCAGCCTTTACAGTGCCCAGCTGGCTGCCATGCGCGGTCTGCCTTACGCTTTTGCCGGTCATTTTGCTCCGCGGCTATACCGGGAGGCATTGAGGGTCTACCGAGACAATTTCCAGCCTTCAGAGCAGCTTGCTGAGCCCTATGCCATGCTCGCCGTACCGGCCGTACCCGCGGATTCCGTGGAAGAGGCACGCTTTTTGGCCACCACCGGCTACCAGAGAATCCTGGCGCTGTTCCGGGGCCAGCCGCTGTGGATGAAGCCTCCGGTGGAAACCATGGATGGCCTGTGGAATGCCGGCGAAGAGACCAGTGTCCGGGACTTCCTCGGCCTGCAACTGCTGGGAGATGCCACTACAATTCGCCCGCAAATCGACAACCTGTTGTCGACGGTCGAGGTTGAAGAACTGATGTTCACAGTGGATATCTACGATCCCGCGAAGCGCCGCCATGCCCTGGACATTCTGGCGGCCACCCGCGATCCGAGGACGGATTGCACCGCCTCGATCAACTGAGAGTTCCGACACTCCATGGAGGAAGACCGACATGCACCGAGAGACTATCCACCTGTTCCTGTCCCACGGTCTGGAAAGCGGGCCCGGCAGTACCAAGATACAGGCCATGAAACAGGCGGCGGAAGCTTTCCCCGGTGTTCGTGCCGAGGCCATTGATCATCGTAGCAACAAGGAACCGGACGTCCGCCTAAAGCAGATGAAGACAGCCATGGAAAGCGCTGACGCAGATCCGGCGCGCACGATCCTGGCCGGATCCAGCATGGGCGGCTGGGTCTGTGCCCAGACCAGTGCCCTGACCCCGGTGCTGGGCTGCTTCCTGCTGGCACCGGCATTGGCACTGCCCCGCTACCCCCAGTCCAGCCCCGTCATTCAGGCTAGACACACCCGAATCATCCACGGCTGGGATGACGATGTGGTACCGGTAATGCCCGTCCTGGAACTGGCCCGGGAGCAACGGATCACCACCCTGGTCCTGCCCGACGGGCACCGGCTCCAGAACAGTGTCGACACAGTGGTGCGGGAATTCACCCTCTTCGTTGAAACCTGCCTGTCAGAACTGAATCCAACCTGAATTCATGCACTTGCGATCCGGATAAAACCTGTATCCGATGTTGGCTTATTTCCGCCATTTTCTTGCGAAAACCTCTTTGTTTTGCCAGTCTTTATCAACGTAACGATGGATAAACGTAAAATAACGAGCGGAGACAACCCGATGAGCAGCAAGAGTAAATTCAGGAAACTGGCTGGTATTTCAGCGCTGGCATTCGCCGGCCTGACCGCGGCAAATGCCGTAAACGCCGCCAACTGGCGCTATGCCCATGAGGAATACGAAGGCGACGTTCAGGACGTATTCGCTTACAAGTTCAAGGAATACATCGAAGAAAACTCGGACCATACCCTGCAGGTATACCGCTTCGGTGAGCTGGGCGAGTCCGACGACATCATGGAGCAGACCCAGGCCGGTATCCTGAACTTCGTAAACCAGTCCCCCGGCTTCACCGGCTCCCTGATCCCGGAAGCCCAGATCTTCTTCATCCCGTATCTCATGCCCACCGACATGGGTACCGTGATCGAGTTCTTCCGTGAAAGTGAGGCGATCAACGAAGACTTCCCGAGGCTCTACTCCGAGAAGGGCCTGGAACTGCTGAAGATGTACCCGGAAGGCGAGATGGTCGTCACTGTCGACGAGCCGGTTACCAAGCCTGCGGACTTCAACAACAAGAAGATCCGGGTCATGACCAACCCGCTTCTGTCCGAAACCTATTCCGCCTTCGGCGCAACTCCGACCCCACTGCCCTGGGGTGAGGTCTACGGCGCCCTGCAGACCAACATGATCCAGGGTCAGGAAAATCCGATCTTCTGGATCGAGTCCGGCGGTCTGTATGAAGTCTCTCCCAACCTGGTCTTCACCGGCCACGGCTGGTTCACCACAGCCATGATGGCGAACCAGGATTTCTACAGCGACCTGTCTGACGAAGACAAGAAGCTGGTCCAGGATGCGGCGGACTATGCCTTCGAAGAGATCATCGTGCACATCGATGGTCTGGCCGAGGAAGCCCTGGAAAAAATCAAGGCCAACAGTGACGAGGTCACCGTTACCCGCCTGACCGATGAGCAGATCGAAGCCTTCAAGGCCCGTGCGCCGCAGGTAGAAGAGAAGTTCATCGAAATGACTGGCGAAAGCGGCAAAGAGTTGCTGAACCAGTTCAAGGAAGACCTGAAAGAAGTTCAGAACGACTGATCTGAAAGAAACAGTCCCGTCGGCTGCTGCCGGCGGGACTCGGTCTTAATCCCGCCCCGCCGTCCCCTACCGGTCGGGAGCAGAATGTTCTGGAGCGCAACCCATGTCCGAGAATTCCCCGGATCTAGAAGATGACACCGGCTCCTACGAGTCTGGCCTGCCCGGGTTTCTGGGAACCATTGATGTCTGGATAAGCAAGGTTGAGGCGGTCATGCTTGCTCTGGGCGTTATCCTGATGGCCATCAATACCTGCGTGAACGTCATCGCACGGTATGTCTTCGGCGAAGGTCTTTTCTTCTCCGGGGAAATCAACCGAATTCTCATTATCCTTATTACCTTTGCCGGCATCGGCTACGCGGCCCGCCATGGTCGCCATATCCGCATGTCCGCCGTCTACGACGCGATCCCCACCAAGGGACGGAAGGTACTGATGATCATCATCGCCCTGTTCACCTCGATGGTGATGTTTTTCCTCTGCTACCACTCATACGGTTACATCGAGACTCTCTACGACCGTGGGCGGATCTTGCCCGCCCTCGGGTTCGAGATCTGGTGGATCTACATCTGGGCCCCGGTTGGCTTTGCCATTACCGGCGTCCAGTATTTCCTCACCGCTATCAAGAACTTCACCAGCGAGGATGTCTACCTCTCCACTGGCGTCGTTGATGGCTATGCCGACACCGAATCGGAAGTATGAACCCCGTAGCTGAACTCAGGTAAGGATAAGAAATCGTGGCAACTATAATGATGGTGATCATGATCGGGTTATTGCTGCTGGGCTTCCCGATGATGGTTCCGCTGATTACCGGCGCGGTGGTCGGCTTTGTGATGATGTTTGACGGCTTCAGCCAGATGGGCACCTTCATCCAGCAGATGATGGGAGGCATCCGGCCGGCGTCGTTGATTGCAGTACCGATGTTCATTCTGGCCGCGGATATCATGACCCGCGGCCAGTCCGCGGATCGGCTGATCAACATGGTCATGGCCTTCATCGGCCATGTGAAGGGCGGACTGGCGATCAGTACCGCCACCTCCTGCACGCTGTTCGGCGCGGTCTCCGGCTCCACCCAGGCGACCGTAGTGGCAGTGGGTTCCCCGCTGCGCCCCAAGATGCTCAAGGCCGGTTATTCCGACCCGTTTACCCTGGCCCTGATCATCAACGCCAGTGACATCGCATTCCTGATCCCCCCGAGTATCGGGATGATCATCTACGGGGTTATCTCCGAAACCTCCATTGCCGAGTTGTTCATTGCCGGCATCGGTCCGGGCATCCTGATCCTGTTCATGTTCTCGATCTATTGCCTGATCTATGCCTACAAGAACAATGTGCCAACCGAAGAAAGGGCAACCTGGAAACAGAGGGCAATGTCTGTACGAGATGCTTCCTGGCCCCTGATGTTCCCGGTCATCATTGTTGGCGGTATCTACGGCGGCATCTTCAGCCCCACCGAAGCGGCTGCAGTGTGCGTGCTCTATGCCTTCCTGCTGGAGTTCATGGTCTTCCGTTCGTTGAAACTGCCCGATATATGGCGCATCGCCAAGTCCACTGGCCTGATCACCGCGGTGGTCTTCATCCTGGTCGCGGTCGGTAACGGCTTCTCCTGGATCATTTCCTTTGCCCAGATCCCGCAGACCATCCTGGAAGCGGTTGGCGTCAATGAAGCCGGCCCGGTTGGCGTGTTGATCGCCATCTGTGTTGCGTTCTTCATTGCCTGTATGTTCGTGGATCCGATTGTGGTGATCCTGGTGCTGACTCCGATTTTTGCCCCGGCCATCGAATCAACCGGGTTGGATCCGGTTCTGGTGGGTGTACTGATTACACTCCAGGTGGCTATCGGCTCAGCAACACCACCCTTTGGCTGCGATATCTTCACGGCCATCGCGATCTTCAAACGGCCTTACCTTGAGGTGATTCGGGGAACTCCGCCGTTCATCTTCATGCTGGTGGCGGCCGCAGGTCTGATAATCGCCTTCCCGGACATCGCCCTGTTCCTGCGGGACGTGGCATTCAGGGATTAATGGAGAGACTCAAGGGTCCTTAAGGAGACACTCATGTTCGAAAGAATCCTGGTCGCGGTGGACGGCTCCAAGACGTCGCTGAAGGCGCTGGACAAAGCCATCGATCTCCAGAGACTGATTCCCGAGGCCGAGATCTACATCCTCTGCGTGTACAAGCACCACAGCCTGTTCGAGGCGTCACTGTCGATCGGTCGCCCGGCCGGCATGGACATCCCGGACAAGGTGCTCTCGGAGTATGCGAAAGAAGTGGTGAACCATGCCAAGGAGCTGGCGAAGGAACATGGCGCCACCAAGGTCCGGGGCTTTGTGAAAGCCGGACGGCCATCCCGGGTGATCGTCAAGTTCGCCCAGGACAAGGAAGCCGACCTGATTGTAGTGGGCACCAAGGGTACCAACAGCGACAAGGACGGCATGTTCCTGGGCAGTGTCTCTCACCGGGTGGCCTCTCACGCCAAGTGTCCGGTTCTTGTTGTCTGACCGTCCTGTCCGGGATAACACTCTCAGGTGTTATCCCGGGACCTCCCCATAGCGATTACCGCCAGCAACGCCGACCCCACCATCAGCAATAGCGCCACTGCGTTCAGGACAGGCGTGGAACCCTCTCGCAAGCGATTGAACAGGGCAACGGTCAGTGGGGTGTCACTACCGGTGAGCATCACCGTCGTGTTGAAGTTCTCAAAGGACATCAGGAACGCCATGGCGGCGGCGCCGAAGATGGATGGCAGCAGCCACGGCAGCGTGACCGTAAACCAGGCCACCACGGGTGTGGCACCCAGGTTCAGCGCCGCCTCTTCCAGTTGGCGGTCAAACTTGCGCAGGCGGGCAGCAATCACCAGGGTGGCGAGTGTTGCAATGAAGGTCACCTGGCCCATCACCACCAGCGTCATCCCGGGCCGGAAGGCATCCAGCTCGACACCCCAGAGCCGGGAGGCATCGTTAGCCATGCCGCTGTAGAACACCAGGATCGACACCCCCAGAATCACCCCCGGGATCACCAGCGGCAGCAACATCAGCAGGTACAGGAATTCCTTGCCGCGGAATTCCAGGCGCTCGAACAGCACAGCATTGACGCATCCCAGGGCAACGCTGGCCACTGTCACCCAGAAGGCGATTTTGGTACTCACCCAGAGCGCGGACAACAGGGTGTCATCATGGAACAGTCCGGTGCGACCCGCCGAACCATCCGCCAGGTACCAATCCAGGGTAAAGCCCTTCCAGGGCAGGGACGGGAACGGGGCGTCATTGAACGCAAACACCGCCGTCACCGCCAATGGCAGGGCCAGGTAGACAAAGAACGCCACCAGGTAGGCCAGATACAGGCCATCGAACCAACGCGAGCGGGGAACGGACCGGATCATGGTCTCACCCCATGACCTTGCGCAGGGACTGGCCGGAGATTTTCAGCCCCAGCCAGACGATCAGCGACGATAGCACCAGCAGCAACACACCGAGGGCTGCACCCTGCTCCCAGTTAAACCGGGTAATGAACTGTGTGAAGATCTGCTCGGTGAACCACGCGCTGTCCTTGCCGCCCATGAGGACAGGCGTGAGGTAACTGCCGAGGGTCAGCATGAACACCACGATGCAGCCGGACACGATGCCGGGCATGGCCCAGGGCACCACCACCTCACGAAGCACCGTCAGGTGGTTGCCTCCGAGGTCATAACCGGCCTCCACCAAATTCTCGTCCATCCCGTCCAGGGTGGTGACCAGCGGCACCACCATGAACAGCAGGCCGTTGTAGACCAGGCCGATGATCACTGCCACGTCGTTATAGAGCATTTCCACCGGACCATCAGCCCAGCCCAGAGTCTGTAACCAGGAACTGAACAGGCCACTCTCCCGCAACAGGATCATCCAGCCATAGGTGCGCACCAGCTCACTGGCCCAGAAAGGCACCAGACACGCCAGAAACAACAGCCCCTTGGCACGCCCCCGCGCCAGCCTCGCGATGTACCAGGCAATGGGGAAGGCAATCAGCAGTGTCAGAAACGTGGTGAAAAGTGACATCACCCCGGTACGGAGAAAGGTGCGCCAGTAATAGGACTCGGTAAAGAAGTTCTGATATTGCTCAAGCCCCCATGCCAGGGTGTCCCAACTCTCCCTGACCTGGAAGGAGACCCGCAGCATCTGCAGGTGTGGCACCAGCACCAGCAGCGCAATCCACAGCAGGAAAGGTGTGAGCAGCAGCCACAGGGACAGGCGACCGGCACTGGCGTTCATGCGGCCCCCGGAGCAAATACTCTTGCCAGCATCGGATCCCAGGCCAACTGGACGCTGGCACCTTCCCGCAAACGGGGCGCCGAGCCGTCCTGGGGCAACCGGGCATACAGGGTCTGGCCAACGCTGTCGGCCTCAAGACGACTGTTGGCACCGTCAAAGAGGGTGGCGGTCACCGAAGCCCTGAGAGCCGAGTAATCGGGCCTCAGCGCATCGCCTCCCAGCACCAGGGATTCCGGGCGAATAAACAGGTCCACCCGCTCACCGATTGGCGGCGCGGCCTGAGCGATCCGGCCGCGGACCAGACTGCCATCATCCAGCCTAAGTTCCGCCAGCCCTTCCTGGACGGCCATCAGTTCCCCGGTGAGACGATTGTTATCACCGACAAATCCGGCCACAAAAGGCGTGGCCGGTTCTCGGTAAAGCTCTTCCGGCGGTGCCACCTGATCAAACCGGCCGTCCTTCATCACGGCCACCTGGTCCGACATCACCATGGCCTCGGACTGGTCGTGGGTGATGTACACGAAGGTGGTGCCGAATGCCTTCTGCAGATGCTTGAGTTCGATCTTCATCTGCTCCCGCAGCTTCAGATCCAGAGCCCCGAGGGGCTCGTCGAGTAACAACAGGGTCGGCTCCAGCACCAGGCAGCGGGCCAGGGCCACGCGTTGGCGCTGCCCCCCGGAAAGCTCGCCGGGATTCCGGTTTTCCATGCCGGGCAGGCCCACCTGTTCCAGTACCCGGGCGATCCGCGTTCGGCGCTCCACGGCTGGCACTTTCTGACGCTTCAGGCCATAGCCTATGTTGTCTCCCACCGACATCGTCGGGAACAGGGCCAGGTGCTGGAACACCATGTTGACCGGGCGCCGGTTCGGCGGCACCTCGTTCATGCGTGAGCCGCGAATGTGGATATCCCCTTCATCCGGACGGTCGAAACCCGCCAGCAACCGCAGCAGTGTGGTCTTGCCGCAGCCCGAGGGGCCCAGAATCGAGAAAAACGTACCTGCAGGTACGTCGAGAGAGACATGGTCCACTGCGGCATTACTGCCAAAGCGGCGGACCAGGTTCGAGCAGAACAAGTCAGACTCTGTCCCCATGGAGATCAGTTCGCTGCCTGAACGCGGTCCAGCACCTGCCCTTCGATGGTTTCCAGTCCGGGGGGTACCGGCGGATACCACTTGATGTTGTTGATCGCCCGGTCACTGAAGCTGGCCCGGTAGGCGTCCCGCAGCTCCGCCCGGACAAACTCGTCCGCGCCCCTGGAGGCGGTGAAATTGCCCGAGGCGTTAGTGATTCGGGCGGCAATCTCGGGCTGCATCACGAAGTTGATCCACTTGTAGGCGGCGTCCTCATTTTCACTGCGACGGGGAATGGCAAACGTATCGATCCAGCCCAAGGCACCGGAGTCTGGGGCCACGAAACGGATCTCCGGGTTCTCCGCGTTCAGTTTCCAGCCGCCGGCATCCCAGGCCATGGCAGCGGTCACTTCACCGGTACGCAGCAACGCCAGCAGCTGGTCGCCACCGGTCCAGTAGGTCTTCACGTTACTTTTGCAGTCGATCAGCTTGTCTTCCACTTTCGCCAGGATCGACTCGTACTCGTCACGGTCGTTATAGGCCGCGAAGGGGTCCATGCCCATGGCAAAGGCAAAACCCATCAGGGTCGGGCGCTTAAGACGGTAACTGACCTTTCCGGCCACCGCCGGGTCGCACAGATCGGTGTAGTCGGTGACCGTATCCGCCACAGAACTGTGGACGATCAGGCCACTGGTGCCCCAGACCGAGGGCACGCCGTAGAATTTGCCATCAAACTCGGTGGAGTCCTGGGTCGCCTTGACCATGGACGGCTGCAGCTGATCGGTGTTGACGCGGCTGAAATCGATGGGCTTGTAGATATTGAACTGGCGCTGCACGCCGATGATCCGGTCCTGGCTGGGCTGGGCCAGATCAAAGCCGGCACCGCCGGTGGCGCGCAGTTTGGAGATCATGTCCTCATTATTGGAGAGGGTGACCTTCACATTGATACCGGTCTCTTTCTCGAACTGGGCCACCACCTCATCCGGGGCATAGCCGCCCCAGGTAATCAGTCGCAACTCTTCAGCGAACAGGCTGCCGGAAAAACAGATAGCAGCGAGGAAGGTGGAGCCAAGTATTACGGATGTCCTTGCGGTGCGCGATCCCATGATCTTTGTATCTCCTGATATCGGTAGGTAACAGGTTTGCTAACCAGTTGTTATCAGGAAGGTATAGACCATGTATGTCAGTTTTGTGAAACCCCGTTCACAAAAAACGGAGGCCGAGGCCTCCGTTTTCAGACAATCGACCGGGCGCGGTCGGGATCAGCGGCCGGACTTCAGCATCTCCCAGTACTTGGCATACACCTGCAGCGCCTCGTCTCCGATATCCACCTGGAATTCAGCGTTGGTCATGTCCTCAGGCGTCGGATAGCTGGCGCGGTTGTTGACCACTTCATCCGGCAACATTTCCCGGGCAGCCAGGTTCGGAGTGGCGTAACCGATCTCCTCGCTGATCAGCGCGGAGATCTCCGGCTGCAGCACAAAGCTGATAAACTGGTGGGCGGCTTCGGGGTTTTTGGCGTTCTTGGGAATCACGAAGCTGTCCAGCCAGGCAATGATGCCCTCTTCCGGGTAGACGTATTCCAGTGACGGCATGGTTTCCTCAGCCATCACTGCTTCGCCATTCCAGATCATGCCGACATCAGTCTCGCCTTCCAGGTAGGGCACCCGGGGTGCATCGGAGTTGAAGGTGCGGACGGATGGCATCAGTTCGGTGAGCTTCTCGTAGGCTTCCTCGATCTGCCCCGGATCGGTGCTGTTACCGGAGTAGCCCAGTACCCGCAGGCCGACATGGAAGACTTCCCGCATGTCATTGGTGAGCATCACCCGACCTTCGAAACGCTCGTCCCAAAGGTCTTCCCAGGCGGTAACCGGCTCGCCTTCGATATCCGCAGTGTCCACAGCCAGGCCGGTGGTGCCCCACAGGTAGGGAATGCTGAATTTGTTGTCCGGGTCAATGTCCAGGTTGACCAGGTCCGGATCGAGGTTGTCAAAACCCTCGATCTTGCTGCGATCAATGGGCATCAGCAGGTCTTCCTGGCGCATCTTGCTCACGTAATAGGTGGAGGGCACGGCCAGGTCATAGGCGGCACTGTCGTCCAGCAGCTTGAGCTTGGCGTACATCGCTTCGTTGCTGTCGTAGCTGGTGTAAACCACCTGGATGCCGGTCTCTTCCTCAAAGCGCGTCAGCACTTCCTGCGGCATGTATTCGGACCAGTTATACAGGTTGAGAACCTTCGGTTCCTCGGAACTGCAGCCAGTCAGGCCTACAGCCAGCAGGCCGACCAGTGCGAGTTTCTTCATCGTTTGCTCCTTGTAAGAATCCATTGCGACAACATCAGCATAACCAGTGAAAACACCAGCAACAGCGTACCCAGGGCATTCACCTCAGGCTTGAGTCCCACCCGCACCATCGAGTAGATGCGCAGGGGCAGAATTTCATAACTGGGACCACTGACAAAGGTGCTGACCACCACATCGTCCAGTGACAGTGTAAACCCCAGGAGCCAGCCCGCCAGTAACGCCGGCATGATGACCGGAATCAGTACCGTCCGGGTCATGGTGAAATCGGAGGCGCCGAGATCCCGGGCCGCCTCGGGCAGACTCTCGTCAAAGCCGCTCAGCCGGGCCATGACAGTAATCACCACGAACGGCAGACAGAAGGTGACATGGGCCAGTAGCAGGGAGACATAACCGAGCTGGATGCCCACCAGCAGGAACAGCGCCAGCAGCGAGATGGCGAGGACGATCTCGGGCGACATCATCACCACGAACAGCATCCGGTTGAGCACTTTCTTGCCCCGGAACCGGTAACGGTGCAGGGCCATGGCCGTCAGTGCCCCGATAATGGTGGAGACGGTAGCGGCCGAAAGCGCCAGCCACAGGGAGTTCCACATGGCCTCCACCATGGCGTTGTTGTTGAACAGGGACTGGTACCAGCGAAAACTCAGACCGCCCCAGGTATAGCCGCTACGGGAGTCATTGAACGAGAACAACACGAGCACGCCAATGGGGACGTACAACAGCAGATAAACCAGTACCAGATAGGCTCTTGGCAACCACCGGGTCATCCCGTGCCCTCCTCACCGATGCCCTGCTTGCTCAGGCGGTGAGCCAGCATGAGGATGGCCATTGTGACAGTCAGCACAATGCTGGCAGCCGCGCCGAACGGCCAGTTCCGGGCATCCAGGAAATGGTTTTTGATGACGTTACCCACCAGCAGGTTACGGGAACCACCAAGGATGTCGGGCACAAAGAAAAGGCCCATGGCGGGCAACAGCACCAGCATTACACCGGCCAGAACGCCCGGCAGGGTCAGGGGCACGATTACGTGGATAAATGTGGCGAAGCGGCCGGCGCCGAGGTCATGGGAGGCCAGCAGCATCTTGAGGGCGTAAGTGCGCACCAGCGAGTTGGTCCAGAACGGCACGATCAGCAGGAATATCAGCAGCAACTGACGCTGCTTGCCCAGTTTCGACAGGGCCCAGGCAAAGGGATAGCCGATCAGCAGGCAGACCAGGGCCGTCATCGCCGCCATATAGAGGGAATGCAGGAATACCTTGAGGTACAGCGGGTCGAAAAGCTGTCGATAGGCACCCAGGTTCAGGGGCAGTGAGATGAACGTACCCGGATCCCGGGTCATCACACTGGCACCCACCACCAGCAGGTTCGGCGCCAGCACCAGGAACAGCAACCAGCCCCACGCCAGCACCAGCACCGCCGTCCTGAACGGCTGCTGGGTAATGATAGTGTCCCGTCTTCCAGGTGGATCACCGAGTCAAGGGTGCTGCCCTTGTAGTTACGCTCGACGATCTTCCCGGCCACACCCTGCTCATCGGCCGGGTCGAGCACCCGAATGTCCTCGGGGCGCAAAAGCACGTGCAGCGGCTGCCCTTCCCGCACAGGGAAATCAGGGCGCCGCAGGGCCCGTTTCAGGCCGAACACATCCACGGTGATGGAGCCGTCATGGATCGACTCCACTTCACCCGGAAAGAAATTGGTTTCACCGACGAAGCGCGCGGTAAACAGGTTGGCCGGGCGCTCGTACACTTCCCTCGGCGTGCCCAGTTGCTGGACCAGGCCATCCTTGAGCACTACCACCCGGTCGGACATGGACAACGCCTCTTCCTGGTCATGGGTGACAAACACGAAGGTTATGCCCAGCTCCCGCTGCAAGCGCTTCAGCTCCACCTGCATCGTGCGCCGTAACTTGTAATCGAGAGCCGAGAGCGGCTCATCCAGCAGCAACAGTCGCGGGCGTTTCACCACCGCCCGGGCAATGGCCACACGCTGTTGCTGGCCGCCGGACAGCTGATGGGGCTTGCGACGCATGTAATCCTGCAACTGCACCATCGCCAGTGTCTCCTCGACCCGCTCGCGAATTTCCTCCTTAGGCCGCTTTTCCATTTTCAGGCCGTACGCGACGTTGTCGAAAACCGACATATGCGGGAATAGCGCGTAATGCTGGAAAACGGTATTCAGGGGGCGGTGTTCCGGCGGGGTGCCGGTCAGGTCTTCCCCGGACAGGGTAATGGTGCCGGCATCGGGAGTTCGAAGCCCGCCATCAAACGCAGCAAGGTGGTTTTACCACAGCCTGAAGGACCAAGGAGGGTAATGAATTCCCCGTCGTAGATGTCCAGGTTCAGGGAATCCAGAACGGTTTTTCCATCAAACTGTTTGGTGAGATTACTCAGAGAAAGCAGGGTCTTTTTCATCGGCCCTGCCTGGAAAGTGAGCCTGCTATTTTTCCAGAAAGCGTAGCAAACAAAAAGGGGCGCCGGGGTAATCCGAAACCCCGACGCCCCTTGTTTTCAGGGCCTTAACCGTTTTTGGCGATCACTCGCCGGCAACACTGTTCAGGTAGGCCTTGTCCGAGATGTTGATCCAGGGGCGGACCTGCTTCAGGTAGTCGCGCTGGGAGGTGATAATTTCCTTGGCCAGCGGATCCTTCTCTGCCGCTTCCGCGAGCAGGCGGTCAGTGGTTTCGCGCAACGCCTCGATAACCTCCGGCGGGAACACCTTGTGGGTCACATCCGGGTAGTCTTCCTTCATCTTGCTCCAGGCAACACCGCTCTCATGCACGCTCTGGATGTACATGTCGTAAGCGGCCGTGCGCATGGCGACCCGGAGGACCTCCTGCAGATCTGCCGGCAGCTTGTCCCAGGTCTTCTGGTTGATCAGGAACTGTACCTCGGCGCCAGGCTCCTGCCAGCCGGAGTAGTAGTACTTGGCGATCTGGTGGAAGCCCATGGGGAAATCGAGGGCCGGGCCCACCCACTCAAGGGCGTCAATGGTGCCACGTTCAAGAGCGGTATACAGCTCTCCCGGCGGCAGGTTGGTGACCGCCACACCCAGCTCGGACATAACTTCGCCGGCAAAGCCCGGGGTACGCATCTTCAGGCCCTGAAGATCTTCCACGGAGTTGATTTCCTTGCGGAACCAACCACCCATCTGGTTACCGGTATTACCGCCCGGGAAGGACAGCAGACCGTGCGGCTCGTAGACCTTCTGCATGAGTTCCATGCCACCACCGTGGTAGAACCAGGCGTACATTTCCGGGGCAATCAGGCCGAACGGAATGGTGGTGAAGTACATGGCATTGGGAATGGTGCCCTTGTAATAATACGAGGCAGTGTGTCCCATGTCGTACTGACCGGTGCGTACCAGGTCAAAAATGCCGAAAGGTGCCTTGTGCTTGTTAGCGGCATCCACCCGCACTTTCAGCCTGCCATCGGACATCTCTTCTGCCATTTTGGCAAAATGTTCCGTGGTTTCCCCCAGGATCGGCGAGTTAGGTCCCCAGGTCTGGGCCAGGCTCAGGGTATAGGTTTCCTGTGCCAGCGCGGACATGCTGAACGCCGATGCCGCAACAGCTACCGCGGCAAAGAAAGACTTGCGTAAATTCATGATGTTGGCTTCCGTTTTTTTATAGGTATGAATAGGTATTTCGGGTCCATATCCATCATAGCCCGCTAACGGCCTTGAGCCAATGTTTGTCATAAATCAACGGCGGGCTCTGCGACAGCATGCCACACAGGCACTACGCTATTATCAAACTCCGTTGATTCGAAGGTTCCATGAAGCACCTGTTCCTCGTACGCCATGCCAAATCGAGCTGGTCCGATGAAGCCCTCAGCGACCGCCAACGTCCGCTCAACAGCCGGGGCGAGAGCCAGCTCGCCCCTCTGGGCCGGGCACTGGCCCGCAGCGGCGCCTTCGGAGGTACCATTCATTCCAGCGACGCGGTCAGGGCAAAGCAGACGCTGGCAGGCGCCCTTCCGAAGGGATTCCCCGACAACCGGATTCATCTCACCCCGGAGCTTTACACCTTTGACTATCGCCGGCTCCTGCACTGGCTCAAAGCACTCAATGATGGAGAAGAAACAGTAACCATCATCGGCCACAACCCGGCCCTGCAGGAACTGGCCGAACAGCTGCTCAAACACCCACCGGCCAACCTGCCAACGGCCAGCTTTGTGCATATCCGGTTGCCGGACAAGCCCTGGCATAAGGTGGCTGCCGGGAAGGGCCGGATCGAAGCCTTTCTCACACCCAGAGAGTTCAGCTATCAACAGTTTGCCCACAAGCAGAAAAAATGGGCCAGGACCACCGGCGACGAGCCCGGCCGCGACATTCCCGCAGCGCTGTCACATCAGCTCCAGCGAGTGCGCCAGCTGGAATCGGGGGTCAAAGTGGGGCTGGATGACGAGTTCCTGCACCAATTCCGGATTGCCATCCGGCGCAGCCGGGCCATTGCCGAATCGGTGGAAGAAGTCACCGGCGATAAATCCCTGGATCAGCCGCTCAAACAACTCAAACGCCACGCCCGTGCCACCAGCCGACTCCGAGATCTGCACGTGTTCCTGCAGGACCTGCCCGTCCTCTGCGAACACAACAGCGAGCTGCAAACCGCTCTCGGTACCTGGGCAGAAGCCGAGGCCGACCAGGAGCGCAATGCCCTCGCCAGGCAAATGAAGAGCAAGCGCTACCGGGACACCATGCACGACTGGGACAATCAGATTCATTCCCGCCAGTTCCGGAAGCTGGCAGGCCGGCTGACACCAAAAGATATCCGAAAGGCGGCAGAGAACCGTATAAAGGAGTTCAACAGGCGCACCGCCGAGCTGCTCCATAACTCACCGGATGACGACATTCACCGGCTCAGGAAGCTGCTCAAGCGCATCCGCTACCTGATGGAGCTGGATGCCAAAGGCTGGAAACGGCCACTCAAGGCCCTGAAATATCGGCAGGAACTCTATGGCCGGTTCCAGGACCTGCACGTGCAGGTCGAGCTGATCAAAGCCTTCAGAGCCCGGGCACCGGAAACGCTGCCGGGGGCTGTCGACGGTCTGAAGGAGAGACTGGAACAGCAGAAAGCGGACGCCCGACGCCAGATACTTGCGTTAGGAGGACTCGATGGAGCCCCGGTATGACACTCTCTTCCACGATGGTCAGTGCCCACTGTGCGCCCGGGAGGTTCGGGCGCTGAGGCGCTTGAACAAAGGCAACCTGGTTCTGGCGAATATCCACCAGCAGCGAAATGGCAGCCTGATCCCGCCGCCCCACGAAATGCTGCTACGCCGGCTGCACCTGATGACCTGGACCGGCGAATGGGTCACCGGCCTTCGTGCGACCGTCCGTGCCTGGTCCCACACTCCGTTCGGCTTTCTCTTCAAGCCCCTGCTCTGGCCGGGGATCTATCAGATTGCCTCACCCATTTACGAACTCTGGGCTGACCGACGCTAAGAGCGCAAATACGCCTGCGCAGAGCGCGACGCAGGCTGACTGACCGGTTTCCGGAATCAGGGCTGCTTGTCCGACGGCGCGCCCTGATCGCATTTCTTGCACTCCAGTTCGAAACCCAGCATGGAGCGGCGGCCCTCCTCGGCAGTGACCCATGGACGGTTCACCCAGGGCGGGTCATGGCGGACATGTTGGTTATGGCCGCAAGCAAGCTGGGCGACCCAGTGGTTCTCTTCGTCCCTGTGATAACCGGTGATGGGCTGTTTCATTGCGGTGCTTTCCTCCCATTCCAGGCCGACCAGGAATAGATAGCCAGCGCCACCCAGATCATGACAAAACTTGCCAGCTTCTCACCACTCAGGGACTCCTCGAACACAAACAGGGCAATGAGGAACTGGATGGTCGGGTTGATGTACATGAGGAATCCCACCGTCGCCAGCCGCAGACGGCGGGCGGCACCGGCGAACGCCAGCAGCGGGATCGCGGTGACGATACCAGAAGACAGTAACAACAGCATCATGCCGGTACTGTCGGAGAAATGGGACAACCCCTCGGCACCGAGCCAAGCCCAGGTGAGCAGTCCGACGGGCAGCAGCAGGAGGGTCTCCACAAACAGACCCGAGAGTCCATCCAGTTCCACTTTCTTGCGGAACAAACCATAAGTGCCGAAGCTGAAGGCCAGTACCAGGGTGATCCAGGGCACGATGCCCAGCAGGAACAACTGGTACAGGATGGCCACTGCGGCCAGAACCACCGCGATGGCCTGGAGGCGGGTAATCGTCTCCCGCAGAATCAGCATCCCCATGGCAACATTCACCAGGGGCGTGAGGAAGTAGCCAAGGCTGGCCTGGAGCACATGGTGGGTTTCCACCGCGTAGATATACACGCCCCAGTTCAGCGCAATGAACACGGCACAGCCGAGTACAAAGCCCAGTTTTCGGGGTCTTGCCAGGGCCGATCTGACCGGTTGCCAGCGCTGCATGAGGGTGATCACGATGGCGAGGAACAGGCAGGACCATATCACCCGGTGGATCAGGACCTCCCACGCCGGCACCCCCTCGAACAGGGCGAAATACAGGGGGAAACTCCCCCACATGGTGTAAGCCGCAAGGCCGTAGAGAACGCCCTTGGTCGTCTCGGGTGTGGTTGCCTTCATAGGTTCCTCATTATCCGGCCGATCAATCTACCACAAGGCGGATGGTGAGTGCGCCTGAACTAACGGCTTACCGGCGACAGACCTTGAGTATTTTCCCCCCACCGGTCGGGTAACGGCTGTTTGACCGGTCGGCTATGATGTCGTGGGTTTGCTCCGGTTTGACTGTGGAGCCCCAAAGTGTATCAAGTTCAGAAGGATGAAAAGGCTTGTTTGACCTTTCCGTGGTACAGCTCGTCCTGGCCAACCTGGCCATTATCGCCGGTGCCTGCCTTCAGGGGGTTGCCGGCTATGGTATTGGCACCCTGTCCGCGCCCCTGCTGTTCCTCATCAGCCCGATCCTGTTGCCTGCGCCGCTGGTACTGAACGCCACGCTGCTGACCATCCTGATGCTGATCCGTAACCGCGGTGCCCTGGAAGTCCGGCAGGTGCGTTTTGCCATCGGTGGAGGGTTCGTCGGCATGATTCTGGCAGGCATTACCCTGGCACTGATCTCCCCAAAGGGGTTTGAACTGGTGTTCGGCATCCTGATCCTGGCCGGTGTTGCCCTGAGTGTGGGTGGTCTCAAACCCGGGCTAAATGCCCGCAACAGCGCCATCGCCGGTGCTGCTTCCACCTATATGGGCACCATTACCGCCGTCGGCGGGCCACCGATCGCCCTGATCTACCAGAATGAAAAAGGCCCGCTGGTGCGGGCCAATATGTCCGCGTTCTTTCTCGTCGCCAGTTTCTTTAGTCTGACCGCCCTGTCCCTGTCCGGTTACCTGGGTGTTCGGGAGCTGGGACTGTTCGCGGCCACGTTCCCGGGCGTGCTCATCGGTTTCCTGATGTCCGGAAAACTGGTCAACCGCATGCCTTTTGAAGGATTGAGACCGATCATCCTGGGGATCGCTGCAATAGCGGGAGCTGCGGCACTGATCCGTGGGTTGATGTCGCTCTGACGGCCAACCATGTCTCGAAAACCCGATATTTCACCAGAGTTTACATTTTAGGTGGGCAATTTTTGGACAATCAGGGGCAGAATGATGCAATAAAAAGGAATCTATCAGAAGCGGACTCCGTCATGGCTCTACGGCACCAGGAAGTCGTTGAAACCCGGATCAACGTTGCAGACTTGGAAATCGGTATGCACGTGATCCGGTTGGACCGGCCGTGGGAAGATACCGATTTCCTGCTCCAGGGCTTTGTCATCCAGAACAAGTCCGAACTTCAGGCCCTTCAGACCCAGTGCCACTTCGTATTTTGAATTTCTCGCTGGTGGGCGTGGACTCAACCACCGGCACGTTGAACTTCGATGCCGCAAGCACGACCCTGCTGGGACAGGACCCGCTGCTTGGGCC
>NZ_JAWOIS010000085.1:0-16587 GCF_046484525.1 Marinobacter sp.
GTGGTTCCACATCAAGTGCTGGCAACACCGGTCAGGGGCCCCAGCGCCGCGCCCTTCGGGAGCCACTGAGAGCCTTGATAGCTGCGTTGCTCTGACTCGATTTGGAACCACCAAACCTTCGCCATCGCGCCTTGCTCTCAAGGCTCTCAGTGGCTCAGTAGGTCAGCGAATTAACCAGACGGGACACTAGCACCTGCTGGTAACCGAGGCCTGCAACCAGATGATCCACCAGACGCTGCTCGATGTCGGCCACCGTGGCGCCCGGCACATAATCCCGGACCTGGCACATGGGCATGCCGACATAGCCGCAGGGGTTGATTCGGCTGAAGGGCTCCATGTCCATATCAACGTTCAATGCAAGGCCATGGAACGAACACCCCCGCCGCACCCTGAGGCCGAGGGAAGCAATCTTGGCACCTCCCACGTAGACACCGGGCGCGTCGGGACGCGGTGCCGCCTCAACACCCAGATCCGCCAGCGTGCGGACGATACCCTGCTCGATCTGATCCACCAGACCCCGGACCCCAAGCTTCTTCCGTGGCAGGTCAATCATCAGATAGATCACTAGCTGGCCGGGCCCGTGGTATGTCACCTGGCCACCACGGTCCACCTGAATGACCGGGATATCGCCGGGCAACAGCAGGTGTTCGGGTTTGCCCGCCTGCCCCTGGGTAAACACCCTGGGGTGCTCCAGGCACCAGAGCTCGTCCACGGTGGTTTCATCCCGGTCCGCCGTGAAATGTTTCATGGCCTCCCAGGTTTCCAGGTAGGGCTGTTCCCCGAGGGAACGGACAATGAGTTCAGCCATGGCCGTCAGAGCACCATGTGAACCCGGCCGCTGGCCTTCAGATCTTCGAACAGCGCCTGGAGCTGGTCCTCGCCCGTCGCCACGATTTTGAGCTGGACCGAGGAAAAGCGGCCCTTGCTACTCTCGGTCACGGAAATATCCGCCTCAGTGATCCCGGGCGCATGGCACTCCACCACTTCAACGACAAAATCGGTGAAATCAGGTGCAGCATTACCGATGACCTTGATCACGTAATCGCAGGGGAATTCGATTTTTGGTGCTTTCGGCTCACTCATGCCGCATTACTCCCGGATACTGACATCACCCTTACTGAAACAACTGAACGAAAAAGAGCTTGATCGCGTCCCAGAGGCGTTTGAACAAACCGCCTTCGGGAACTTCGGTCAGGGCGAGTACCGGTTCATCCACCAGCACCGTGTCGCTCAGGCTTACCTTGACCCGACCCAACTCGTCACCGACATTGATGGGTGCTTTGATCACAGAATCAAGGTCTACGGTGGATTCCAGCTGGTTTCGGGATCCCCGGGGAATGGTGACGAAGACATCTTCGGTCAGCCCGACCGATACCTGATCCGCCTGGCCACCCCAGATACGAGCCTCCATCAGCTCCTGACCAGAGCGGAACAAACGCTCGCTCTCATAGTATCGGAAGCCATAATTGAGCATTTTCTGTACTTCCTGGGCTCTGGCCTGAGTGCTGCCGGTGCCCATCACCACAGCGATAAAGCGGGTTTCGTCCCGCTTGGCAGATGCAACGAGGCAATAGCCAGCCTCTTCGGTATGACCGGTCTTCAGGCCATCCACACTGTCATCCCGCCACAACAGGCTGTTCCGGTTCGGCTGGCGGATGTTGTTGTAGGTAAAGTGCTTCTCGGCATACAGGGGATAGTTTTCCGGGTAATCGTTGATGATCGCCCTCGCCAGCAACGCCAGGTCATAAGCAGTGGAGTAATGATCCTCGGCCGGCAGCCCGGTGGCATTGTCGAAATGGGTGTCTTTCATGCCAAGCAACTGGGCTTGCTGATTCATGATGTCTACGAACGCGCCTTCACTGCCGGCAATGAACTCTGCCAGGGCCACCGAGGCATCATTGCCAGACTGGATGATGACCCCCTTGAGCAAGTCTTCAACAGTCACTTCGGTTCCTTCCTGCACAAAGGTCCGGGAGCCTTCCGTTTTCCATGCCTTGACACTGATCGGAACCATGTCGCTCATGGAGATGCGGCCCTCATCCAGTTCCCTTTCCACGATGTAGGCCGTCATCATTTTGGTCAGACTCGCCGGCGGCAGGCGTTCGTGACTGTTTTCATCCATGATGATGCTCCCGCTCTTCGGGTCCATCAGCACATAGGAGCTCCCCGCAATCTGCGGCGGAGAGGGGATGAGCACCGACTGCGCCATCGCCTTGCCCGCAAGGGCCAAGGCAAGGACAAGTACAACAGAGAGAGAACGTATAGTGGTTGTTAAGGCCATGGGTCCATTCATTCGTCAGGTGTGTTTCTGGTTTTAATGATCAATCATCAGTGTGAATCGGTCAGGACGACTGACTGCGGGAAGCCCCGAGATTCCAACAGGCTCTGAGTGCGCCGGGCGGAGGCCTCGTCCTCGAACGGGCCAACCTGCACCCGATGGAAACGGCCCGCCCGGGTATCAATCGCACGAACCCGCATCGGATTTTCCAGCACCGACCGGACCCGGCCTAAAAGGGCTTCTGCCGGGTCCCGGCTGCTGAAAGAACCTAATTGAACGAACAGGCCGCGGGATCCGGTACCCACGGTATTGTCAGCCAATGCACCAGAGGCTGCAGCTGCGCGACTGTCGCCCGGCACAAACGGCTCGCCCGCCATGGTCATGGAGCCATCCGGCCTGACTGTTATCGCGGCCACCTCGACCCTTGCCGTGCCCCTGCCCTGATACCCGAGTTTCTTGGCAGCAGCGTAAGACAGATCGATCAGGCGGTCGCCGTGAAACGGCCCCCGATCGTTAACCCGGACAATAACCGACCGACCGTTGTCGAGGTTGGTGACCCGGGCGTACCCCGGAATCCGCAGGGACTTGTGCGCCGCGGACATATGGTACATGTCGAAAGTTTCACCGTTGGACGTCTTGTGACCGTGAAATTTCTCGCCATACCAGCTCGCTGTGCCGGTGGCGACATAACCATCATTACTTTCCAGAACCCGGTAACTCTTGCCCCAGACCGTGTACGGAGACTTGTTACCGGCACTGCGGGGAGCCTCGTAGCGGGGGCGTGCATCGCTCAGGCCAGAGACATCGAAATTACCCGCCGGAGCCCGGTCCTGGCTCAGTGTATAGCGGGAGGAATGGTCGGTTTCGGGAGACGAGGCACAGCCAGCAAGCACCAGCAAGGCGAGCGCGGCCAAACACCATGTAAACGTATACCTCGGCTTCACGGTCCGGAAATCCTCTTGCGCCATTCCCGCCCGGTTCAAACCCGGCGGCTTTCAATCATTGTAGCGGGTTCTCTTACCGATTCACCATTACCCGCTTTCCATGGTTGATCAGGCACTGATCATTCTGCGGTGGGTATGAATCGACATCAGTACTCCAAAGGCTGCCATCAATGTCACGCTCGACGTACCCCCATAACTGACCAGGGGCAGAGGCACACCCACCACCGGCAGTAACCCGCTGACCATCCCTACATTCACGAAGATGTAGATAAAAAAGGTCATGGTCAAGGCTCCCGCCACCAGTCGGCTGAAGGAGTCCTGGGCGGTGGCTGCGATATACAGGCAGCGCAGGATGATCAGGAAATAGACCAGTAGCAGCATCAACATGCCGACAAAACCAAACTCCTCGGCCAGCACAGCAACGATAAAGTCGGTATGGCTTTCTGGCAGGAATTCCAGGTGAGACTGGGTCCCCTGGAGCCAGCCCTTGCCGTCAATGCCCCCTGAGCCGATGGCGGTCTTGGACTGGATAATGTTCCAGCCGGCGCCCAGCGGATCACTCTGCGGGTCCAGAAGGGTAAGAACCCTCTGCTTCTGGTACTCCCGCATCACGAAAAACCACATCAGTGGCGCTGATACCGAGGCCATGGCCACAAAGGCGGCAATCAGCTTCCAGCTCATGCCGGCAAAGAACACCACAAACAGACCGGCCATCCCCACCAGCAGGGAAGTACCCAGATCCGGTTGCTGAATGATCATCACCATAGGGACGAGCACAATCGCCAGCCCTACGGCAACTTGGGACAGACGAGGCGGCAAAAAGTGCCGTGACAGGTACCAGGCGGCTGTCATCGGAACGACCAGTTTCATGATTTCAGAGGGCTGGAAGCGCGGCAAACCCGGCAGTGCCAGCCAGCGCTGGGCACCCTTGGCACCAACCCCCATCACTAGTACCGCAATCAGGGCCGCAAGGCCAGCCACATAGAGCCATGGAGCCCAGCGGCGAAAAACCGCCGGATCCAGTTGGGCGAACACCAACATCACCACAAACGCGATTCCGAGGCGAATGCCCTGGGCCTTGACCACTTCAATATTGCGGTCAGCACCACTGTAAAGCACAAACAGGCCGCCAGAAACCAGCATCACCAGCAGGAAAAGCAGGATTGGGTCCACATGCAGGGCATACCAGAAGCCTCGGGAGCGTGCGAAGGGCCCGGATGCGGCCGGGTCGACCAGGTCGTTCAAGGCCATTATTGTGCTCCCCCTGTTGCCCGGCTCACCAGATCGCTGTTGCTGCCTTCGGAAAATTCCAGTAGCCAGGCATCGAACAGCGCCCGCGCGACCGGAGCAGCAGTACCACTGCCGCTGCCACCGTTCTCGACGATGACCGACACGACGATTTTCGGATCCTCAACCGGAGCAAAACCGACAAACAGGGCGTGATCCCTCAGACGCTCCCGGATTTCCTCTGCGTCGTACTCCTCATCTTCCGCAAGGCTGAAGACCTGGGCAGTCCCGGTTTTGCCCGCCATCCGGTAAGGCGCGTCGCTACCAGCACGGCGAGCCGTCCCTTTCACACCGTGCATGACTTCGGCCATGCTCTCCACCACATACTCCCAATCGGCGGAATTCTTCAATTTAAGGGGCTCGTGGGTCTCGGCGGGGAGAACATCGTCAACCTCGTCATCACCGAGGACGTCCTTCAGCAAGCGCGGCTCAACCCAGGTGCCCCGGTTGGCAATGAGTGCGGTGGCCGTAGCCAGTTGCAGAGGCGTTGCCAGCATGAACCCCTGGCCGATCCCCAGATTGACCGAGTCACCCGGATACCACGGCTGGCTGTGCATGGCCCGTTTCCACTCCCTGGACGGCAGCAATCCACTGAGTGCACCGGACACATCAAGGGCGGCATCCTCGCCGAAACCGAAGCTGGACAGGTAGCCCGCCATGGTATCCACCCCCATCTCAATGGCCGCTTCATAGAAATAGACGTCACAGGACTCGGCGACGGAATCCTTGAGATCCACCCAACCGTGACCGGTCCGTTTCCAGTCTCGCCACAGCCGGCCACCTTCATTCAAGCGGAAATACCCCGGATCCCAGATGGTGTGGTCACGGGTGACGGCACCACTGTCTAATGCAGCTATGGCCAGCATGGGCTTGAGGGTGGAACCCGGTGGGTACTGCCCACGCAGAGCCCGGTTGAACAAGGGTTTCTCCTTACTCTGACTCAGTGCGCGGTAGTCATCCACACTGATGCCGGTGACAAACTTGTTGGTGTCGAACCCCGGCACACTCGCAAGGGCCAGGATTCCCCCGGTCTTGGGTTCAATGGCGATCACTGCGCCACGCCGGCCATCCAGCAGCTCGTGTGCCCGCTGCTGAAGACGCAGATCCAGATGCAGCTTCAGATCCTCACCCGGCACCGGATTTTCGCGTTCAAGCACTCGCAACGTGCGGCCACGGGCATTGGTTTCCACGTGCTGGTAACCGACGGTGCCATGAAGGGTTTGCTCGTAAAAGCGCTCGACCCCGGACTTGCCGATATAGTTGGTACCGGCGTAGTTGACCGGATCGATCCGCTGCAACTCTTCACGGTTAATGCGGCCAACGTAGCCGAGCACATGGGCGGTAAGTTCACTGTGTGGGTAATACCGAACCAGTTCCGCCTTGACCTCAACACCCGGCAACTCATGGCGATGCACCGCAAGCCTGGCAATTTCCTGTTCAGTCAGATCGTATCGGAGGGGAATCTCCTGGAATGGGCGTCGGGGCTCCTGCAGGCGGCGGTGGAAACGCTCAAGATCCTGCTCAGCGATGCCCAGGATGCCGCCCAGCCGGGTGAGCGTCTCATCCATACCGTCCACGCGCTCGGGCACCAGGGTGACACTGAACACGGGGCGGTTTTCGGCCAACAGTTCCCCGTTACGGTCATAGATCAACCCGCGCGGCGGAGGTACGGACTGCACCTGCACCCGGTTCTTGTCGGAAATCGTGGTGTAGATCTCGTGCTCGACCACTTGCAGCTGATACATGCGACCCAGCAGGCCGCCCAGCATCAGGATGACAAACACCAGCATCACCACGGTGCGGCGCTGGAACAACCGGCGTTCAGCGGCGGTATCCTTGAATTCCCCCCACGGCATAACTGCCCCCTAGGCCCGGTGATACGGGTGATTGCGGGTGATCGACCAGGCCCGGTAGAGCTGCTCCGCCAGCAGGATTCGCACCAGCGGGTGAGGAAGAGTCAGGGGCGACAGTGACCATTGCTGGTCGGCCCTGTGCCGGCAGGCGTCCGCCAGACCGTCGGGGCCACCGACCAGGAAACTGACGTCACGACCGTCCTGCTGCCAGTTTTCAAGCTGGCTGGCGAGCTTTTCGGTGGACCAGGGGCGACCGCCGACTTCCAGGGCAACCACCTGATCCCTCGGTCCGGTCGCCGCCAGAATCGCGCCGCTTTCCTTTTGCATCAACCTGGGAATATCGGGATTCTTGCCCCGGTGTGCCATGGGGATTTCGACCAGCTCAAGGGGAAGCTCCGGGGGCATCCGGCGGGCGTAATCGTTGTACCCGGCACTGACCCAGTCGGACATCTTCTGCCCCACACAGATCAGACGTAACCGCATGGTTATTCGCTGCCCGCGACACCCAGATCCGGTGCGTCGCGCCAGAATCGCTCCAGATCATAGAACTCGCGGGTAGCGGGCATCATGACATGAACCACAACATCGCCGAGGTCTACCAGTATCCAGTCACTGGCAGTGGCGCCCTCGACATTACTGGCGCGCACGCCCTGCTCCTTGGCTTCGATCACCACGGAATCAGCAAGGGACTTTACATGACGGTTTGACGTACCGGACACCAGCACCATGAAGTCTGTGACGCTGGTGCGGTCACGAACGTCAATCACACTGAGGTCCTGTGCTTTTACCTCTTCAAGTGCTTTAACAACCAGATCTTTCAGTTCTTCAGCCTGCATAATTACCCTGTTGTACGGGCTTCAGCCGGAGTGGCCGCCCGAATAGTCGTACTCAGATGCGATTGTAGCACTAAAAGTTCCCGTCAGGGCAGGCACCATAAAGCTCCTGGCGGCGGATTTCCTCCCAGACCGAATCGGGGATCAGGTAACGGGGGGATCTGCCAGTGGCAATCCGTTCCCGGATTCCGGTGGCGGAGATATCCAGCAGTGGCGGATCCAGTTCCAGGATACATCCGGCGGGGGTACTCCGAAGACTCCCGACGCCCTCCACTTTCCTCCTCTCCAGCAACCTGGCGGGGGTGCTTTCGGGATCCAGGGCCGGGCCCGGACGGCGCACCACCACAATGTGCGCCAGTTCAGGTATGCGCTCCCACTCGCGCCAGCGATCGAAACCCGCGAAGGCATCGGTGCCGACCACCATCACCAGGGGATGATCCGGCCCCAGCTCTTGCCGCAACTGACGGAGGGTATCGGCGGTGTAGGAAGCCCCCGCACGACGCAGTTCCCGGTCGTCAATGGACAACCGGGGCTCGCCCTGAAGAGCCAGTTCCATCAGCTTCAGCCTCTGCGCCGCGCTGGCGCCGGTATCACCCCGGTGGGGCGGGATATGGCATGGCACCAGACTGACACGCTCCACCTCCAGACGATCACACAGCTCGATTGCCAGGCGCAGGTGGCCGTGATGGATCGGATCGAAGGTTCCCCCGTATATGACGTGCATCGGCATCAGGTCCGGATATGGCCGTCGCCGAACACCACGTACTTCTGGGAGGTCAGCCCCTCCAGCCCCACCGGACCGCGGGCATGGATCTTATCGGTGGAAATTCCGATCTCTGCGCCGAGACCGTACTCGAAGCCGTCGGCAAACCTGGTGGACGCGTTGACCATCACCGAACTGGAGTCCACCTCGGTAATGAACCGGCGGGCCCGGGTATAGTTTTCCGTGATGATACTGTCGGTATGCTGGGAGCTGTAGCGATTGATGTGCTCGATAGCGCCATCGAGGCCATCCACCACCCGAACCGCCAGGATCGGCGCCAGGTATTCTTCTTCCCAGTCCACCTCGGTCGCTTCACCGACCGTCGGGACGATCTCGCGCGTTTCCGGGCAGCCCCGTAATTCCACGCCATTTTCCTCGAATGCGGAGGCCAGCAGGGGCAGGATATCGGCCGCCACTTCCCGGTCCACCAGCAGTGTCTCCATGGTGTTGCAGGTGCCATAGCGCTGGGTCTTGGCATTGACTGCGACTTTCAGCGCCTTCTCCGGATCGGCGTGACTGTCGATGTAAACATGGCACACACCGTCCAGGTGCTTGATGACCGGCACCCGGGCATCCCGGCTGATCCGCTCGATCAGGCCCTTGCCACCCCGGGGCACGATAACATCGACATACCGGGGCATGGTGATCAGTTCACCGACCGCGGCACGGTCCGTGGTCTTGACCACCTGCACCGCGGTCTCGGGCAGTCCCGCCGTGGCAAGGCCCTTCGCCAGACAGGCGGCAATGGCCTGGTTGGAATGAATGGCCTCGGAACCGCCACGCAGGATGGTGGCATTACCCGATTTCAGGCACAGGCTCGCTGCTTCAACAGTGACATTGGGGCGGGATTCATAGATGATGCCGATCACCCCCAGGGGCACCCGCATCTTGCCGACCTGGATGCCGGATGGACGATAGGTCATGCCAGTGATTTCACCGATCGGGTCCGGCAGCGAGGCCACCTGCCTCAACCCTTCGATCATGGCGTCAATGCGCTGCGGGGTCAGTTCCAGCCGGTCCAGCATGGCGGCATCGAGGCCATTCTCGCGCCCCTTCTCCAGATCCTTGCTGTTGGCAACCGCCAGTTCGTTGCGAGCGGCATCAAGGGCCTCTGCCGTGGCCAGCAAAGCCTGGTTGCGCGTGGCCGTAGTTGACCGGGCCACCTGTGTGGCAGCCGCTCGCGCCTGCTGGCCGACCTCGGCCATGTATGCTGCTATATCCATCCCGTGTCCTTGCTACCTTGTCAGTCAAATTCAGGAATAAGGGCCTAACTTTACCTTTCCCGTTTCAAGTACGCATCCCAAACCATTATTATACCGCAGCGCTTTGCTTCATACTTGAAGAGCCTATGATTAACTCCGGATCACCTCTGCAAGCCCCTAGAGCTGCAGATGCAAGCCAGAGGGGATCCGGAGTTAATCAGAGGCTACTTAATGGATGCTACGGGAGAGGAAGGACACACCATGGCCCAGACGGCCGATAGATTCCTGCTGACCAGGTTGTCACGAGCCGGGTTCGTGGCATTTCTCGCCATTACCATGTTGAGTACCCTGCTCGGCCAGCCACTGATGGCGGCGGTTTCTGCTGCGGCCGCTGGCGTCGTCATCAGTGGCCGGACCTTTCATCCGGCCCGGGCAAAACAGCCTTGGCCCCTGATACAGCGCCTGTTTTTCCTCACCCTCTCGCTCTTGCTACTGTCCGGATTCGTGGTAGGCCCCTGGACCCTGACGCACTGGCTCTATGCCGCCCCGTTGGTCACCTTCTCACTGTTCCCGCCCGCCGCCGCCATAATCCTGACCCTGGCGGTGACCGTCCTGGCCATGGCGGGCGTCTGGTGGGCCACTGGCCTGCCCGACCGGCACCAGATGATCAGCGCCTTCCTGCTGACCCTGTTGCTGTCCGGCCTGCTGGTATTTCTGCGTGAATACAAGAGTCGCCAGCTTGCGCCATTGCGGCGCACGGACGAGCTGACCCAAGCCGCCAGCCGGGAGTACCTGTCCGCGGATCTGCATAAGGAGATCCAGCGCAGTGAGCGGGAGGGCACCGACATGTCCGTGATCATGATCGGGCTGGACACCCACCTGAGCGACAACGAAAGGGACGAGGACATCCGATCGATCCTGCCCCGTATCGGACGCTACCTGCATTCCCAGTTACGGGACTTTGACACCTACTACCGGGTGGCGGACCTGCAGTTCCTGGTCATCCTGCCCGGTATTGGCACCAATAACGCCCTCGACAGGGCCGAAACCATCCGCGCCGGGCTGCAGACGCTGCTCGAGTCGCACGGAATGCGCCTGACCGTGAGTACCGGCATTGCCGGGCTCAATATCGGCGATGACGCCGACAGCCTGCGGCAGAGTGCTGCCCATGCATTGCGTCGCGCCCAACAACAGGGCGGCAACCGCACCCAGGTGTACAGTGCCTGGTCCCGACAAGACCACGGTATGGCCGGGCAGGAGCGGCCGGCGTCATGACCGAAACCCGCCTGAGAACCTGGACCCACAGTGCCGGCTACCTTCTGGCCACTCTGTTCATTGCCAGCCTGGCAGGTCAGAACCTGCGCTATGGCTTCTATGACCTGTTCTACCTGGCTTCCGGCATGGCCATTCTCACTGCCGCCGGGCTCATCTACACCATTATCAATCGCCGGCATCAGCTCGCTGCTCCGGGGCACCTGATCATCCTGTCCGGACTGAACAGCGGACTGGTTGCAGCGCTGATCACCATGGACGGCCCGGGTATCAGTCACTGGGCGATGCCCCTGCTGGTTCTGAACCTGCTTATCCTGCCCTTGCGCCAGGGCTTGGGGTTATCCCTGCTTTTGCTGGCACCGATCGGAGTTATTCTGTTTCTGAAGCATCCGGCCAGTGATGCCATGGCTATTACCACGGGCCTGCTGATCCTGCTCACCGTGACGGCCCTCTACACCTGGCATTACGGCCACATGGCCCAGTCCGCGGAGGACCTCGCGATCACGGACCCCATCACCGGTGCCCACAATGCCCGTTTCCTGGACGAAACCCTGCAAAAGGAGATCAGCCGAGCCATCGCCACCGGGCACCCGCTTTCGGTTATCCATCTTGGCCTGGACTATGTGGATGAAGCCAGGGACCTGCATGGCGAAGACGCAATCCAGTCCGTATTCCGCGATATGACCCAGCACCTGTTTGGCCTGATCCGCGCTGGCGACACCCTGTACACACTGGACAACGCGGAATTTTTCCTGGTGCTGCCGTTCACACCGGAGGAAGGCGTCCGGGTGATCGCGGAGCGGATCCGGCGGAACATTGCCGAGCATCATTGGCCGGTGGTCGGGAAGGCTACGGTCAGTCTCGGCTGCACTACCCGGGGCAACGGCGATACGCGCACCGACACCCTGCGCAAACGTGCCCGGCAGGCCCTCGAAGAGGCCCGCAAACGTGGTGCCGACTCCGCCTGGTTCAGCCCGGGAGAGACCATCGAGGCATGAGCACCACCTGGCTGACAGACCTGACGGCGTGGCTATCAACCAATCCCGGGCTGTTGGCCGCCGCCCTGTTTCTGACCGCCTTCATCGAATCCCTCGCGATCGCCGGCATTGTTGTGCCGGGCGTTGCGATCCTGTTTGCGGTTGCGGCCCTGGCGGGTAAATCGGGCATGCCACTGACCGAGGCACTGGTCTGGGCCGGGCTGGGAGCCGTTGCCGGCGACAGCGTGAGTTTTGCCTTGGGTCGGCAGTTGCAGGACCGGCTGACGTCGGTCTGGCCGCTGAGCCGCTACCCGGTGCTGATCAGCAAGGGCGAAACCTTCTTTCATCGGCATGGTGGCAAGAGCGTGGTAATCGGGCGTTTTATCGGTCCGATCCGCCCCATCATTCCTCTGATCGCCGGCGCCCTGTGGATGCCGTGGCGGCGGTTCCTGGGGTTCAACATAGCTTCGGCCGTTGGCTGGGCCCCGGTCTATATCCTGCCCGGCTTTGTCGTCGGCAGTGCCCTTCAGGGTGAACTGCGCCCTCCCGCACATTTCTATGCCGTCATGGGTATCAGCCTCGCGGCCCTGTTCGTGGTCTACCTGATCATGATCCGCTTCCAGATGGGGCTGGGGGAAGGCGGACGGGCCTACCGTTGGTTCGAGCAGCGGATGCGACAGTATGAATTATCACACCGGTTCTGGCGCCTCTATACCAACAATCGCCCAGCCCGGGAGGGAGAGTTTCCGCTGGCCTCCGTGCTCATGGCCGTTGCCGCGTCCGGCCTGCTGCTGATCTGGGGGCAGCTGACGGTGCACGGAATCCTGGAGCCTTTCAACCAGCTGGCCCTCGATTGGTTCCGCCAACTGCGACAACCCCTGCTCGATGGCCCGGCCATCACCGTTACCCTGATCGGCGACCCCGCGGTACTCGTCACGGCGTCCCTGCTGGCGGTCCTGGCCCTTGGATTCCGGGGGTACTATGCCGCTGCCTTGCACATTCTGTTCGCCGCCGGCCTGACCCTCGTCCTGGTCTGGGTGCTGAAGTCGACCCTTGGTGTCCCGCGCCCGGATCAGGTGTTCCAACCTCCTTCCTCCGGAGCCTTTCCCAGCGGCCACACCGCCGGCATCACGGTGTTTGTCACCATGCTGGCCGGGTTTGTGGCCGGAGAAACCCGGCACCGGAAACGCTGGCAGGCCTACGTGTTGTTATCGCTACCCTTGCTGCCGGTGGCCGTCAGCCGCCTGTACCTCGGGGTGCACTGGTTCACGGATATCATCGGGGGGACCCTGCTGGGACTGGCGATCACCGGCCTGGTGCGGGCCAGCTACAGCCGTTTTGACCGGGTACCCATACACATCGATGGATTTACTCTGGCGGCCATTCTGCTGTGGGCTCTGTTCACAGCCGGCTACCTGCATGAGCGCTGGTCCGAGGCGGTAACGGTGTATTCACGGGAGCCGGTCACCGAGCAGGCTAACCCTCCTCCAGCGCCTCCAGCAGACCCAGCAGACGACTGAGCCGTTCCAGAGGATCCTGCAGCTCCACCAGCCGCTGCTTTTCCTGTTTGTCCAGTGGCAGGAGTTCCGTGAGTCGCCATCCCACATCCCGGGCATCCTCGTAGTCGATCTCCATAGCAAGGTCCCGGATGACCGGATGCCGAAACAGAGCCTGCAGCACGGAGGGCAGCTCAATGTAACGCTCGGGCACGTCACTCCATGTTTCCTCAAGCAGACACTCCACATCGCCGACATTCAGGCCATCTTCCTGTTGCCAGCTGCGAACCACCGATACCTTGGTCTCGCCCTCGACGGTAATACCGAGAAGCCCGTTTTCGAGCTGCTGGAAATCGATGATCCGGACATAGGTGCCGATATCATAGAAGCGGGCAACCGGGCCGGTTTCCTCGCCATCCCTGAGTAACACCACGACAAACCCCCGATCCTCCTTGAGGCATCGGGTCAGCATATCGATGTAGCGCGGCTCGAATAGCTGAAGCGGAATGCGTCCCCGGGGCAGGACAATGGAATTCAATGGAAACAGGGGGACATGCATGATTGGATTGGTCATCGAGTCGACAGCAATTGTTGCGTTTGCTCTACCCTCGCCCTGGCTTCGGCCAGAAGCTCCTGGCTAAGGGAGGCACCGGGTTCCGGCCCGGCCAGTCGCCCGAGGGCGGGCACCGGATTCAGGGCGGGAAGCTCGCCATTCTGGCTTGAGCCGATCATGGAATGCAACCGGGCGGCGATCACCACATCCACCAGCTGCGGGCTCTTTTCGGGACACTCATACTGCCAATCCTCTCCATGGCGCACCGCCTCCACCAGCCCCGACGGACAGGCCCAGATTTCCAGCAAGCCGGCGCCGAATTCCGACCGCAACTGCCTGATGGCAGACTTCAGCCTGGCTTCACTGGACCACAGGCCGGGGTGATGCTCGGCCAGAACCAGCAGGGGAACCGTTCCGATGTCATGAAGCAGTCCCGCCAGCTCCGCCTCATCCGGATCGAGGCCTTCAACCCGACTGGCCAGCAGCCAGCACAATGCAGCCATTTCCCGGGATTGCTGACAGAGCTTGACCATTTCTCTCTGAAGGCTGATCTGGCGGCTTCGGAAAACGTCCCTCAGGGCAAACTCGGACACCAGTTGACGGGTGATACGCATCCCGAGCCGGGCAACTGCCTCGTGAACGCTGTGGACGCTACCCAAGCCCCGGTAAACGGGGCTATTACAGGCCCTCAACAGCTTGGCAGCTATGGCCGGGTCAACGGCCACTGCCTTGGCCAGCTTTGCTTCCGAAAGCCCTTCCCGGGCCGCGAAGCGTCGTACTTTCCAGGCCATATCCGGCACGCTGGGCAACCGGATCTGGTTGGAGCGGAGTTCGGAGTTGAATTCCAGCCGGAGTCGATGTTCGGCGCTGCCCGCCGTGGCCCAGTCCCCCGACGATTCCATTTCCACCTGGCTAACCGGAGCGGAATTCAGGAAGCCATTGAGGATGTCCTGCTCGATCACCAGAAATTCACTGGACCTGACGGCAACCACCTCGTACATACGGGGCTGGAGCCGGGCGATGGGATTGAGGGCTTTGTCCGTTTCCGCTTCGATGACCGATTTTCGACCATCCTTGGCGTGCAGTTCCACAGCACCAGTGATGAGAAAGAAATCCAGGCCGTCCTGCACGCCCTGCTCGATCACAGTCTCGCCCGGGCTGTGGCAACGACGCTCGGCACGGTTAACGAGCAGGACCAACTGGTCGGCGGTCAGTCGATTCAGGGGATTGAAGCTTTTCAGGCGACGCAGAGGCAGGCTTTCCCGGCCAGCCATAGACGAACTCCTTCTCCGCTCAGCAGAACGCAGGGATCTTCCGGTTCATGTCTTGTTTATAGTCACCAGCCGGGGCAAAAACAACCGTGCGCGCCGGGCCGAATCTGGTATCCTCTGTTTTTTACGGAATTTGTCAGGTAACAACAGAGAGACCAGAACACATGCCTCAGTATCGTTCGCGGACATCCACAGCCGGCCGCAACATGGCCGGTGCCCGCGCCCTCTGGCGCGCTACCGGTATGAAAAACGAGGATTTCGGTAAACCAATCATTGCGGTCGCCAACTCGTTCACCCAGTTCGTACCCGGCCATGTGCACCTCAAAGATCTGGGGCAGCTGGTGTGCCGCGAAATTGAAGCGGCCGGCGGGGTAGCCAAGGAATTCAATACCATCGCTGTGGATGACGGCATCGCCATGGGCCACGACGGCATGCTCTATTCCCTGCCATCCCGGGAGATCATTGCCGACTCCGTGGAGTACATGGTCAATGCCCACTGTGCCGACGCCCTGGTGTGCATTTCTAACTGCGACAAGATCACCCCGGGTATGCTGATGGCCGCCATGCGCCTCAACATCCCAACCATTTTTGTTTCCGGCGGCCCCATGGAAGCCGGCAAGACCAAGCTGTCCGAGCACAAGCTGGACCTGGTGGATGCCATGGTCATCGCCGCGGATCCCAATGCCAGTGATGAGCAGGTGGAAGAGTATGAACGAAGTGCCTGCCCGACCTGCGGCTCTTGTTCCGGCATGTTCACCGCCAACTCCATGAACTGCCTGACCGAAGCCATCGGCCTGGCCCTTCCCGGCAACGGCTCACTGCTGGCCACCCATGCTGACCGCGAACAGCTGTTCCTGAAGGCCGGGCGCCAGATCGTCGAAAATGCCCGCCGCTACTACGAGGAGAACGACGCCAGCGTACTTCCCCGCAGCATCGGGTCCCAGGCGGCCTTCGAGAATGCCATGACCATGGACATCGCCATGGGAGGGTCCACCAACACCATCCTGCACCTGCTGGCAGCGGCCCAGGAAGGCGGAGTGAATTTCGACATGGTCGACATCGACAGACTGTCCCGCCATGTGCCCCAGTTGTGCAAGGTGGCCCCCAACTCCCCGAAATACCACATGGAAGATATCCATCGTGCCGGCGGCATCATGGGCATTCTAGGTGAGCTGGAGCGGGGCAACCTGATCAACACCGACCTGCCCACCGCTCACAGCAAGACCATGAAAGAGGCTCTGGACACCTGGGACATCATGCGCTCCCCGACCCCGGAAGTGGTGGAGTTCTACAAGGCCGGTCCAGCGGGCATTCCCACCCAGACCGCCTTCAGCCAAAGCACCCGCTGGCCAAGCCTGGACGGTGACCGGGAAAACGGCTGCATCCGCTCGGTGGCCAACGCCTACTCGACCGAAGGTGGCCTGGCGGTGCTGTACGGCAATATCGCCCGGGACGGCTGCGTGGTGAAAACGGCCGGTGTTGATGAAAGCATCTACGTGTTCGAAGGCAAGGCCCGGGTGTTCGAGAGCCAGGACTCGGCGGTCGCCGGCATCCTGGGTGACGAGGTGAAATCGGGTGAAGTGGTTATTATCCGGTACGAAGGCCCCCGGGGCGGGCCCGGCATGCAGGAAATGCTCTACCCCACCAGCTACCTGAAGTCCAAGGGCCTGGGCAAGGATTGTGCCCTGCTGACGGACGGCCGTTTCTCCGGCGGCACCTCCGGCCTGTCAATAGGCCACGCATCCCCCGAGGCGGCAGCCGGCGGTGCGATCGGCCTGATCGAGAACGGCGACACCATCCTGATCGATATTCCCAACCGCTCCATCAATGTCCAGGTGGATCAGCAGGAACTGGACCG
>NZ_JAWOIS010000012.1:0-90541 GCF_046484525.1 Marinobacter sp.
ATGTGAAGAGCGATCACTGATCAAGATGAACACTTGCACGTCCATTACTAAGTAGATTAGGAGTTCTTATTTCAGATTATCCCTTTCCTACCAACGCAAACCGATATCTGAGGCTATTTATGGCATTGACTGGTCGGACGTTTTGAATCACCAATGCGAACTCTTCTTCACTGAAGTCAGGGTCGTTCGCATAGAGATCACTTAGTTCCACGCTGAATCGACTGAGGAACGTTTGTCCCAAAGCCTTCATGAATCCCTGTGATGACAGATGATTTACCCACGGAACGATCCCTACCTGTCCTATGACTGATTCGATGCTTGAGTCAAACGATACGTCTAACTTCAGTTCGATGGGATCGGATGTCACCTGCCGACGTTGTCCGAAGACAGCATGCTTCGGCTTCACGGCATGAAATGCTTCCCGGAGTCGCTGAACCACTTCAACGGTTTTTTCTTTCACTAACGGAAAGATCGTACGGGCGGCAATCGAAGGAGCGATTTCAAGAACGCGATTGTAAGCCCATGCAGACTGCGATAGCTGCCACTGATGCCAAACTGGAGGGCAAACTAGGCTATCGTCCTTATCACTGCCACGGATGAGCTGAAGGGCTTTCTGACGACTGTAGGTGTCGGTCGCACTGTAATCTTTCGCACTGGCAAGTGTACCCATGACGTTGGTCTCAATCGCCCGGACTTTTTCTACCAGTCGCGGATATTCGTTCCGGTGATCCGCAATGAAACTGAACACTCCGCCGAGGGAAAGATATTCAACCGCCTTCAGTAGTTCGCGATTCGAATCGTAACCTGAACCTTTCAGGTCCTTGATAAAGATGAAGCGCAGTCCACGACGGAGAGACTTCGCCATCCCTGTCACATTCCCGGCGACATGTGGATACCTTTCCGTGACCAATACCAACCAAGCAACGGCGAGGTACGAAGGTACGAACGCAAAGTCGACAGCTGCATCACTAGGCATGGCGGTGTCTTCTGGAATAGCCCAGGAGCCGTGACCGAAGTGGAGTTTCGGGTTGTCCCTTTGATTCTCGACCAGGTATCGCGTGAACGCTTCGATTTGGGCATCCGTCGGGGAATGTCTCGTGTTCCTGGCACAACGAAGCAGGGTCAGCCGTTGATGGAAGCCTTTGACCGCAGCCTGATAGCTTGTGAGGTCATAATCCATTAACGGCAAGGGGCGAATGGGGGTGTCCCACGAAAACTCGCCCAAAGGGCGCTTAGGTACAAGATGGTGAACCTGGTCGGATGACAGATTCTCGAAATCCAGTTCTTCGGTGATGAAGATCATGCTCGTCTCCTATTTGAAATTAAGAATACAGTTGCATTAATCGGTTGGCAATACTGTATCAATAACGTTGATTAATAGGAGGAACAAGATCAGGATCATTGGGGGTCTATGGAGATCACGTCTTTGAGAGAGTGAATTCTTAATTAAGAATACAGTATCCTCTACGCATCCAACGACGATGTGAGACGGCTATGGATGTACAAATCAAACTGATCGCATTGACGATGAGTCATGCTCAGCTGCACGTGCTACTACCGAAAGACTCTGGGGGATTGCCCTCGTCACAAGTGACTAGTGGCGATCCTGATAAGGTTGCATGCACCATTGCAACTGAGCTTTCAGGGTTATCTGAAGGAGTGCAGCGTCACGGTTTTCTCTCGCCAGCCGAGACCAATACAGACAGTCTAACGCTGATTTACACCCAGCTGCTGACGGAGGAAAGGCTTCAAGGTGAGCCGGCTGAACGCATAAACCGGGTATCCGTCACCGAAGCTGGCGAGACACTGAGCCCTGCTCATAACCGAATAGTGATCGACGTTGTCAAAGACCTTAAGAACGACCTTGACCAAGTGATGCAATCCAGACTGAACAAGCGTGGATTGATCCATTTGTTGGGGTTGTTACCGGACATCTTCGATCATAAGGAGCTTGCAGCCGCCTATTACGCGCTCACTGGTGAGAAGCCTTCTAGCCCCCTTATGCTTGCGAGGATGATGTTGGACCGGTACACCATGGGTAGCGGTGATCGGCAACGGGAAGTTAAAGGTCGTGGCTTGATCGAGGAATATGAATCCGAGGCACCGGACCTTTTGGGAGAAAAGTGGGAGAAGAACAAAGACCTTTATCGAACCGGTGGTCCCAAGGCTAAGCGCCTGTATAAAAAAAGAAACACTTTCTCGAATTACATTTAGGGGATCGACATTGCTGCTCTGACAGCTGATCACTACACTCGATAAATTATCAAGCTAAGGGGAGCATAGCGCCCTTCCAATCAGACCTCTGACAACCGTCAATGGATTGATCGGGACATATGTCGCCTCCCCGTGTTCATCGAAGTATATGGAACCCATTGAATGAGCCACAACATCACCCTTCAGCAACTTGAATCCTTCCTGTGGGAAGCCGCCGATATCCTGCGCGGTAACATGGACGCATCCGAATACAAGGACTATATCTTCGGAATGATGTTCCTGAAACGCTTGTCCGATGCCTTTGAAGAAGCACAGGAGGGCGTTGTCCGGTACTACATGGACAAGGGCAAGACCGAAGCACAAGCCCGCGAGCTGGCGGACGACGAAGACGAATACGACAAGACTTTTTATATACCGCCCGTTGCCCGCTGGGGCGCAATCAAAGACCTGAAGCACGACATTGGCTCTGAACTGAACACTGCTACCGAAGCCATTGAAGAGTTCAACCCCGTTCTGGAAGGGGTGCTGGTTTCCATCGACTTCAACATCAAAAACAAGCTGTCTGACAAAAAGTTGCGCGACCTACTCAGCCACTTCAGCCGCTACCGTCTGCGCAACGAAGACTTCGAGCGCCCTGACCTGCTGGGTACTGCATACGAATACCTGATCAAGATGTTCGCGGACAGCGCCGGAAAGAAAGGCGGTGAATTCTATACCCCGTCTGAAGTGGTGCAGCTGCTGGTTGCCCTGCTGAAGCCCCATGCCGGGATGCGTATATACGACCCCACCGCTGGTTCTGGCGGCATGTTGGTACAGACCCGGAACTATCTGGCTACCCACGGTGAAAACCCGTCCAACCTGTCCCTGTTTGGTCAGGAGATGAACCTGAACACCTGGGCAATCTGCAAGATGAACATGTTCCTGCACGGGGTCTACAGCGCGGATATTCGCAAGGGCGATACGCTCGGTGATCCGCAGCACACCCAAGCCGGCGAACTGATGACCTTTGACCGGGTGATCGCCAACCCGCCCTTCAGCCTTAAGAAATGGGGCAAGGAAGAAGCGGACAGTGATTCCTACGGTCGCTTCCCTTATGGAACCCCACCCAAGGATTCCGGTGACCTGGCATTCGTCCAGCACATGATCGCCAGCCTGAACAATGAAGGCATGATGGGCGTAGTTATGCCTCATGGTGTACTTTTCCGGGGTTCCAGCGAGAAAGCCATTCGTCAGGGCATCCTGAACGATGACCTGCTGGAAGCCGTGGTGGGATTACCGGCTGCCCTGTTCTACGGCACCGGCATTCCCGCATGTCTGTTGATCATCAACAAGAACAAACCGGCAGAGCGCAAGGGCAAGGTGCTGTTCATCAACAGCGAACTGGAATACGAAGAAGGCAAGAATCAGAACAAACTCCGCCAGCAGGACATTGAAAAGATCGTCCAGACCTTCGACGACTTCGCTGAAATCAAACGCTATTCAAAAGTCGTCACCCTCGCTGAAATCGCCGAAAACGATTACAACCTGAATATCCGCCGCTACGCCGACACCAGCCCGCCCCCGGAAATCTTCGACGTACGCGCCATCCTGCACGGGGGCATTCCGGTTCGGGAAGTGGAAAGCGAGTACATCCAGGAAGAAATTCTGGAAGACTTCGATGTGTCCTCAGTGTTTGTGAAGCGGGATGCCGATTACTACGACTTCAAGCCAGAGATCGACACCAAAGAAGCCATTCGGGAAGCCGTGGGTGATGTGGATGCCAAAGTGATTACTCAGTTGGAAAGTTGGTGGGACAAGTACCGGGTATCGTTGAATGAACTGGATGCGCAGGTGGTTGAAGCTGAGAACGTGATGAAGGGATATTTGAAGGAGCTGGGATATGAGTAACACTGTTCCTGTTGGATGGAGGTTACAGTCACTGGCGGATGTGGCGACGTTCGTCATGGGGCAGGCTCCAGCCGGAGCTGATTGTAATAAGGAAGGAACGGGAATCCCATTTGTAAAGGCGGGAGAGTTTACAGCTAGGTACCCCGTTATCCGCGAATGGACTACCGCGCCTCACAAATTAGCGAAGTCAGGCGATGTCCTCATTTGCGTCGTTGGAGCAACAGCCGGCAAATTGAATCTGGGCATTGACTGTGCCATCGGTCGAAGTGTGGCAGCTATTCGCCCTGAAAAAACGTCGACTCTGTACTTGTACAACTTCATGCAACAGCATGTTGAACGATTGAGAATGGGGTCTTCTGGATCAGCTCAGGGTGTTATCACTACAGAGCACCTGAAGAATATACTGGCTCCCTTCCCCCCACTCCCCGAACAACAAAAAATCGCAGCCATCCTGTCATCCGTCGATGACGTGATCGAAAAAACACGCGCACAGATCGACAAGCTGAAAGACCTGAAAACCGGCATGATGCAGGAGTTGTTGACCAAAGGGATTGGGCATACGGAGTTCAAGGATTCGCCGGTGGGGCGGATACCTGCGTCATGGGCTGTTAAAATGATTGGGGACCTAGGTTCCGTGGTGACTGGGAGCACCCCCAAAACAGCTAGTCGTGAATATTACGGAGGGAGCATCCCCTTTATTTCGCCATCCGATATAAATCATTCAATGTATATTCAGGACACAGTCAACAGCTTAACTGAAGCTGGTCTGAAAGAGACAAGGGAACTGCCGCCAAGAACAGTGTGCGTGGTTTGCATTGGCTCCACAATTGGAAAAACAGGGATTACAACGTTCAGGTGTGCAACCAACCAACAAGTGAACGCAGTGATTTGCCGGGGGACTCATCCGGAATTCGTCTACTACTTGTTAACCTATTATTCAAAAGTCATCAAAGCTGAGGCAGGCACCCAAGCAGTCCCTATCATCAACAAATCTTCGTTCAGTGCTCTTCCAGTTCAATTGCCCGGATATGATGAGCAGGTCGAAATTGGGAACTCTCTTGCTAGCATTGACAGTCAAACTTCACTCTTGGAGCGTAAGTTACAAAGTGCGAACTCCCTCAAAAAAGCCCTCATGCAAGACCTACTGACTGGCAAGGTCAGAGTCAAAGTCGATCAAAAGGAGTCAGCGGTTGCCTAACCCGGCACCTGCCCCGATATGTTTCAGGATGAAGTCGAAAAAGTCGAATTGCCCGCCATTGAGCAACTGACTCGTCTTGGCTGGACCTACGTACCCGGTGCAGACCTCGCGCCGCTATTGCCCGTAGATGGCGCACCGGTTGGTGAAAGGGGCTACTACCGAGATGTAGTGCTATCCAAACGTCTGGAAGCTGCCGTGGTTCGATTGAATCCATGGATCAGTGACGAGAACCTTCGCAGAGTGGTCCGGGAGTTCACCCACCCGAATCACGCGGGTTTGATGGAATACAACCAGTTCATCTATGACCTGCTGGTAAACTACCTGTCGGTCGACCAGGACCTGGGTGCCGGTCGCAAGGGGCAGACCGTCAAGGTCATCGACTTCGATAACCCTGAAAACAACGAATTCCTGTGCACCAACCAGTTCAAGGTTGAAGGCATCAACCAGAACATCATCCCGGATATTGTCTGCTTCGTGAACGGCTTGCCGCTGGCTGTGATTGAGTGCAAATCGCCGTATATTGCGGACGCGGTAGCCGAAGGCATTAACCAGTTGCGCCGCTACGCCAACCTGCGCAACCCGGAAGACGACGAAGGTGCCCAGAAACTGTTCTGGTACAACCAACTGATGGTTTCTACCTGCCGGGATCAGGCGAAGGTAGGCACGATCAGTTCCAGTGCCCAGCATTACGGGGACTGGAAGGATGCTTACCCGTTCACGGATGCGGATATTCAGGCGCTGGTGCAACAGCCCGCCTTCATCTCTACAGGCTCGACAGCATCCAGCCACAAGACCGGAGACGTGCCTTCACCAGAGTATCTCGTTGCCGCTAAAAAAGTCGCGTCAGGTGCCGGGACCGGTTCGGGTGAAGTCACTCCGCAACAGCGACTGCTTGCCGGACTATTCAACCCCGCCAGTTTTCTGGACGTGATGCAGAACTTCACCCTGTTTGAACCGGTGGACGGTCGCCTGATCAAGAAGGTGGCGCGGTATCAGCAATACCGGGCAGTGAACAAGGTCATAGAACGTCTCAAGAACGGCACCACGCGCAAGGAAAAGTCCGGGGTAGTCTGGCATACCCAAGGGTCCGGAAAATCCCTGACGATGGTCATGCTGGCTGTGAAGATGCGCCGCGACCCGGAGCTGAAGCAGTACAAACTGGTGTTCGTCACCGATCGTACCCAGCTGGACGGGCAACTATCGAAAACCTTCCGGGATGCCCAGAATGAAACGATCTATAACGCCGGATCGGTGGCGGAACTGAAGGAACTGCTTTCCAAGGATTCTTCTGACATTGTGACCGCCATGGTGCAGAAGTTTCAGGAAGCAGAACAGGAAGGTGACTTTACCGACCTGAACCCCAGCGAAAAGATCATTGTGCTGGCGGACGAAGCCCACCGCACCCAGTTTGGCGGGCTGGCAATGACCATCAATGCCGCCCTGCCCAACGCCCCGAAGATCGGCTTTACCGGTACGCCCCTGCTGAAATCCCAGAAGATGGACAAAGCCTTCGGCGGCTACATCGACAAGTACAAGATCAACGAAGCGGTGGAAGACGGTGCCACCGTGCGCATCATCTACGAAGGTCGCCAGGTTCAGAGCGATGTGGTGGGTGATTCCCTGGACGCGCTGTTTGAAGAATATTTCAAAGACAAAAGCGACGACGAAAAGCGGGAAATCAAAAAGAAGTACGGTGTGGAGCGCGCAGTACGGGAAGCCCCTGCCCGCATCCGCTGGGTGTGTATCGACCTGCTCAAGCATTACCGGGAAAAGATTCAGCCCAACGGCTTCAAAGCCATGATCGTGGTGGGCAGCCGCCATGCTGCCACGGTGTTCAAGAAGACCCTGGACGACTTGGAAGCGCCCCCTTCCGAAGTGATCATTTCTGGCACTCACAACGACCCGGCATACCTGAGCCAATACACCGACAGCGCCCACCAGAAACAGGTGATCAGGAACTTCACCAAGCCACTGGGTACGGATAAAGAGAAGGAAGACCCCACCAGCTTTCTGATCGTGAAGGATATGCTGCTGACCGGTTTCGATGCCCCCATTGCACAGGTGATGTATATCGACCGAAGCCTGAAGGATCACACCTTGATGCAGGCAATCGCACGGGTGAACCGGACCTACAAAGGCAAAGCCTGCGGTTACGTGGTGGATTACTACGGCTTATCAGACTACCTAACCGATGCCCTGAAAGATTTCAGCAGCGAAGACGTGGAAGGCACCTACTACACGCTCAAAGATGAAATACCGCGCCTGAAAGCGGCTCACACCCGTGTGGCTGCCATCTTTTCCGGGGTGAAAGGCACTGATGTAGATGACTATGTGCTTCACCTGAAGGATGAAGACACCCGCCAGCAGTTCGAACTGGCGTTCAAGAAGTTCGCCAAGCAGATGGATGTGATTCTGCCGGATACCGCTGCCAAGCCGTTCATTCCGGACCTGAAGCTGTGGGGTAAAGTGCAGAATGCTGCACGCAACCGCTACCGTGATCCGGGGTTGAACATTAGCGATGCCGGGGCAAAAGTTCGACAGCTGGTCGATGAACACATCATCAGCACCGGGGTAGACCCGAAAATTCCGCCCGTGGACCTGATGGCAGCGAACTTCAAGGAGACGGTGGAGCAGATCAAATCCCCCGAATCCCGCGCATCCGAAATCGAAAGCGCCATCAAGCACCACATTACCGTGAATCTGGATGATGACCCGGAATACTACAAATCCCTGAGCCTTCGCCTGCGGGATATAATCGAAAAGACGGCGGGCAAGTGGGACCAGCAACTGGAACTGCTGCTTCAGATGGTCGATAGCATGGAGTCTGAACACAAACAGGCTGCGGATGATCTGGGGCTGAGTGAAACGGAATTCGCGTTCTACAACATCCTGATGGCGGAAGTAACCAGCCATGCCGGTGAAGATGCCATCAGCGAAGCCGTACACGACGAAATCAAGGCAACCAGCCAGGACCTTGTGGGCATGTTCGACGAAGCCACCCAGATTGTGGACTTTTTCAGCAAACCGGACGAAGTGAAGCGGATGAAGAAGGAGATCAAACGGGCGGTTCTGGACTGCTCCTTCGGTGAAAAAGCCCTGGTTAACGTGGTTCAGGACCGATTCATGGAACTGGCACAGAACAAGTTCAAATGATGGCAGCGCAGAAACCACTTTCACGGCACCCCATGCTCAATAAATCCGAGTACCGGGACGGACACGGCTTCATCGCCGAAGTCATCCGAACCAACCGCCGGAAGTCTGCGGATATTCGTGTAGAAGATGGTGCCGTTTCTGTGGTGGTGCCGGTTAATACCACCGATGAAAAGATTGACCAACTGCTGGCCGCTAAACGTCGCTGGATCAAAGAAAAAATCACCCTGCACCAGGAAATAACACCCGCCAGCAGCAAACGCTATGTGTCCGGCGAAGCCTTCAGCTACCTGGGGCGCAACTACCGGCTCAAAGTGGAAACGGGTAACTTCGCGCCGGTGAAGCTGTTAAATGGACGCTTGGTGGTGACCGTACCCAGTAGAACCGAACAACCACACATGGTGCGCAATGCCCTTGTGCGTTGGTACAAGCATCAGGCAGGACAGAAGCTGACCGAGAAAGTGAAACGCTTCGCGCCGGTGGTAGGGGTAGAACCTGCCGGCGTGGGAATCCGCACCTTCAAATCCCGCTGGGGGAGCTGTACCGCCAAGGGCAAGCTGGAATTCAACTGGCAAATCATGATGGCACCTAACCGGATGGTTGATTACGTGGTGATTCACGAACTCTGCCACCTGATCCGCCATGACCATTCCCCGGAGTTCTGGCAGGAAATGGCGCGGGTGATGCCGGAGTATCAGCGGTGTCGGGAATGGTTGCGGGAGAATGCATTGAAACTGATAGCTTGAATCAAAACGAAAGCTAGCATTGGGAACTAATAGACTATTACCTCTGTGCAGTGCACTTTTCCACGATAACGAATATTTGCTGTATTGATTGAGCTGTCCAAAATGTCAAAACCGCGAAGAAAGCAAAAGAGCCCCAAAAAGCCAAAGCCCCTATCAAGCCTGACTCCCGAGAAGCGTCGCAAGATCGAAGAGAGCCTTGCAAGACAGAACCGATCAGCCCGGTCCGCGCCTACTTCATCTTTAAAACCAACGTTCGATCTACCGTCCATCAGAAAAGAGAGAAAGACTTACGGGGATTCAAGCATTCCTGATGAGTTGCCTGTCGGAGAAGAGACAGACGGATTTGATCTGAACGCGGCTCTGTGGGTGTATGAAGCTTCCGATTTTGACGAGCTATCTATTGAGGATGTCAGAACAATTTGGGAGAACAGGTCTTCGTTGTGTGGCTCTGCAGAGGCGGCCGCTGAAGCCTTGGCATTGCTTGAAGTTGATGCAGGTGTAGTGCCTTCTTATCAAGGCTGGCAGAAGTATGTTTCGCATCCTGAAATTACCCCTTTTATTCAAACGGGTATGCAGGAAATCCGTAGCCAGGATGAACTGAACAGTAAGAGTGCATTCCTGTGGAAACTGTCAGCACTCAAACCGAACAAATCGTCCAGCCCGAAAGCACCGGTCCCACTAACAGATCTAAGCTTTGACGAGCTTAAAGAGTTATGGTCTGAACGAGAGGAGGCATTTGATTTCATTGAGGAGGCTGCTGAAGTATTTGCCCTGCTTCGACATAGATCGGGAATAGACCCCGAGCTTCAACCAGCAGCTCGATTTATCAACCACCCTATTATTCAAGAACTCTCTGATTTGTTGCCTGAAAGAGGTTCCGCTGATTTCTCCGCATTACCCATCGAGGAAAGGGAAGGCAAGTCTCAAATTAAGGTTGCTCAGGAAGCTGATATCTCCTTCTTCGAAACTGACAAGCGTCAGAAAGTACAAAGGGAATCAGTGCTTCGAGACGGACAGGCATCCTTCAGAAAACAAATTCTTGAAATCTATAACGGCGAATGCTGTGTTACTGGATGTAGGGAAGTCTCTGTGCTTGAGGCTGCCCACATAGTCCCGTACATGGGGAACCATTCCAACACGCCAGATAACGGCTTGTGTCTGAGGGTCGACATCCACCGGCTCTTCGACCGTTACCTGCTTTCAGTTAATCCAGAATCATTGGTCCTAGAGATTGCGCCGAGTCTGATGGCTGACTCACACTATAGCCGTCTAAACGGGACTGAATTGAGGTCAGGCTCTGTGAGTCCTCGTCGGGAGTTTTTGGAAAAACATTACCTCAGTTTTACGAAGGCAAATTCATAGAACCATTTTGTTTAAGTTAAGGGGGACGCTCGAATCGAGGCGAGTTTAGAAAACAGGTACAAGGGAGCCTTGCTTGGGCTTGCCGTCGGTGACGCCGTCGGTACGACCCTAGAGTTTTCTCAACCGGGGGAGTTCGAGCCTATTTCCGAAATGAACGGTGGTGGTCCGTTCAAATTAAAGCCGGGAGAGTGGACTGACGATACGTCCATGGCGCTGTGTCTCGCTGAGAGCATTTTAGAGACTGGTGGTTTTGATCCGCAGGATCAGATGAACCGTTACGTCCGATGGCGGGATGAGGGCTATCTGAGTTCGACAGGTAAGTGCTTCGATATTGGCGTTGCGACTTCCAGAGCATTAGACACCTTCAAAACATGGGGCGAACCATACGCTGGCTCGATCGACCCGAAAACAGCCGGTAACGGTTCTCTGATGCGTCTGGTGCCCATACCAATGCGCTGGAGGACTGATCTGATCCAGACTGCTCATTACGCCGCCTTGAGCTCCAAAACAACTCACGCGGCGCCTGAAGCGGTCGATTCGTGCCGCTTCTATGCAGTATTGATTGCACTTGCGCTGAACGGTGCCAGCAAGAAACAAGTGCTGACGACAAATCCGGATAGGCTGGAGGTTTTTGAGAGCAGCCCACTTTCTCCGGCAATTGCTGAAGTCGCCGCAGGCTCTTATCGAAAACGAAAACCTTCCGAATTTCGGGGCAGTGGGTATGTCGTCCACACTCTGGAAGCTGCGCTATGGGCATTGGCAACTACCGACGACTTTCGATCCGGGTTGCTAAAGGTCGTGAATCTCGGAGAGGATGCGGATACTACTGGTGCAGTATATGGCCAACTAGCCGGTGCGATTTATGGAATGGAAGGAATACCATCTGAGTGGAACGAAACACTGGCACTGAGAGATCAGATCGAAAACTTTGCTACAGGGTTAAAAGGCGTTGCATCGTAGCACCGCAAGTCGCTCCCACTGTCAGGTCGAACTCATACCGGATGCGCTCCCCTCGTAGTTGTGCAGCACCCGGGAGATTGTTGAACGGGAGGCTCCAGTGGCCTTAGTAACCTGCGACCAGCTCATGCCTCTCTTGATCATGTCGACAATCAGCATGTGCCGTTCTTTATCTGCAGGACGCCCACGGTACCTGCCCTGAGCTTTTGCTTTAGCGATACCCTCCGCTTGTCGCCTCCTTCGGTCGGCATAGTCTTTCCGAGCGATCGCAGCCAACATATCGAGCATCATGTTGTTCAACGCATCCATCATTCGGGAAGTCAGTTCATCGCCCTGCTCCATCATCATCCACGATGTGGGAAGGTCGAGTGCGACCACCCTGACCCCTTTATCAGTGATGGACCTTTTAAGTCTCCCCCAGTCGCCAGCGTTCAAGCGACTGAGACGATCAACTTGCTCGACCAAGACTACATCTCCATGAGAACAGTCGCCGAGTAGGCGGAACAACTCAGGTCGGTTCAAGCTAGCTCCCGATTCGTTTTCCAAATACCAAGCAGCAATCACTAAACCCCGTTCTGTCGCGAACTGCTGTATCTGATCCCTAGCTCTGTTCGCATCCTGTTCTTTGGTTGACGCGCGTAAATATGCTCTGACGTGCATTGAGACCCTCGGTTCGTTTTAGATGGTTCCATATTATCGGTTCGGTTTAAATTAGGCAATCCAATTATCGAACCAACCATGAGGAGACAACCTGCCAGTTCTGCAAAGGTATACTCAAATGAACCCTGTTTGCCTTTCGTGTTTCATTGCTACGCAAACAACGGCATCGACGCAGGACTTAAAAGTTTCATCAATTACGCCTACAGGAAAGCAGTCCAGCCCATAGCTTCTTCAAATTCGACCTTAAGCATTTGATATCACGCATTCTTTGGGGTAGCCTCCGAAGTGGCTTATGGGCAGATTTTGGATCGCGGATCGCGATCAGTGGAAAAAATGTCCCAGTACATTGCCCTTAAGATTGCGTCTCGTAATGCTGCAGTCTCCCCCAGGGTGCGTAGGAGTGCCCATAAGCCACTCTCTTTCCCCATCTTTGAGCAGGCTGAACTGTGAGCAAGCTTACAACCTTAAAATCAATAACCACTAAGAAAGAACTTGCAGATTTATTGGAAATAAAACGATCGAATTTGACTTATACTCTGTATGTTCTAAAGCCCAGCACTCAGTATTTTCAGTTCCAAATCCCCAAAAAAAACGGTGGCTTCAGAACAATCGATGCGCCAGCCAAAAGACTCAAAGATATACAGTCTAAGCTATCAGACCTTTTTTTAGACTGCATTGACGAAATAAACAAAGGCAAAGAGAAAAACCAGCACAACGCAAAGCATGGCATCCACCCCTACCCAATGCTTTCCCATGGTTTCTCAAGAAAAAAGTCGATCATCACAAATGCCTTGATGCACGTTAACAATAAAAATGTACTTAACTTAGACTTAGATGACTTTTTCGATAGCTTCAACTTTGGACGCGTCAGAGGTTTCTTCATAAAAAATAGAAATTTTGAGCTTCACCCAGATATCGCTACAGTGATTGCTCAGATAGCATGCTATAACAACAAACTTCCGCAAGGCAGTCCATGCTCACCGGTTATAACAAATTTGATTACCCACTCGCTTGACATAAAACTTGCGAGTTTGGCAAGAAGATACTCATGCACTTACTCTAGGTACGCAGACGACATCACTTTCTCTACAAGAGAAGAAGTTTTTCCGCACCAGTTGATGGCTGAAGATAACGGGAAATACACTCCTGGGAAACGACTTAGACGAGAAATAGAGAGTTCGGGATTCACGATAAACTCAAAGAAAACCAGAATTCAATACAAAGACTCAAGACAAGATGTTACCGGCTTGATTGTTAACAAAAAGCCTAACATTAAAAAAGAATACTGGCGCACTGCGAAGTCTCAATGCCATTCCCTTTTTAGAACCGGAACATTCTACAAACATACAGACCAAGGCATGGCGATCGGAAACATCAATGAACTGGAAGGCCAGTTAAACTTCATTGATCAAGTTGACTTTTTCAATCGACTTCGCCAAAAACCACCACTAAACCCTCTTTACAAGTTAGAGAACCATAGAAAAAATACCAGCAACCTTCTAACCGGCAGAGAAAAAACTTTCAGCCGATTCTTGTTTTATAGGTACTTCTATGGAAATAGTAAACCAACCATTTTGTGCGAAGGAAAAACTGACAATGTATACCTGAAAAGCGCGATTAATGTTCTTCAAGATCATTATCCCAGGTTAGCAAAAAGCAAATCTAAACACGGCGAATATAAACCCATAGTTCACTTCTTCAACTATTCAAAGAGAACGCGATTCTTGCTGGAACTATTTGGAGGCGCAGACTACTTAAAAGGATTTGTTGAAAACTTCCAAAAAAACTACTCTTTCTATAAGGCTCCGAAACCTAAAAACCCTGTCATACTGCTGCTCGATAATGACTCGGGGTCTAATGGAATAATAAACCTTATTAAAGGTCTTCGCACCACTACAATTCATCCAAGCACTACCAAGAAAGATGATATAAAAAATGCTGACTTTATTCATATAATGCACAATCTTTATCTTGTCTTAACACCACTGAACGGATCATCTGATACGGCAATCGAAGACCTTTTTGACGCGACGACAAAGAGTATTAAGGTCGGCGGAAAATCCTTCAATCCAGGAAAGCCTGACACCTCCAAAGAATATGGTAAAGAAATCTTCGCGAACAGAGTTGTTAAAGAAAAGAAAAGCTCAATCAATTTTGATGGTTTTAAACCTTTATTGAATCGAATTTCCGCAGTCATCGAGCATTACTCTAAGCACACTTAGTTCGAAACTTACTCAGAAGCGCAGAGGGCGAAAGGGGAGCCTTCCCTGAAATCATAGACCAACGTGTCTCCCGAGAGTCGATTGAGAATAGCAGTTTACTCGTATTGAGTTCACGCCAACGGGCGGGTGTCGAACTCAAACATGAAACCCAAAACGAACATAACCAATCAAAAGAAGCCCATGAGCCATTCTGGTTTACACCATCCCCAATAGTTGACAGACCGGGAACTAGTTGACAGATTCCATTTTTTGCATCAAAATCCTGCTGATTGATCATTGATGGAGTGGACCGGCATGCTGCAACCCTTCGAAATCAACGAAAAGCTGACCAATGAACGAATTGATACCGTTGGTCAGTTGCTTGTTGAGGCTCACAACGAAGTGATTGATAAAGAGGAAATATACGACAACGGCTGGAGCACTGGCTGCAGGTCTTATGCCTGGAGAAGCTCCAAAGTCAGCCAAGCCGTTGATAGTGGAGAATTTCCTTGGCTTTCAATCATCGACGGCTCTTTGCGGTTCATTTTTTCAATAGGCGGTACCCCGGTGAGTATGTTTCGGGGCAATACCGACAAACCAAAGCAAAACATCCTATCCCGAGCCACCTCTTATCCTGAGCTTCGACAATTTGGGCTTTTTACCGAACTAGAGGATATACCCAATGTGGTTTGGTCCTATGCCATGGAGACAGGTCCGGGCGGAGAAGTATTGTCTCTGCAGTTTGTTGGATTAACAGACTTCGGAGAAGTGATAGCTCAGCGAGATGTCCCTGTGGACGAAATGCTCACACCGTTGAGCAGCATTTATGATGAAGAGTACAAACCAGTTTCCCTACCTGCTGCCTCCGTCTCGATTAGGCAAACTCCGAGACCGAAGACCGGAAATGATGAAGAGACAGAGGAAAATCGCATGGCAGGGAATGATGATTCGGGAAGGTAATGACTGATGAACACTCCTGAATTTTTCGGAGATAGTCTAAGAATTGCCCGGCTCACGTCGGGCATTTCTTTGCAGGAGCTTGGGGAACGCGTAGGAACGACGCGGCAGTATCTGAGCCAACTCGAAACAGCTGATAAAAAACCATCGGCTGATCTTTTGGATGCCCTCAGTTTCGAGCTGGGCGTTACCCCTGGCTTTTTCAGTCGAGCGATAGGCAACACCGTCAAAGATGAGGAGTGTCACTTCAGGAAGCTGTCTTCCGTTCCGATGTATTCAGTTCGTGAATGTACCGCACGTATTACCTTGGTTCACAAAATCGTTGACGCACTTGGCCAACATCTTGAGCTGCCTCAAGTGAACTTCCCTGATTTTGGACCAATTGAAACTAGTCTGGATGCTGCAATTGCCGCGAAGAGGTGCAGAGAATACTGGGGACTTGGTAAAGGACCAATCGAGAGTGTTGCAAGGGTGATCGAACACGCAGGGGGCGTCATTACGTCTTTAGGTGATATCTCCGAGAAAGTCGATGCGTTATCTGTCCACCGTGAACGACCAATTATTGTGATCAATAGCAAAAAGAATTCACCGAGGTTGCGTTTCGACCTTGCTCACGAGCTTGGTCATATGGTGATGCACAAAGGCGTTGAATCGGGATGCCGAGACACAGAATCCCAGGCAGATCAGTTTGCAAGCTATTTCCTTTTCCCTCAGGAAGCTTTGCTAACCAGTTACCGGCCCAGCAGCCGCATTAGCTGGCAATCTATCAAACAGATCAAGGTCAAATGGGGCATCAGTATGAGGGCTACTGTCTTTCGACTTCGGCAAGCCAACTTGATCACGCCCAGCCAATACAGGACCGCTAATATTACGCTGAGCAAGAAAGGTTCACGGAGCGAAGAGTTTGATGACTTAGTCATTCGCGAAAAGCCAGAATTACTAAGAAATTCTTTTGAGCTTCTTGGTGAAACATTTGGCTCAAGTTTTGGCGGAATTTTTGAGCGACTGGGTATATCTCGCCAGATAATAGGCACGCTAACCGATACGAGCGATCTCTTGATGAATACCCAATGGGAGACGAACGACAATGTTGTCGCATTCCCGTCACAAGTCACTTGATGAACGCGGTGGAGACTGAGATGATGCACAACCTGCTGGTACAAAACCAGAAGAAAGGCGACCGTAAGCCATTGTTTTCACTGCCATCGTTCACCGGAAACCTGAACTCTGGGTTCAAGGGCCACATCCGATAACGGCAGCCCGGGAAGCTTTATTTTGAGCAAGTTTGTTCCTCCCCAACCGTTCGAATCCCATCCTGATAACCTGAACCGAAGCCAGCTGCGCAAACACATGCGCCAGAGGCGGCGCTCGCTGTCATTCGAAGAACAAATGCAGGCCTCGGAGTACCTGGCGCTGAATCTGCTGAAGAATCCGGACCTGCACCGTGCCCGGCATGTGGCCGTCTACCTGCCCAACGACGGTGAGATCGATCCCCATCTCTACATGGACATCGCCCGCCGCAAGGGTGTGAACTTCTATCTGCCGGTGCTGCATCCGATTCATACCGGAAAACTGGTGTTCAGCCCCTACTACGACGGGGTGGAACTGACCGCAAACCGCTTCGGTATTCCCGAACCTGCATTCAGCAAAAGCCTGCGTCGCCCGGCCTGGGCACTGGATGCGGTACTGTTTCCACTGGTGGGCTTTGATGAGAATGGCGGGCGCCTGGGCATGGGCGGAGGATTCTATGACCGGACCTTTGCCTTCAGCCGGCTGAGACCACGACTGGCCCCCAAGCTGATCGGCCTGGCCCATGATTTCCAGAAGGTGAAAGCGCTGCCGATAGAGCCCTGGGACGTGCCCCTGCACAGCGTGGTGACCGACCGGCGCTGTTACCGGTTCAGGCGGTCTTCTCCGGCCTGAAGGGCGCTGATGGTCACGTTATCCTGATAGCGGGGGTTGTCTTCCGAGGCATGGATAGAAGTAAATCCGGTTATCACAAGGCCGACAGCAAAAATCAGCACAATGGCTTTGATGATGTCAGGCTTGCCACCCATTTTTATTCTTCCCTCGAACGCGGTTGGTAAACTATTGGAAAATCAGACTTCTATTCTCGTTTCCGAGAATTAGACGAAAGACTAACACTTAACTCTTATTTTACAATTTTTGACTGATTAAAATTAGTTAAGAATTCCCGAAAGCCAGGGGATTCATGCCGCGAGGGGCGTTCCGAAACTGTGCTGAGCCTTCGGAGCCGGGCGGCGGTCTTCCTCCCGAAACACGCTCAAACACATCCCTGTGGCGCTTGAGCTCCGCCCCTAAGTGCTAATTGCTCCTGCGTCGCACTTAGGGTCCTGGGCAGGCCGTCCCTGGCCTGCCCGTGAAGCGCTCTCGCGCTCCACCCATGGCTCCGCACAGTTTCGGGAGGAAGACCGCCGCCCGGCTCCAGCTCCGAGTTATTCCTGGCTTCCGTTACCGGCACCAAGGAATAATCGGTAGGCTTCATTGTCGGTCATGTTTTCATACCGGAAACCAACCTTGTCGAGCATCTTCTCGAAATCCGGCTCTTCGTCGTCGTTCACCTGGGCGCCCAGCAGAACCCGGCTGTAGGCGGCACCGTGGTTGCGGTAGTGGAACATGGAGATGTTCCAACGGGTGCCCAGGGACATCAGGAACTTCAGCAACGCGCCTGGACGCTCCGGGAATTCGAACTGATAGACCTTCTCGTTGCTGATGCTCGGGGCATGGCCACCGACCATGTGGCGAATGTGCTGCTTGGCCAGGTCACTGTCGGTCAGGTCGACCACTGAGTAGCCGCTTTCCCGCAGTTCCTGCACCAGTTCATCACGACCATGGCCGCCGGCCTGTATCTGGATCCCCACGAAGATCACCGCTTTCCGGGCGTCGGCATACCGGTAGTTGAATTCGGTGATGCTGCGCTTGTGCAGAGCGTTAATGAAGGATTTGAACGCCCCCGGCTTCTCGGGAATGGTGACGGCAAGGATGGCCTCGCGCTTTTCACCGATCTCGGTGCGCTCGGAGATGTAGCGCAGACGGTCGAAGTTCATGTTGGCGCCGCTGAGGACCGCCGCGAGGTTCTCGCCTTCCAGCTGCTCGCGCTCCACGTACTTCTTGAGCCCGGCGATGGAAAGCGCGCCGGCCGGCTCCGCGATGGAGCGGGTATCCTCGAACACATCCTTGATGGCGGCGCAGATCTCGTCGGTGGTAACCGTGATCACCTCGTCCACCAGGTCCTTGCAGACATTCCAGGGCTCCTCGCCAACCTGGCGCACTGCCACCCCGTCGGCAAAGATCCCGACTTCATCCAGGATCACCCGCTCACCGGCTTTCATAGCCGCCTGCAGGCAGTTGGAGTCTTCCGGCTCGACACCGATCACCTTGATCTCGGGACGCAGGTACTTGATGTACGCGGCCATGCCGGCGATCAGGCCGCCACCACCCACAGGGATAAAGACCGCGTGTAGGGGCTGGGAGAACTGCCACATCATTTCCATGGCCACGGTGCCCTGCCCTGCGATGACATCGGGATCATCGTAAGGCGGGATGTAGGTATAGCCGTGCTTCTTGATCAATTCCTGGGCGTGGGCGGCGGCCTCATCAAAGGCGTCACCCTTGAGCACCACTTTGGCACCCCGGTCCCGCACGGACCTCACCTTGATGTCCGGTGTGGTCTGGGGCATCACAATCACCGCCTTGATGCCCAGTTCCTTCGCCGACATCGCCACTCCCTGGGCATGGTTGCCGGCGGAGGCGCAGATCACGCCCTTGGCTTTCTGCTCTTCGGACAGCTGGGCAATTCGGTTGTACGCGCCGCGAATCTTGAAGGAAAACACCGGCTGAAGGTCTTCGCGCTTGAGCATAATGTTATTGGCAAAGCGCTTGGACAGGCTTCGGGCTTCAGTCAGGGGTGTTTCGATGGCCACGTCGTAGACGCGCGCATCGAGTATCTTCTTGATATAGCGTTGCGGCATAGTGGTTCCGGTTGCTTGGTGAGTGTTCGGGAAAAACCGACAGTGTAGAAAGTTTGCACGGCAGCCGTCTATAAGCAGACCTCACAGGCCGCTATAATGACCGTACATTTCATCCCGAATTGCAGACGGAGCCCGACATGACCCAGGACGAACTCAAGAAGACCGTGGCCAAAGCCGCCGTGGACTACATCGCCCCCCGCCTCGACAGCGACAGCATCGTCGGCGTGGGTACCGGAAGCACCGCCAACTTCTTTATCGACATGCTGGCCGAGCTGAAGAACGAGTTCGATGGTGCCGTGGCCAGCTCCGAAGCCACTGCCGAACGGCTGAAGAGCCACGGCATTCCGGTGTATGACCTCAACAGCGCCGGGGAGCTGGATTTTTACGTGGACGGTGCTGACGAAACCAATGAACGGCTGGAACTGATCAAGGGCGGCGGCGCCGCGCTGACCCGGGAAAAAATCGTCGCAGCGGTAGCCAAGACCTTTATCTGCATCGCCGACGAATCCAAAATGGTTGGCGTGCTGGGCAGCTTCCCCCTGCCGGTGGAAGTCATCCCCATGGCCCGCAGCCATGTCGGCCGGGAAATCGTCAAACTCGGCGGCGACCCGGTGTACCGTGAAGGTGTCGTTACCGATAACGGCAACATCATCATCGACGTCCACAATATGGATATCTCCCGGCCGATCCACGTGGAAGAACAGCTCAACAACATCGTCGGCGTGGTCACCAACGGTCTGTTTGCCCGCCGCCCGGCCGACCTGTTGCTGCTGGGCACCAGCGAAGGTGTCAAGAGTATTCCCCGCAAGGGCGCCTGAACGGCGACTACCTGAAGGGCTGGCTTTCCAGGCCAGCCCTTTTTGTTTGGATCAAACCACAAACCAAGCGCTTGCTTGGTAACTGATTTTGGGTGACACTGCTCCCATTCACGATTGTCCACAGGGAGCCCCGACCGTGCCCGAATACTTCAACGACATCCACGAACAGGCACGCCTCAGTGCCCGGAAATTTATCGAAACCCACGTCCTGCCACACATCGATGACTGGGAAAATGCGGGCGAATTTCCCCGGGAGTTGTATAAAAAGGCGGGCGACGCCGGTTTGCTCGGCATCGGTTTTCCGGAAGCCCTGGGCGGAACCGGCGAAGGGGACATTTTCCTGAAAGTGGCGGTCTCCGAGGAACTGATGCGCTCCACCTCCGGCGGCCTGGTCGCGGGCCTGGGCTCCCTGGACATCGGCCTGCCGCCGGTGGCGAAATGGGCCAAAAAGGAGATCCGCGAACAGATCGTGCCACCGGTTCTGCGCGGCGAGAAAATTTCCGCCCTGGCCATCACCGAACCCGGCGGCGGCTCCGACGTGGCCAACCTGAAAACCCGGGCAGTCCGGGAGGGCGACCACTACATCGTCAACGGGAGCAAGACCTTCATCACCAGCGGCATGCGTGCCGACCACTACACCGTCGCGGTACGTACCGGCGGCGACGGCCACGGGGGGATCAGCCTCTTACTCATCGACCGGGATATGCCGGGCTTCTCCACAGGCAAGAAGCTTCGCAAGATGGGCTGGTGGGCCAGCGACACAGCTGAACTCTTCTTCCAGGACTGCCGGGTACCCGCTGACCGTCTGATCGGCGCCGAGAACGCGGGCTTCACCGCCATCATGAGCAACTTCCTGGCTGAACGATTGATGCTGTCCATCATGGCCTACATGACCGCCCAACTCGCCTACGAGGCCGCCTTGGACTACACCAAACAACGCCAGGCCTTCGGCCGGAGCATCGCCGGTTTCCAGGTGACGCGCCACAAGTTGGTGGATATGGCCACCCAGATCGACGTGGCCCGCGAATACACCTACCGCTGCGCGGCCCTGATGCAGGCCGGCAAGAACCCGATCAAGCAGGTAGCCATGGCCAAGAATTTCTCGGTGGACGTCTGCGAGAAAGTCACCCGGGAGGCGGTGCAGCTGTTCGGTGGCATGGGTTACATGCGGGAGTCAGTGGTGGAGCGCCTCTACCGTGACGCCAAGATCCTGTCCATAGGCGGCGGCACGACGGAGATCATGAAAGAGCTCATCGCCAAGCAGATCAAATTGTAGCCTTCTGACTTAGGGGGAAGGGGCCGTGTCAGTGGCTGTTCCAAAACACGCTACGAGCACGTCCATGTGCGCTTGTTTCGGGCCGTCCCTGGCCCTCAACAGTTTTGGAACAGCCACTGACACGGCCCCCTCAGCACAGGTGCTAACCTCCGGCCACGTTCATAACAAAGCTTTTTCAGAATAGCTTCATCGGCATACCGCGAATGTTCGGGCGGCTAGCTGGCAAGACCTTCCGAAAACGTGGAGCGCCAAGGATGGCGCGACCGAACCCTACAGGGACGTATTCACGGGCGCTTTTTGGAAGCTCCCACCAGAGATCCGCTCGCACCCAAGTCAGAGTTAAGCCAACTCAAGAGCCAACGACCAAGGTTTAGTTTCGAACTGCAAGAGACTCCCGTATAATTGCGCTCACTTTTTAGCCGCAGTTAAACGCACCTCAACGTATCAGGAAGGATCGCACATGCAATTCGACAACATCCCCGCAGGCAAAAACCCGCCTGAAGACATCTACGTTGCCATCGAGATTCCGGCCAACAGCTCCCCGGTCAAGTACGAACTGGACAAAGACATGGGCGCCCTGCTGGTAGACCGTTTCATGGCCACCCCGATGTTCTACCCGGCCAACTACGGCTTCATCCCCCATACCCTGGCCGACGACGGCGACCCCCTGGACGTACTCGTCGTCACCCCGTACCCGGTACAAGCTGGATCCGTTATCCGCGCCCGCCCCGTTGGCGTTCTGAACATGGAAGACGAAGCCGGTGGTGATGCCAAGCTGGTTGCCGTGCCCCACGACAAGCTGACCACCTCCTATCACAATGTGAAGGAGATCGAAGACCTGCCCGAGCTGCTCCGCGATCAGATCCGGCACTTCTTCGAGAACTACAAGACTCTCGAGCCGGGCAAGTGGGTCAAAGTACAGGGCTGGGACAACGCCGCAGCCGCCAAGAAAGCCATCAAAGATGCCATCAACGCCTACAAGGGCTGATGGACAAGACGCTTCAGATGCAAAAAAACCGGGTCCTCAAACCCGGTTTTTTTTGTGCTCGGAACCGGGACTGCCTCAGCCCCGTGACAACAGATCCCGCATATCGCTGATTGCCGCATTGGCGCGGGACAGGTAGGCGGCCATGGTCAGGGAGTGGTTGGCCAGCACGCCGAAGCCGCTGCCGTTCAGGATTACCGGGCTCCACATCTGGCCCTGGGTACCCTCAAGCTCGATGATGATCTGCTTCACGCTGGCCATGGCATTCTTGTCCTGCAACACCTTGCGGAAATCCACCTCAATGGCGCGGAAGATGTGCAACAACGCCCAGGCACTGCCGCGGGCCTCGTAGAACACATCATCGATTTCGGTCCAGGGTGTCTGCACTTCGCTACCCCCGGTTTCTTCAGCCAGCGGGTTGTCGCTATCCACGTTAGCTACCGCGTCTGAAACGGACGCCTTGCCGACGCTCTCCCCAAGGTTCCGGGACAGGCTACCCAGCCGGGTCTCCAGATCCGCCAGCCAGCTGTTGAGGTTGTCGGCCCGGGCAAAGAACTGGGCGTCGGCCTGCTCCGGGGCAGACAGGCGGTTCAGATACCGTTTGAGGGCCGTAATCCCGCGACGGTACTCGGATTCGGTAGACGGGATGGCCCAGCTCTGGCTGTCAAAGTGGAACTGGGGCTCGGCGATAACCAGATCAGGATCCTCAGAGGACTGGCTCTGGGAACGGGCAATGTCCCGGCGCATGGCCCGGGACAGGTCGCGAAGCTGGACCAGCACGCCAAATTCCCAGTTGGCGATGTTGTCCAGCCATAATCCCGGCGGGAAAATGTCGTTGGAGATGTAGCCACCGGGTTTGTCCAACAGAGTTTCGGCAATCCGGATCATGGTGGTTGTGGTAGCAAAACCGGTGACCGGTTCCCGCTCCATGGTGTTGGCCACCGTCCGGGTATTCTCGCGCACGGAAAAGGTGTCAGGCTCGCCGCTCCAGTAGATACCGACGATGATGGCCGCCAGCAGGTAGATCACCAGGGCCGCGATGATGAACCGGCCGATTACGCCGCTGCCCCCGGCGTAATCCTGAACGTCCTCTTTCCGATCCCTGAAGAACTGTCTGAATTTGCCTGGCATAAGACTCCTAATCCCCTTGCGGTTGTTGGTCAGCAGCGAATGGTCGACCCAAATGGTACCCCATGGCGCCATCGATACCCAGCTTGCAGAGTTCCGAGTACTCCGCAGCCGTTTCCACGCCGGTGGCAAAGACCCGGACACCGCGACGGTGCGCTATGGCGATCACCGATTCCAGGTAGAAACGGTTTTCCTCGTGACTGTCAAGATCGTGGATAAAGCTGTTATCGATACGCAGCGCCTGAAATCTCAGATTCCTGAGATAGCTGAAGGGTACGCCTCCCACCCCGAACCGGTCCACCAGCACCGGCACATTGATCCGCCCCAGGGCCCGCACCAGCAGACCCGCCGCGGTACGGTGATGATGGATGGTCTGCTCGGAGATCCCGATCCACAGCTGCCGGGCGCTGTCACCGGCCTGCTCCAGCCAGGCCAGCAAATCCTCGCGGAACGCCTCGCTGGCCACCGATGCCCCTGCCAGGGATACCGCCAGCTCCTCGCCGGGCTTGGCGGCCAGCCTTTCCAGCACTCTTTGCATCAGCAGCCGGTCGATCTGCTCAACCAGCCCGAACCGCTCTGCCATGGGCACAAAGACGCTGGCCTTGAGCTCACCTTCCGGCGTCTCCAGCCTGGAAAACACCTGGTGATACAGCGGCGACCGAGTGTGTTCACTGATCATCGGTTGCAGCCACAGCGAGAACCGCTGTTTGCGTATCGCCTCGGTCAGGATCACCCGCCAGGTTTCCAGGTTGTGGTGATGTTCCTGCTCACCATTGGCCAACTGGTAACCACTGTCTCCCAGCGCCTGGGCCTTTCTGAGGGCTTCGTCGGCAGCAGACATCAACTCGCGGGCGCTTCTGCCCACCCGAACCCTGGCAAGCCCGGCATGCACCGCCACTCTCATGGATGAGGCAAGGTCGGCATAGATACTGTCAAGTTCTTCGACAAGGTCCCGACACCAGACGCTGGCATCGGCGGGCATGGCGCCCGGCAGATAGATAGCGAAATCAGCCCCTGTACGGCGGCCGGCAAAACTGCCCGCATGCCGGGCCATGAAACGGTCCAGCTCGCCGGCAATGCGCACCAGAAGGCGATCCCCTTCGGCCCGGCCAAAGGCCTGATTAAACCCGGCAATTTCCCACAAATGGATCAGGATCAGAATTCCCGGTGCCGACTTTTCCTCCGATTCGACTTCGACCTTGAGGCGCTGATCAAAGGCACTGCGACTGGCCAGCCCGGTGACAGGATCCTCATTGTTCAGTCGGCGCAGATGCTGGATCAGTCGGGCCTGACCCTCAAATAGGTGCCCGAGGTCGTCGGACATCTGGTTCATCGCCTCGGTGACTTGGTTCAGCTCTCGGGTCGAGCGGATGGTGACATGGCGCCGGAAATCCCGATTGCCAAGCGCCTTCGCCTGCTCTTCCAGAGCTGCCAGCGGGCGCAGGGTACGTGTCAGGAGCATAAAGAGGACAAACAGCCCCAGGATTCCGATCACCATAATGGCAACCACAAGCCCGTTGGTAATGCGCCAGAGATCCCGGTAAGCGCGGGCCGGGTCACTGACCACCTGGACCGTCCCGAGCCTGCGCCAGCCCCGCACCACTTGTGCTTCGGCAACCGGAAGCGGCAGATCCACCACCGAACGGAACCAGGCAGGCACACCGATCTGGTCCAGGGATTTCCTGCGTCCGGCTATGATTTCACCCTTGTTATCCAGGTAGATGACCCTGAGGTACCGGCCGCTGTCGAACACTGCGTCAATGAGGGACGCCGAAGCCACCGGATCACTCCCGTCGATGGCATTGGAAAGGGACAGCCCGACGGCGGTGGCGCCATCCCGGGCATGGCCCGTCAGCTGTTCAGACACATAGCCCCGAAAATGGCTGAAACTGGTCACGAAGCCAGCCACGAGCACAAACACCAGCAGGCTACCGGTAAAAAGCAGCAGCAGGGTACGGAGGGTAATCATCCCCACCTGGTTCCGCGCAGACTGCGGACTCTGCTTCCATGCCATAAGGAATTGCTCCGGAGGGGCTGCAACAGTCGACGCAGCAACTGTGACCTGCACCCCAGAGTTGACAAACATTTACATTGCGCCACCTGCGCCGACCACTTTAAACACTATAGACTCTGTAACAGCACCAAGGTTAAAAAAATCGTCCCCACCGGGCGGGGCGGACATAATGTGTAGGGACGAGCCGGAGTAACATGAACGACCAAAGCCAGAAAGAAAAACTCAGACAGCACTTTGCCCGACGCGTAACCACCCAGGCACGGGTTGTCCTGGACACCTGGCAGAAGATCCATTCCGACCACAGCCTGGCGGCCTCCCATCGCGCCGAACTGGTCAGCGCCACCGACAAACTGGTGCGCTACGCCCAGCGTTTCGAGATGGACGGCCACGCGGAAGCCGGTCAGAAAGCGCTCGACCTCATGACCCGCTGGCCCGCAGACAGCTCTCCGGACGAGGCGCTGTGGCCGCAGCTTCAGGATGCCATGGAACACCTGTGTCAGAGCACCTTGCGCCGCACCGACCAGGACAAGACCGACGCCCCCCGGCAATACCGACGGACTCCGATCTACGTCGCGCTGGAAAATGAGGAAATGGCCGCACGACTGATCCGACAGCTGGAGTTTTTCGGCTTCCGGGCCTCGGCCTTTTCCACTGCGGATGCCCTGATGGAAGCCTGCGCCCTGAGCAAACCGGAAACCATCCTGATGGATGTGAATTTCGTTGGCGGCGCGAATGCCGGTATCGGTATCATCGAGCATCTTCAGGAACATCACGAAACACCGATTCCGGTCATTTTCGTGAGTGACGAAGATGGTTCCATCGAAACTCGCCTCAGGGCCTCACGGTGCGGGGGCGAGGAGTTCTTCTACCCGGCGGTCGACCCCGGCCAGCTGATCGAGAAAATCGAGACCTACACCCACGGCAATACCGTTGAGCCCTATCGCGTGCTGGTGCTGGACGACTCCCGGGCCCAGGCCAAGTACATGGAAACGGTGCTGAAGCGGGCCGGCATGACGGCTCATATCATCACCGATCCGATGCAGATCATTCATGCCCTGGATGAGTTCTCTCCGGAAATCATCATTCTGGACATGTACATGCCCGGCTGCACCGGCATGGAGATCGCCCGGGTCATCCGCCAGCAGGACCGCTTCCACAGCGTGCCCATCATCTACCTCTCGGCGGAGGAAGACGTCAGCAAACAGCTCCATGCCATGAGCCTGGGGGGAGACGACTTCCTGACCAAGCCCATTGATCCAAAGCATCTGGTCGCCACCATCCACAACCGGGGCCGGCGTGCCCGCTCCCTGCTGGCGCTGATGATCCGTGACAGTCTGACCGGCCTGTACAACCACACCCACACCCTGCATCTACTGGACCAGGAAATCGCCAAGGCGCGCCAGAAGGACCAGCCCCTGGCCTTCGCCATGATTGACATCGACTACTTCAAGAAGGTGAATGATACCTTCGGGCACCCGATCGGAGACCGGGTTCTGCGCAGCCTGTCCATGTTCCTGAAACAGCGGCTGCGCAAGACCGACCATGTCGGCCGATACGGCGGCGAGGAGTTTGCCATCATCATGCCGGACACCCGGCCCAGTGACGCCCGCAATGTACTGAACGAGGTCCGGGAGCGATTCTCGGAACTCCGCCAGCGCGCGGGCGACCGGGAGTTCAATGTGACCTTCAGCTGCGGCGTCGCCACCCTGCAACCGGGGCAAACCGCCCAGGAACTGTGCGACCGGGCCGATCAGGCGCTGTATGTCTCCAAGAAGGCTGGTCGTAACTGCGTGAGCGCAGACACCCCCTGACCCGTCCCCTCAGCGGGCCGGACCGGCCCGCTGCCCCTACCTTCTGCTATGAAACCAACGTCGTATGGAAGTCGGCCCTGACCTTGCCGACAATGATTGTCATCAGCGGAAAGATCCCGTTTCGATTGCCAGTGCAGTCTTTTTACGACCAATGGCCAACACGGAAGATTGTCAAAAAGTGTTGATCTAAGGAAAACAAGCACGCACCATTGTGGGGAAATGCCGTGATTTTCGGCGATCCTGTTAAAAAGACTGCAAGGCAGGCGTAATCATGTCCACCATTCTTGTGCTCCATGGCCCCAACCTCAACATGCTCGGCACCCGTGAGCCCGAGGTGTACGGTTACGAGACTCTGAAGGACATCGATGACCGACTGAAGGCGAAAGCGGCCGAAAAGGGCCATCATTTGCTCCACCTTCAGTCCAATGCCGAGTACGAATTGATCGAGCGGGTCCATGAAGCACGGGCCGAAGGCGTGGATTTCCTCATCATCAATCCTGCCGCTTTCACCCATACCAGCATCGCTCTCCGGGATGCTGTGCTGGCTTCCGGGATCCCCTTCATCGAAGTGCATCTTTCCAACGTGCATGCGCGGGAACCGTTCCGCCATCACTCCTATTTTTCCGATATCGCCATTGGCGTTATCTGCGGGTTGGGCAGCCAGGGGTACGACCTCGCCCTGCAGGCGGCCCTGCAACGAATTCACCGATAGATCAGACACAACGGGACTGGATTAATTATGGATATTCGCAAGATCAAGAAACTCATTGAACTCCTGGAGGAATCCGATGTCGAGGAACTGGAGATCCAGGAAGGCGACGATTCTGTCCGCATCTCCCGCCGTCGCGAGCAGGCCGCCGGCACCCAGTACGTGAGCCATTTGCCGGCACCGGCACCCCAGGCCGCAGCTCCCGCGCCTGCGCCGGCTCCCGCTGCGGAAGAACCCGCCGCCCCGGCAGGCCCGTCCGGCCATACCGTGAACTCCCCGATGGTCGGCACCTTCTACCGGGCACCGTCGCCCACCGCCCAGTCGTTCGTGGAAGTTGGCCAGACGGTCAACGTCGGTGACGTGATCTGCATCGTCGAGGCGATGAAGATGATGAACCAGATCGAGGCTGACAAGACCGGAACTGTAACTGAAATCCTGGTCGAGAATGGCCAGCCGGTGGAGTTTGACCAGCCCCTGGTCGTCATTTCCTGAACTGGGTGATTGTTACTCATGGCCATGTTAGAAAAAGTTCTGATCGCAAACCGCGGTGAAATCGCGCTGCGCATCCTGCGTGCCTGCAAGGAGCTGGGCATCAACACCGTTGCCGTACACTCGCAGGTGGACCGGGAACTGATGCACGTGCGTCTTGCCGACGAATCCGTGTGCATCGGCCCGAACAGCGCAACCGAAAGCTACCTGAACATCCCCGCCATCATCAGCGCGGCGGAGGTAACCGATTCAGTGGGCATCCATCCTGGTTACGGCTTCCTGGCAGAGAACGCCGACTTCGCCGAGCAGGTCGAAAAGAGCGGCTTCCGGTTCATCGGCCCGAAGGCCGAAACCATCCGTCTGATGGGCAACAAGGTCTCCGCCATCGAAGCCATGAAAAAGGCTGGCGTACCGACCGTGCCCGGATCCGACGGCCCGCTCACCGAGGACGACGAGCGCACCCTGCAGATTGCCCGGGAGATCGGCTACCCGGTAATGATCAAGGCCGCCTCCGGCGGTGGTGGCCGGGGCATGCAGGTGGTCCACTCCGAAGCAGCCCTGCTCAAGGCAATCCAGATTACCCAAAGCGAGGCCCGCAACGCCTTCGGCGACCCCACCGTGTACCTGGAAAAATTCCTGGAAACACCGCGCCACGTGGAAGTACAGGTGCTGGCGGACATGCACGGCAACGTCATCCACCTGGGCGACCGCGACTGCTCCATGCAGCGCCGCAACCAGAAGGTGATCGAGGAAGCGCCGGCACCGAACGTCAATCCGGAATCCCGGGAAAAAACCCTGAAGGCCTGTGTCGATGCCTGCAAGGAAATCGGCTACGTGGGCGCCGGCACCTTCGAGTTCCTGTACCAGGACGGCGAGTTCTACTTCATCGAGATGAACACCCGGGTCCAGGTGGAACACCCGGTTTCCGAGATGGTTACCGGCGTGGACATCGTGCGCGAGCAGCTGCGCATTGCCAGCGGACTGCCACTGCAGTACAGCCAGGATGAAATCCACATCCAGGGCCATGCCATTGAATGCCGGATCAACGCCGAGGACCCCAAGACCTTTGTGCCCAGCCCGGGCAAGGTCAAGCATTATCACGCGCCTGGCGGAAACGGCATTCGTGTTGACTCCCACCTGTACAGCGGCTACACGGTCCCGCCGTACTACGATTCGCTCGTGGCCAAGCTCATTACCTGGGGCGACGATCGCGAGATCGCTCGCCGGCGCATGAAGAACGCGCTGGACGAGATGGTGGTCGAGGGCATCAAGACCAACCAACTCCTGCATCGGAGACTGGTACGCGATGGCGGCTTCAAACAGGTAGACTTCACTATCCACTACCTGGAAAAACTGATGCGGGAATAACCATGCCCTGGATACAACTCCAGATCCCGGCTGATCCGGACAATGCGGATCAGCTGGAGGATCTGCTCATGGAGATGGGCGCTGACGCCGTCTCCATGGAAGACGCCGCCGACCAGCCCCTTTACGAGCCGGACCCCGGCACCACCCCCCTGTGGAGCCAGACCACGGTGACCGGACTGTTCCAGTCCGATCGAGACATTGACCAGCTGTGCGCGGACATCCGCGACGGCTGGCACCAGCAGACCCAGCAGTCCTTGCCGGAGATCGAGGTCACCCTGGTGGAAGACAAGGACTGGGAGCGGGCCTGGATGGATGATTTCCAGCCCCTGAAATTCGGCGAGCGGCTCTGGATTGTGCCCAGCTGGCATGATGCGCCAGACCCGGAAGCGGCCAACCTGATGCTCGACCCGGGCCTTGCCTTCGGCACCGGCACGCACCCAACCACGGCGCTCTGCCTGGAATGGCTGGACGGCCAGGACGTGCAAGGCAAGCAGGTCATCGATTATGGTTGCGGCTCCGGCATCCTGGGCCTGGCGGCGCTGCTGCTGGGTGCCGATCACGTCATTGGTGTCGATACCGATCCCCAGGCACTGGAGGCCAGCCGTGCGAATGCCCGGCGCAACGGCGTCGAGGAATCCAGACTGGACCTGTACCTGCCGGAAGACGAGCCGGACACCCGCTGTGACGTGATGCTGGCCAACATCCTGGCCCAACCTCTGATCGGCCTCGCGTCCCACCTGGCAGCCCTGACCCGGCCCGGCGGCGATCTGGTGCTTTCGGGCATCCTGTCCAACCAGGCCCGGGAAGTCATGGAGGCCTATGAACCCTGGTTTATCATGGACGAGCCCGAACAGCGCGAAGAATGGATACGCCTCACAGGACAGCGCAAGGACAGATGACGAACCGGACGATAGCGACTAAACTCCGACACTCGTAGTACAGCCGCTTTCAGGAACGAAGCATGACCCAGAGCAGCCTGCAGACACAGTGCCCGAAGTGCCATACCCGTTTCCGCGTTTCCGATGAACAGCTTGGCGTCGCCAAGGGCAAAGTCCGCTGCGGCAACTGCATGGAGGTTTTCAACGCCATTGAACACCGGGTCATGCCCTCCTCTCCTCAGCCTCCGGCGCCTTCAGGCGGAGAAGCCGAGCCCTCCGACCTGACTACCGAAGAAGACTTCGTGTTTGCCGACAACCCCGATGAGGATGCCGAGGAGGGCCGTTACGCCGGCTCAAAACTGTCATTCTCGGATGACGAACTCAGCGACAGCTTCCTTTCCATCAACCAGAACGAGAAGCCGGGCTTCCGGGATGCCAATACGGACTCCGAGCCGGAGGAAGTGGACGAAAGCTGGGCCGACGCGATTCTGGAAGAGGACGAACAGCCTCGGCAGCCCAGTGAGCCCGAACAGCCGGCCCCGTCACAACCTTACCGGGATGAAGCAGCCCCGACATTCTCTGCCCGCGAGCCTGAGCCTGAAAAGTTCGAACCAAGGCCCGCAAAACCTGAATCTGAACCGGAACCGGCCCGTGAACCACGCCGGAGCGCCTCCCGACCCGCGCCGGAGCCGACCTTCAGCGCCACCGACACCTCCGGCGAGGAGCCGGTAGAGTCCGGCTTCCATCCCGAACGCACAGAGGCCCCCGCCCCAGAATCCATGCGCGCGACGGCTCCATTCAGCGATCTCCGGCGTGAACCCGTCTCGGTCAACAAGGGGCGCGGCGGCAAGGCCCGGACCATCCTCTGGAGCCTGGTTGTGATTGCCCTGCTCGGTGTTCTGGTGGCGCAGGTGACATGGTTCCAGTTCGATCGCCTGTCGGCCATTCCCGAGCTGCGACCATTTTACGAGAAAGGCTGTGAACTGGCGGGCTGTGAACTCAAGCCCCTGGTCAATGTTGACGTCATCCAGAGCCGCAAGCTGGTAGTTCGCACCGATCCCGAGAACCGGGGTCAGCTGCTGGTGGATGCCGTGATCATCAACCGGGCGGATTTCGGGCAACCATTTCCGGCTATTGCACTGACCTTCTCCAACCTCAATGGCGACGTGGTTGCCCAGAGCGTGTTCACCCCTGACGAATATCTCGCTGGTGACAGCCGGGAACTGGACAGCATGCCAACGGATACGCCGGTGCGCATCGCCATCAGCATCCGTGATCCGGGTCGGGATGCGGTCAATTACAACCTGAACTTCCGTCCCTACGCGCCCTGATTGCGTAAGCAAGTATTTACTTGGCGAATGGCTGCGCAGCCACCAGAACGAACAAAAGTCAACCAGAAAGAACGAAAAATAATCAGCTTTTTTCACTGTCAAGCCCCTTCAATCGAAGGGCCCCCGACGGTATCATTAGCGCCCTTCGGAATCGGGCCGATCACTAATTGATCAATCGCTCCGTTCCGATCCTTGCTCAATCCGCTGTGACACGGACTCAGATCATGCTGCCAACGGCAAAAATCGGGCCGTACACTTTGCCCAATCCGCTCATCGTTGCACCCATGGCGGGTGTGACCGACCGCCCCTTCCGGCAACTCTGCCGACGGATGGGTGCGGGCCTTGCGGTATCGGAAATGGTCATAGCGGACAGCAAACTCTGGCATACGCGCAAGTCCAGGACGCGGCTGAATCATGAAGGCGAGCCGGAGCCACGCTCGGTCCAGATCGCCGGCGGTGATCCGCAGATGCTGGCCGATGCCGCGCGACAGAACGCCGGTTTCGGCGCCCAGATCATCGACATCAACATGGGCTGTCCGGCCAAGAAGGTGTGCAACAAGCCCGCCGGCTCCGCACTGATGAAGGATGAGGCACTGGTCCGCGAGATCCTGGAGGCCGTCGTCAAGGCGGTAGACGTTCCGGTGACGCTGAAAATGCGCACAGGATGGGATTCGGGCAACCGCAACGCGCCGGTCATTGCCCGGATGGCGCAGAATGCCGGCATTCAGGCCCTGGCCATCCATGGTCGTACCCGCGCGGACAAATACAACGGGGACGCGGAATACGACACCATTGCCGAAGTCAAATCGCAGGTGCAGATCCCGGTGTTCGCCAACGGCGACATCACTTCACCGGAAAAGGCAATGCAGGTGCTCAGCCACACCGGCGCCGATGGCCTGCTGATTGGCAGGGGCGCCCAGGGCAGGCCCTGGATTTTCCGGGAGATACTCCATTACCTGGAGACCGGAAAGCACCTGTCCGAGCCGACCCTGGACGAGGTGGAACAGATCCTCACCGGGCACCTGGCCGAGCTGCACAGCTTTTATGGCGAAAAGATGGGCGTGCGTATCGCCAGAAAACACGTGGGCTGGTACCTACAGTCCCACGACCAGAGCAGACAGTTCCGCAAGCGCTTCAACGCCATCGAAGACGCGTTGGAGCAGAAAGACAGTATCGAACAGTACTTTGCAGGCTTACGAAATGGAGAGGTATTCGCAGCATGACCGCTGAGACTTTGGCAAACGACAACCTGAGCACCCCGGCCAACGATGACCTTCATCAGTTGCAGACGGTGAACAGCAGCGGCAACCGCGTCACCCTGCGTGACAGCGTCGAAGTTGCCGTGAAGAACTACTTTGCACAACTGGATGGCACACCCGTCACCGACGTCTACCAGCTGGTACTGTCGGAAGTGGAAGCCCCGCTGCTGGAGCAGGTGATGAAATACACCCGCAACAACCAGACCAAGGCATCCACCATGCTGGGGCTGAATCGCGGCACTCTGCGGAAGAAGCTCAAGCAGTACGGTCTGCTATAATCTGACCTGACCCCGAAAGGGCCTCCCGGATCACGTTCGCGAGGCCCTTGTTCGTTCCAACGAGGTCGTTGCAATCTCGCAACGTCATCCGGCTTATCTGACCAGCGAAGAAAGTGACCCATGGCAAACCAGGCTAACACCCCCGTCCGTCGCGCGCTCATCAGCGTGAGTGACAAAACCGGCATTGTCGATTTCGGCCGTGCCCTGACCGACCGCGGCATCGAACTGCTCTCAACTGGCGGTACCTTCCGCCTGCTCCAGGAAAACAATGTCCCGGTCACCGAAGTATCCGATTACACCGGTTTCCCGGAAATGATGGATGGACGGGTCAAGACCTTGCACCCGAAAATCCACGGCGGCATCCTGGGCCGCCGGGGCACTGACGACGCCGTCATGTCCGAGCACGGCATCAACCCGATCGATATGGTGGTGGTGAACCTCTACCCATTCGAGGACACGGTGGCCAAGCCGGACTGCGACCTGGCCACCGCCATTGAGAACATCGACATCGGTGGTCCGACCATGGTTCGCGCCGCGGCCAAGAACCACAACGATGTCGCCATCGTGGTCAACGCTTCCGATTACCGTCGGGTCCTGAACGAGCTGGATGACAACGACGGCGAACTCACCTGGAGCACCCGCTTCGACCTGGCCGTCAAGGCCTTCGAGCACACCGCCAGCTATGATGGCGCGATTGCCAATTACCTGGGTGGCCGCACCCCGGACAACGACAACGCCGACTTCCCCCGCACCTTCAACGCCCAGTTCGTGAAGGTTCAGGACATGCGCTACGGCGAGAACCCGCACCAGCGCGCCGCCTTCTATGCCGAGCGCAACCCGAAGGAAGCCTGCGTGGCAACCGCCGAGCAGCTGCAGGGCAAGGAACTTTCCTTCAACAACGTGGCCGATACCGACGCTGCCCTGGAATGCGTCAAACCCTTCGCCGATCCGGCCTGCGTGATCGTCAAGCACGCCAACCCCTGTGGTGTCGCCATCGGCGCCGACATCCACCAGGCCTATGATCTGGCCTTTGCCACCGACCCCACTTCGGCATTTGGCGGCATCATTGCCTTCAACCGTGAGCTGGACGCCGAAACCGCCAAGGCCATCATCGACCGCCAGTTCGTGGAGGTGATCATCGCGCCGACGGTGGCACCGGAAGCGGTCGAGATTGTTGCCGCGAAGAAGAACGTGCGCCTGCTGGCCTGCGGCGAGTTCGATGGCGAGCGGGCCAAGGCCCTGGACTACAAGCGTGTGACCGGCGGCCTCCTGGTGCAGGACCGCGACCTGGGTATGGTCGCCATGGAAGACGTGAAAGTGGTCACCGAGCGCCAGCCCAGCGAAGCCGAACTGAATGACCTGCTGTTCGCCTGGGAAGTGGCCAAGTATGTCAAGTCCAACGCCATTGTCTATGCCAAGGCCGGCCGCACCATTGGTATCGGTGCCGGCCAGATGAGCCGGGTCTACAGTGCCAAAATCGCCGGTATCAAGGCGGCGGATGAAGGCCTTGAGGTGAAGGGCTCGGTAATGTCATCGGACGCGTTTTTTCCGTTCCGGGACGGCATCGACGCTGCGGCGGCTGCCGGCATCACCGCGGTGATACAGCCCGGCGGCTCCATGCGTGACCAGGAAGTGATTGACGCCGCCAACGAGCATGGCATTGCCATGGTGTTTACCGGTATGCGGCATTTCCGGCACTGATGGTTGGAATTGAGGTCTGAACGGCCGTTCTGACCCCGAGACGGAATGAAAGTGGGGTCAGATGAAGGCTTTCATCTGACCCCGGGGACAGGATGAAATTGGGGTCTGAAGAAAGCCTTCTTCTGACCCCGACTTTAACAAGGTACAAGCTCATGAACATTCTGGTAATCGGCAGTGGCGGACGCGAGCATGCCCTGGCCTGGAAGGCTGCCCAGTCTCCGGATGCGGACAAGGTCTTCGTGGCGCCGGGCAACGCCGGCACGGCCCGGGAGCGGGGCCTGGAAAATATCGATATCGACGTCATGGATCTCGAGGGCCTGGCCAACTTCGCCGCCGACAACAACGTCGACCTGACCATCGTCGGCCCGGAAGCCCCCTTGGTGGCCGGCGTGGTGGACAAGTTCGAAGAGCGCGGCCTGCGCATTTTCGGTCCCAGCGCCGGTGCCGCCCAGCTGGAAGGCTCCAAGGCCTTTACCAAGGACTTCCTGGCGCGCCAGCAGATTCCAACCGCCGCCTACGCCAACTTTACCGATGTCGACGAAGCCCTCGCCTACGTGCGTGGACAGGGCGCCCCGATTGTCGTCAAGGCTGATGGACTGGCCGCCGGCAAGGGCGTGATTGTCGCCATGACGCTCGAGGAAGCCGAAGACGCCATCCGCGACATGCTGGCTGGGAATGCCTTCGGCGATGCCGGCAGCCGGGTCGTCATCGAGGAATTCCTGGATGGCGAGGAAGCCTCCTTCATCGTGATGGTGGACGGCGAGCACGTGCTGCCCATGGCCACCTCCCAGGACCACAAGCGGGTTGGCGATGGTGATACCGGCCCCAACACCGGTGGCATGGGTGCCTATTCCCCGGCACCGGTGGTCACCGCCGACGTGCACCAGCGCATCATGGAAGAGGTGGTCTATCCCACGGTGAAAGGCATGTCCGCCGAGGGCCACCCCTACAAAGGCTTCCTGTACGCCGGCCTGATGATCGATAACGACGGTGCCCCCAAGGTGATCGAATTCAACTGCCGTTTTGGTGATCCAGAAACCCAGCCGATCATGCTGCGCATGAAGTCCGACCTGGTGGAGCTTTGCCAGGCAGCTGTCGACGGCAAGCTGGACCAGTGCAAATCCGAGTGGGACGACCGCGCCTCCGTGGGCATCGTGCTGGCGGCCGGGGGTTACCCGGGCAGCTACAACAAGGGTGATGTCATTTCCGGCCTGCCGGAGACGGAAGTCGACGGCGAGAAAGTGTTCCACGCCGGCACCCGACTTGCTGACGGCCAGGTCGTCACCAGCGGTGGCCGCGTGCTGTGCGCCACCGCCCTTGGCGACACGGTCACCGAGGCCCAGAAGCGGGCCTATGAGCTGGCCGGCAAGCTCCAGTGGAATGGTGTGTTCTACCGCAAGGACATCGCTTATCGGGCGATTGCCCGCGAGCAGGCCTGATCTCCCGGCGGCCCGAAGAGAGCTCACAAGATGCCTGAAGCAGTCTGGATTTCCTTTGCCTTTGTGTTGGGCCTGATGGTCAAAACCGTCGGGTTACCGCCACTGGTAGGTTATCTGACTGCCGGCTTTGTTCTGGCCGGGTTATCCTCCGCCACCGGCCTGACCATCGAGGCCACCGATGCCTTGGGGCACATTGCACACCTGGGTGTGCTTTTGCTGTTGTTCACCGTCGGCCTCAAGCTGAAGCTGCGCTCGATTGTCTCTCCGGAGGTGATCGGCGGCAGTCTTCTGCATTTCGCCATTACCTGTGTGGTATTTGCGCCGCCCCTCTACTGGCTGCTGGAACTGGAATGGACGACGGCAGTCATGCTGGCCATTGCCCTGTCGTTTTCCAGTACTGTGCTCGCGGCCAAGGTTCTTGAAAGTAAACGGGAGCTCAGGGCCTTTCATGGCCGGGTCGCTATCGGCATCCTGATCATGCAGGACCTGATTGCCCTGGTGGTCATGAGCCTTGCCGCCGGCAAAACCCCGTCGCAGTGGGCGCTGATGATTTTCGGCCTGCCGCTTCTCCGGCCCCTGCTTTTCCGGCTACTGGATGCAAGTGGGCATGATGAACTGCTGGTCCTGCTCGGCCTGTTGCTGGCGCTGGTTCTCGGGGGGCTGGGCTTTGAGGCCGTGGGCATGAGCTCAGAGCTGGGCGCGCTGATTTTCGGCGCCATGCTGGCGAATCATCCACGCTCCCAGGAGCTGGCGAAGTCCCTCTGGAGCGTCAAGGAAGTCTTTCTTGTCGGGTTTTTCCTGCAGATCGGGATCGGTGGCCTGCCCGACCAGCAGGCCCTGATCTTCGCTTTAGCGGCGGGTCTTGTTCTGCCCCTGAAAGGGATTCTGTTCTATTTTCTGCTGCTGGCCTTCCGCTTGCGGGCACGGAGCAGTTTCCTCACCTCCCTGTCACTGACCAACTACAGTGAATTCGGTCTGATCGTTGCCAGTGTCGCCCTGCCCGAGTGGCTGGTGCCCCTGGCCATCACGGTCTCCCTGTCCTTCCTTCTGTCGGCACCGGCAAACCGGTTCGCCCATGGCATCTTCGAGAAGATCAGTCGTCGCATCATACGGTTTGAGAGCCGTAAACGACACCGGGACGAGCAGCCGATTTCCCTCGGGGACACCCGGGTCCTGGTGATGGGCATGGGGCGCACCGGAACCGCCGCCTACGATTGGTTGCAGCCCCACGAATCACAGATTATGGGACTGGACTCGGATCCGGCGAAAACCGAAAAACACCAGAAAGAGGGGCGTAATGTGGTGTTTGCCGATGCCGAGGACACCACGTTCTGGGAAGGCCTGCACATGCCCGCACTGCAATCGGTTGTACTCGCCATGAGCGATATCGAGGGCAAGCTCATCGCCGCTCGCATGCTACGCAAACTCGGATTTACCGGCTACATCGTGGCGCACACCATGTTTGCCGACGAAGCCAAGAAAATCCGGGAGGCGGGAGCCAATGAAGCCTATCTGACCATGAGCGAGACCGGGGTGGCCCTGGCGAGCCACCTCATGGATGAGTCCGGCAATCAGAGCGCACAGGTCCGGAATCCGGTATAGACATCATTGCGCTGCGGCAGGTAAGCCTGCCGGTAGGTGCCGCGAATCAGATTCGATGAGGTAGCGCAGCTGCCACCCTTGGTCACCTTGTGGTCGCCGAACTGCAGAGTCGACATGAACGGATACATATCCACCTTGAAGCCGTCATAGGGCAGGAACTGGTTGCTGGTCCACTCCCAGACCGAACCGATCATCTGCCGGCAGCCGAACGGGCTCTCGCCCGCCGGATAGTCCCAGACCGGGTTTCTGGCCTGATTACGGCCGTCCATGTCAGCATGCTGCAGAGTCGGCGCCTCGTTGCCCCAGGGAAAGCGGCGAAAGGCCTCCCCCGACCGGTTAGCCAGCGCCGCCACCTCCCACTCATATTCCGTCGGCAGGCGACGTCCCGCCCAATTGCACCAGGCCTCGGCCTCCCAATAGGTAACATGGGTCACGGGGGCGTCCGGGTTCAATGCCTGCCACTGGTCGAACAGCCGCTCTTGCCAGTGCTTTTCATGCCAGCGCCAGTACAGCGGATGCCTGGGTGCACGCATCAGCGGTTCTTCCAGACCGTGAATCAGGCTTAAATCCTGCTCTGTTCCCAGCCACTTGCGTCCGCCGAAGGACCAGAGCTCGGGCCGTTGGTATCCGCCATCGTCCACAAAAGCCCGGAATTCCCGGTTGCTGACCAGTGTCCGGCTGATCCGAAAGGCATCCAGATTCACTTCAAAGCGCGGCTTCTCGTTATCAAAGGCAAAGTCCTCGCTGGCGTACGCCTCCGAGATTCCCGGCATGCCAATAAGCCAGCGACTGGCCGGCACCTCGACGTCTCCCGAGACATGCTCTGACGGGGCCGGCCGATCGCCGACATAGTCCGGTGGCGCCGGATACGCCACCGTTTGCCGGCACCAGATCAACGATTCAATGTGCATGTTCTGGTGGAGGATCGCATAGCGGTAAAGGTACAGGTCCCCGTCAGTCAGCGGCTTACTCTGGATGCGTTCCGCAATCCGGTCATAGATGGTGCGGAAGTAGGCGAGGGTCTTGTGCCGACCCGGGAACAGGTCGGACCGCCAGCGGTCGCGATGTTCGACGTGAAAGGAATCCCACAGATCGTCCATGGAAGGATCGTAGCTGCGGGTGCCATCCAACAGATTGAATACGAAGACCTCATAGAAAAACGCGGAGTGTCCCATCTCCCAGAGCGGAGGATTAACGCCGGGGTGATACGGCACATCAAGTTTATCTTCCGGCAAGGTGCAGATCAGGCGCTCGGTCCGGGAACGTGCCTGCTCCAGTTCTGCCAGGAGTTTGGCTTTTTCATCGTCAGGTCGCATGGATTCGAATCCCTGGGCAAATGCTTTGGAAAAGGATAACAGACATGAAACTACCGGTGGCAAAAGCCAACAGCATTCAGCTGACTATCGATACGACAGGCTCATGTCTTGCAGATGACCTAAGACCAGACCAGGAGGATCACTGGAACCGCAACTGCGGTGACGATCACTGAAAGAGGCAGTCCAAGGCGCCAGTAGTCTCCGAAGCGATAACCTCCGGGCTCCATCACCAGGGCGTTGGACTGGTGGCCGATGGGGGTCAGAAACGCACAGGAGGCGCCGATTGCCACCGCCATCAGTGTGGCATCGGAGGCCAGTCCCAGCTGGGCCGCGATGCCCAGCGCAATGGGAGCCACCAGAATTGCCGCCGCGGCATTGTTGACCACATTGGACAGCAACATGGTGCCTACCAGGATGATGGTCAGCACTATCCAGGGCGCCTGCCCCTGGGCTATCGCCAGTATCTGCGTGGCGATGACCTCGGCCCCTCCGGTGGTTTCGAGGGCTCGACCCACGGGAATCATCGCCGCCAACAGGACAATCACCGACCAGTCGATGGCACGGTAGGCTTCCGAGGCATCCATCAGGCGGGCAAGTACCATGGCAACGGCACAGGCCACCAGCGCCACGGGCGGTGTCAGCCACCCGGTAATGATGGCAAGGATGGCGACGGCGAACAGGCCACCGGCCAGCATCAGATTCTTTTCCCGTCCGAAGGTCAGCCCACGCTCCGCCAGCGGCAGGCATCCCAGGGTCTGCAAGGCACCGTTCAGGCTGTCTTCAAAACCCTGGACCAGAAGGATATCGCCGGAGCGCAGCCGAATATCCGCAAGGCGCTGCTTCAGCCGATGACCCTGGCGCGCCACCGCCACAATATTCAGACCATAACGCTCACGCAGGTTCAGACGGTTTGCGCTGTGGCCGATCAACCGGGACGAAGGGCTGATGACCGCCTCGACCAGTTGCACATCGCCGGTGGCCAGCTGCATCTCGGGATCCCGCTTGCCCTCACCTTCCTCTTCCTCAGGGACGGCATGGGGCAGTATCAGACCGGTATGATCGACAAATTCCTGCAGACTCTCGGTATCCGCCTCCACTAACAACACATCGTGCTCCCTGAGCACGGTAAAGGTTGAGGGCGCCGGTGACGTCTTGTCGCCCCGGATCAGCGCCAAGACCACGAGGCTTTTCTCGGAATCTCCGGAGGTCAGTAGATTGTGTAAGGTGCTGCCGGCATAGTCGGACCCTTGCGGAACCTGCAGCTCGGTCACATAGTCACCCACACTGAACAGTTTCTCGCCCTCGGCAGGGTCGTCGCGCCTGGGCGTCAGCCGCCAGCCAATGAGACTGATGAACAGGATACCCGCAGCAGTAATAGCCAGGCCCACCGGCGCAAAATCGAACAGGCCAAAGGAGCCGGCTTCCCGGTAACTGGCAATAATGATGTTCGGCGGAGTACCGATCAGCGTCATGGTGCCGCCCAGCAGGGAACCGAATGCCAGCGGCATCAATAGCAGAGAAGGAGAACGCCCGGCCTGCCGGGACATCCAGACCGCCACCGGCATCAGTAGCGCCAGAGCGCCGACGTTGTTGATGAATCCCGAGCACAGGGCGACAACGAGGGTCAGCGTCACCACCTGCAGGATGATATTGCGACCGACCCGGGCCAGTAACCGGGCAACCGCATCCACCACTCCACCATTCACCAACCCCTGACTGATCACCAGCACTGCCGCGACGGTAATCACCGCAGGATGACCGAAACCGGCAAACAGCTCATTGGCGGGCACCAGGCCGGCTATGGCCACCGCCAGCAGGGCCAGCATGGCGACAATGTCGAATCGTAACCGGTTCCAGATGAACAGGCCCAGTGTGATCCCGAGGATCAGAAAAACCAGCCATTGTTCAGACAACATGAATAAGCAGCATCCAGATGCAAAGTCCTTTCAGCAACCATAGCCCGACATCAGGGGGTTTGACAGGACCTCCCCTCGCACAAAGGGGCATTGCCGATGGGGAAGACAAACAAAAACCCCGGGCAGCTTTCGCTACCCGGGGTTTTTGTGGCCGATGAGAACCTGAACCCTCACCGTGACAACAAGAACCGGTCGTTTAACCGAACTGGTTCATGGTGTTGTCCTTACCACCGGCCTTCAGAGCCGCTTCACCAGCGAAGAATTCCTTGTGGTCATCACCGATGTTGGAACCAGCCATGTCCTGGTGCTTCACAGTGGCGATACCCTGACGGATTTCCTTGCGCTGTACACCAGCAACGTAGGCCAGCATGCCTTCGTCGCCGAAGTAGCCCTTGGCCAGGTTGTCGGTGGACAGGGCCGCGGTGTGGTACGTCGGCAGGGTGATCAGGTGGTGGAAGATACCCGCTTCACGGGACGCATCACGCTGGAAGTTCTGACACCACTCATCGGCCAGCTGTGCCAGCTCGGTGCTGTCGTACTCTTCGCTCATCAGCTTGTCACGGTCGTAGGCAGATACGTCCTTGCCTTCTTCCTTCCATGCGTCAAATACCTGCTGACGGAAGTTCAGGGTCCAGTTGAAGGACGGGCTGTTGTTGTAGACCAGCTTGGCATCGGGCACCACTTCGCGAATGCGGTTAACCATGCCGGCGATCTGGCCAACGTGGGGCTTCTCGGTTTCGATCCACAGCAGGTCAGCGCCGTTCTGCAGGCTGGTGATGCAGTCCAGAACAACACGGTCTTCGCCGGTGCCCGGACGGAACTGGAACAGACCGGAAGGCAGACGCTTCGGCTTCATCAGTTTGCCGTCAGACTTGATTACAACGTCGCCGTTATCGATCTGGGAAGCGTCGTCGATGTAGTCGCCATCGAGGAAGCTGTTGTACTGATCGCCCAGGTCGCCCGGCTCGTTGGTAACGGCCAGTTTCTGGGTCAGGCCAGCGCCCAGGGAGTCGGTACGGGCAACGATAACACCGTCGTCCACGCCCAGTTCCAGGAACGCCAGACGAACGGCGTTGATCTTGGACAGGAAGTCAGCGTGCGGAACGGTAACCTTGCCGTCCTGGTGACCACACTGCTTCTCGTCAGATACCTGGTTCTCGATCTGGATGCAGCAGGCACCGGCTTCGATCATCTTCTTGGCCAGCAGGTAGGTCGCTTCGGCGTTACCGAAACCGGCGTCGATGTCAGCGATGATCGGCACGATGTGGGTTTCGTGGTTGTCGATCTGCTTGATCAGCTCTTCAGCCTTGGCGGTGTCACCGGCATTCTCGGCTTCTTCCAGAGCGCGGAACAGGTGGTTCAGTTCCCATGCGTCTGCCTGGCGCAGGAAGGTGTACAGCTCTTCGATCAGGCTGGAAACGGCAGTCTTCTCGTGCATGGACTGGTCCGGCAGCGGACCGAACTCGGAACGCAGGGCGGCAACCATCCAGCCAGACAGGTACAGGTAACGACGCTTGGTGGTACCGAAATGCTTCTTGATGGACAGCATCTTCTGCTGACCGATAAAGCCGTGCCAGCAGCCCAGGGACTGGGTGTACTGGGAGGTGTCCTTGTCGTAGTTCGCCATGTCCTCGCGCATGATCTTGGCGGTGTACTTGGCGATGTCCAGACCAGTCTTGAACTTGTTCTGGGCGCGCATGCGAGCGGCGTGCTTCGGGTTGATGGCATTCCAGGTCGGGTGCTGCTTCAACAGGGAAGCGATCTGGTCAACGTCTTGTGCGTAGGGCATGGGTCTCATCCTTTCTACGTTGGTTTTCTGATCATATGCGGAGACGCTTTCCAGCGTCAGCCGAAGCCAGCCTCCTGCTCACTTTATGATCAGCTCGCTGGCGATGAGGAGTACTCTAGTACGTTCAATTTTATAATTGAAATTTATATTATGTATTTTCGGCATTTTTACGGTGAATGTCGCAGCTCACTCCGAAACTCACCAGTTTGTTGAGTTCCGTCATTACCACGCAGTCGATGAATGCTAGTATTGATCTGAACGATCAGTACCACGAGCAGCGCAGGGCAAAAGGAATTCTCAGTGTTCTATCTTCGTGCGTTTACCCATTCGTTGTTGCATGCCCTCAAGAACCTGCTTCCGATCGTTGTCGTCGTCACCTTCTTTCAACTGATTATCCTGCAGCAGATCCCGGATAATCTCGCCGGCATGGCGCTGGGTCTGCTGATCGTCGCTGTCGGCGTGGCGCTGTTCCTCCAGGGGCTTGAACTGAGCATCTTTCCGGTGGGCAAGAGCCTGTCGAACCAGTTTGCCAGAAAAGGATCGGTCGCAGTCCTGCTCGCCTTCGGATTTGCCATGGGTTTCTCGGCAGTCATTGCCGAACCGGCCCTCATTGCAGTCGCTGAACAGGCTCAACGTATCAGCGGGGGGCGGATTGACAGCCTGACACTGAGAGGACTCGTCGCGGTTTCCGTCGGTCTGGTGGTGGCACTGGGGATATTCCGGACGATCTTCGGTTATCCCCTCCACTGGTTCATGATCGCCGGATATATCATTGTGGTCATTGTTACCTGGTTTGCACCGGAAGAGATTGTCGGTCTGGCCTATGATTCCGGCGGTGTCACCACCAACGTTGTTACCGTGCCGCTGGTGGCAGCCCTGGGCATCGGACTTGCCGCCTCCATCCGGGGCAGGAACCCCCTGATCGACGGCTTCGGGCTGGTGGCCCTGGCGGTCATGGTGCCCATGATCACCGTTCAGGTCTATGGCATGCTGGTTTATTCGGGTAATCCGGATACCGGAGAACTCATACTCACCAATGAGACAGATACACCAGCATCAACCGGCATAACCGGAATTCTGCGGGATCTCGTGGAAATGGTCCGGGACGTGCTGCCCATCATTCTAACCGTCCTGATTTTCCAGTACCTGGTGCTGCGCCGGAAACTGGGCAATCCCCGCAAGGTAGTATTCGGCTTCACCCTGGTCATTCTCGGCCTGTATGCCTTTGTTGTGGGTTTGAAAATGGGTCTTTTCCCGATTGGTGCAAGCATGGCCGAGCAACTGACAGCGCGTGGGGACTATGCCTATATTTATCTGTTTGCATTAATGATCGGCTTTGCCACTACCATGGCAGAGCCGGCATTGATCGCTATCGGAAAACAGGCGGAAGAGGCCGCGGCCGGCGCACTCGATGGCAACGTCATACGGATACTGGTCGCCTTCGGCGTTGCTGTCGGCATTACCATAGGCGTGCATCGCATCATTACCGGGGATTCCATCCACTATTACATCATGGCGGGCTATATGCTGGTGATATGTCTCACTGTACTGGCGCCGCGGTATATCGTCGCCCTCGCCTACGATCTCGGCGGCGTCACCACCTCCGAGGTCACAGTTCCCCTGGTGACAGCGCTGGGTATCGGGCTTGCCTCGAGCATCGACGGTCGGAATGTCCTGATTGACGGCTTTGGCCTGATCGCATTCGCCTCGATCTTCCCTATTGTTACAGTGATGGCCTATGCCATCGTTTCCCAATTCATTTCTGATCGCAGGAAGGTAACCCAATGAAATTCTCGGCATTGGTAGCAATCGTTCCAGAGGATCTGGAACAGGAATGCGTTGATGCGGCACGGGACCTGGGTGCCGGTGGCATGACCGTGCTCTCCGGTCGCGGTATCAGCAACACGACCAGAAAAACCTTCTTTGGCCTGACCTACGACGGCAGCCAGAGTGTGCTGCTCATGGTGCTGGAGAGGGCGCTGTCACTGGAGGTTCTGAAAGCCTTGCAAAAAGTCGTCATGCCCGACCCCAAGGACTCCCAGGGGCTGATTTTCACGGTACCGCTGGAGCATCTGGGCGGCATAGACATGGCCCAGGTGGAGAAATTCGAACAACACCTGAAAGACTCACTCTGATCGGAGAGACATCATGAAACTGGTCAAAGACGTGATGATAAGCGACATCATCAGGATTTCCCCCTTCGCCACCCTGCGGGAAGCGTTGTCACTGATGAAGCGCCACGACGTGAAATCACTGGTGGTTGAGCGCCAGAGTGAGCACGACGCCTGGGGACTGATCACCTACACCAATGTCCTGAAGGCGGTAGTGGCAGAAGACGGGGACATTGACCTGCTGAACGTCTACGATGTCTGCGCCAAGCCGGTCATCAGTGTGGGGGAGAGCCTGGCGCTCAGACATGCCGCCAGCCTGATGACCGAGCACGGGGTCAAGCGCCTGCTGGTGTTATCGGACAACGAGCTGAAAGGTTTTGTGGTCATGGATGACATCATGCAGGCACTTCTGGAGACCATCGAATGACCACAGTCGCTTCCCTGTCCTCAGGTCTTGCTCATGACCATCAGCCGGTCCCCTGCCTTTATGTCCAGATACTGCTTGCGGGGAGGGTTCATCATGAGATGACGCCCGCGCTCATCCGGCTCTTCCCGGAACAGGCCCAATGCTATTTCCCCCCTGTCAGCCACGATTTTCTCCAGCAAGCGGAAATCGGTGCTTGCGGGTAACGGGTAATCCGCTGGATCCCGGAACTGGATTTCCGCACCACCGACGGTAAACAACTCGTCCAGCACTACCCTCAATTCCCGGCGCAACGCAACCTGGGCAAGTACGTGACTGAGAATCATCGGGCTGATCAGCATTTCACTTTTATGGCCATAGAGCAGGTGTCGGTTGTCCGGATCACTGAGCTCCATGATTACCTGAGGACGACTCGAAGACTCGGCCAGGATCTCCTCCAGCTGAAGGTAGCCCACCATGGCCCGGGCGTCCGCCTCCTCACCCGAACCAATCCGATCACTGCTCAGCAACATCACCGTGTGATAAGAGGCCGGATCCAGTTTCCTGAGATCCTCCTCAACCATGTAGTCCGCTTCCAGTAAGCGCCCGTTCACACTTGCCAGATCAATGCCATAAAGGGCAATTTCCTGCTGACGCTCTTCCATGGGAATGGCCGAAACCAGATCCAGCTCGAACCTTCGATCCCGGTAGCTGGCGAACTCCGCGGCCAGACTGGCCACCCGTCGGTTCCAGCCCAGCACCAGCACTCGGTGCAAACCGGATCCGGTTCTGACAGACGGTACTCCAGCAGCTCTTTCAATCCTGGCCAGAGCCTCGGCTTTCAGATCGGGGCCAGTGTGGGCATAATCCCTGGCCAGCAGCACGATGCGATCATCGGGCCGAATGACCGTGTCCGAAGGCGCCATCAGGTTGACCTGCCAGCGATGTTCTGCGCCAGGATGCAAAAGACCCAGCACGATGGCATGCGGCCGCTGGGAAGCCAGTTCGCCCAGTGTAAGCCCTTCGGCGGTCTCGCCACCGCGCACATAGATTTCATTGCCCTCTCCGGCGGTGAGCAGTTCATTGTATACTTCTGACAGGTTGGGATGCAGAACATTCTGCACCATCAAACGACTGATGGTGGCATCACCAGCAACCACCTCCACTGCTCCAGGATAGGCCCTTTCAATCACCTGCAGCTTACGCATATCCTGGATCTCCGCCACCACGAAGGGCAGTGAGCCCCCCAGGTGGCGGGCTTCAGCAGCAATCGAGAGCAATGCCTTGACGGTGCCCACATCCGGGGTCAGCAGGCTACCGGTATCCTGCACCTGACTGGGCACAATCACCGCGGCCGCATCCAGGCAGGCGACCCGGTGAAGGGCTTCCGGCTGGATGGCGTTCCCGCTTCGGAAGATGACCTCCCGGGCTCGTCGACCGACGCCAGGCTCATTGATCAGCTCGTGGACCTGTCCGGCGCTGGCCTCCTCCGACAGGACCACAAGGCGCAGTTTCTGGGCGTCGTGCTTTTCCAGGAAGCGCTGCATCCGACCTGAAGAGCCAAACAGCTCTGCAACCAGCGGCGGTGTCTGAGCGGTCCAGCCAAGCACGACGATGTGGTTCTTCAGGGTCACGGGCGTCAGCCCACGCTCCAGATCCTGCATCTTGGCAATCAGCCAGCGGGTCAGGATGGCCACCAGGGTGCCCATGAACACCACATAGCCGGACACCGTCAGCAGGGTGGAAACGATTCGCTGCCAGGTGCCGACATCGTCACCCAGATAGCCCGGATCGGTCAGCCTCAGGAATGCCCACCAGATCGCCGACCCGGCATCCTCGAATTCGCCGCCCTGGGGCACCACCAGCATGCCGCCAATGAGCGAGATCAACCCGATAAAAATCCCGACCACCAGCAACTGGAAACCCGCACCCTTCACCAGCTGGCGCTCTACAATGAACTTGACGCGATCAACAACACGAAATGGCAGCATGGGATTCCCTTTGCCTGATTCAGTCATGCTCCCTTAGGATAGAGCAAAGCGCTCATGGAGGTGAGCCATGGAAGCCTCAGCTATTCACGCTTTGAAATCAACAGGCTGGGTATCCCTTCTGTCGATTCTGGTGATGCTGCCGGTAATCGGCTGGGCGGATAGCGGTCAGATTACCCAGCCGTGGCGGGCCGACGCTGTGGTAGAGGGCCGGGACGAAGCCTACGACAAGGAACGGTTTCTGAATGAACTCACGTTCAGGCACAGCCAGCCCCTACCCGCTGCGGTCGATAACGGCATCCGCGGTACCGGCGGCAGTGTGAGCAGCCGGCGCCTCTACTATGACTTCCGTTTCCGACAGGATTTCGGGTTCCGGAATGACCGCAACGGCTTCCTGCTGGACATCCAGCGCAGCGAGGATCTGGACGGTGCCTATCAGCGTCAGCTCGTGGGATTCCGGCAAGCCGTAACCGACGATACCGAACTCTGGCTGCAGGGCGACGTGTATTCGGACAAATCCGTGTCCGATGTCTATTTCAGCGCCCGCCACCGGTTCGCGGACAACCACTGGATTCATGCCAGCTGGATCCTCCCGGATGCCTACTTCAACAGCAAGACCGACTCCCCGGACGCGTTCGAGACTTTCCCCCGCTCCTGGTTTCTGCAGTGGCACCGCAGTGGTGGCGAACCTGGACTGGGCACGACGGCATCCATGACCCTGACGCCCGAATCCTCCTTTATCAGCCGGCAGGAAAGCCTGCAGGTGGACAGCGAAAGTGTCAGGGCCGCCTTCAGCCACCGTCAACAGATTGCCGACTGGCGGATCTCACTGGAGCTGGACGGGGAACGCACACGCCGGGATTACCGGTTGTTTGCCGAGGGCGAAGGCCAGACCACCGGTTTCGACCGGAACCATTTTCAGCTCCTGGCCGGTTCAACCTGGACCGCCCACCGGCTGAAGCCGGGGTTCGGGCTCGCCTACCGGGCTCTCGACGAACACGGCTTTTTCGGCCGGGCCCTGAACGATGAGGGCCGGATTCGCCGGCGTGAACCGACGGTGTTCGGGGAATTTTCCCTGCCTCTCACGACCGGCGTGAGCCTGCGACCGGCGGTGTACCTGGGACATGCCCATATCCGGCAGACCTTTGAAGAGGAAACCGACAAGGACTTTGACGGTTTTATCGGAAAGCTGGCACTGCCCTTCGCGATGGTTCTCTCCCGCCAAGAGGGGGCCGTACTGACCCTGAACCCGACGTTCTACCTTCACGAATCGCAATTCGGTGGCGGCAACCTGCAACTGCACTGGCCGCTGTAACCGCGACCACGGTCCGGGTCGAAAGCGCAATCACCCCCGCTCGGTCCGCACCGCGGCCAACGCCGCATCCAGGGTCGGATAGAACCGACTGACTCCATGCTCCGGCTTGATACCGGCCCTGGCCAGGGTTTTCAGTGGCTGGAACTGCAGGTCGGCGATCACCACCTGGCTGCCACTGTCACGGCAGGTATCGATCAGTTTGGTCAGTGCGGAAAGACCACCGGCGTCCAGAATGGTGACACCGTCCATATAGAGAACGAAGCCCCGGGCCTGGCGTGACAACTCCGCCAACTCTCCGAAAATCCGGTCAGCAGCGGCAAAGAACAGCGGGCCGTTGATCTTGAAAACCTGCCAGCCCTCGGGCAGTTCCTCTCGGGCGATACGCTCGCTTTTGGTGATATCGGTCACCCGGGTCATCTGCGCCATCTCGCGCATGAACAGCACCGCCGCCAGCAGGACGCCGGTGGTAATGGCTATCACCATGTCCAGGGCCACGGTCAGGCCAAAACAGGTCAGGAAAACCAACACATCACTGCGGGGGGCGGTTTTCAGCAGGTGCACCGCCTTGGGCGCCTCACTCATATTCCAGGCCACCATCACCAGCAAGGCGGCCATCGCCGGCATCGGCAGGTAAGCGAGAACCCCCGCCAGCGATACCAGCGCCAGCAACACCACGCCGGCATGGATCATCGCCGCCACCGGGGATTCGGCACCGGCACGGAAGTTGGCGGCAGACCGGGCAATGGCGGCGGTCGCGGTAATCCCGCCGAAGAAGGGAACCACCATATTGCCCAGACCCTGCCCCATAAGCTCACTATTGGCGCTGTGCCGCTTTCCGGACATGCCATCAAGTACCACCGCACACAGCAGCGATTCGATCGCACCCAGCATGGCGATGGCAAAGGCGGCGGGCAACAACTCCCGCAATAAATCCCACGAAAACCCCAGGGCCTGACCGTCAGGCCCCGGTTGATGCCAGGGCCAGGCAAGCTCCGGGAGGAACGGTGGAATACCCGCGCCCTCGGTACCATCGGGCAGCAGATAGCTGAAGCGCGAACCGATGGTCTCGATACCCGCACCATTGGCATTGAACCACAGGGCCAGGCCACTACCGACCAGAACCGCCGGCAGGTGCGCCGGCACCGGTGTGCGGAGCCGGGGCCAGATCAGCATGACCGCCAGGGTGGCAACCGCCACCAGGGTGCTCATGCCATCCACAGCAGGCAGCGCCTCCGCCAGCACTGCCAGCTTGTCCCAGTAATGTTCCGGCATCGGGGCCACCGGCAGGCCGAAAAAGTCCTTCACCTGCAGGGTCGCAATGACCACGGCGATGCCGCCGGTAAATCCCAGGGTGACCGACTCGGGGATATACTCGATAAATCGGCCAAGCCGCATGATGGCCATGATCACCAGGAGGATGCCGGACATCAGGGTCGCCAGTAACAAGCCACCCAGACCATATTCCTGGGCAATGGGATACAGGATGACCACAAACGCCGCGGTCGGGCCGGAAATGCTATAACGGCTACCGCCGGTCAATGCAATGATGAAACCGGCAATGAACGCGGTATAAAGACCATACTGGGGCGCGACGCCGCTGGCGATGGCCAGGGCCATGGCGAGGGGAATTGCGATGATCCCCACGGTAATGCCCGCCATCACGTCCCGGCCGAAGCGTCGCCCGTTATACCGCTCGTTCACACAGGCCTCGCGGAAGGCATGGGCAATTCGCAGGGAGAACAGATGGGCGCGGTGGGGCATGAACGGTAACTCGACTCCTGGAATGGATTGTTTACATTATATGCTCATAATCTGTACATTCAATGTTAATCAAATTAACATGCCAACAATTCAATCGCTGAAACAGGGTCCGAACACACCATGGAAAACCGCACCGCACGGCTGACACTCCTGATCGATCCGGAAAAGAAGGCCACGTTTGAAGCCCTCTGCAAGCAGGAAGACGTCACCCCATCGCAGAAGGTCCGCCAGTTCATCCGCGAATACGTGGAATCGAAACTGGGGCCGGACTGGCGGGAACAGGAACAGCAGAAAACCGACTGAGCCAAAGGTCTTATACTCTGGTTATGAAACTTCGCCTGTCTGCCCTGTCCCTGATACTGCTAGCCGTCACCGGATGTGTTGCCATGCCTTCCGAACAGAATCCCGTTGCGCCACCCAAGAGCCAGTATGACGCCCGCGTGTTCGACGCGGAAACCGGCACACCGCTGACCGTCCGGGAGCTGGCCGGGCAACTGGCCAACACCGATGTCGTGGTGGTGGGCGAGTATCACGGCCATCATGCCTCACACCTGTTGCAGGCTCGCCTCCAGCAGGCCCTGTTCCGCCAGACCCCCCGCCAGATTCTGACCATGGAGCAGTTCAACTTGGATCATCAGGACATTCTCAACCGTTTCCTGGCGGGAGACCTTGGCGAGACCGAAATGATCGAGGACGCCGAAGCCTGGAACAATTACCGCGCCTCCTACCGCCCGCTGATGGAGTTTGCCCGGCAAAATCGGCTGCCGGTGATTGCCGCCAACGCCCCGGCGGATGTGGTGCGCTGCGTCGGACGCAAGGGCCCGGACTACCTGAAGGCCCTGCCCCCCGAAACCCGGGCACTGCTGCCCGAGACTCCCTTTCTCGACACGCCGGCCTATAAGGAAAAGTTTGTCGAGGCCATCGGCGGCAGCCATGGCACCGAGACCGACGAGCTTTCGGAGCGCATGCGCAACACCTATCACGCCCAACTGCTCCGCGATAACACTATGGCCAGGGCCATTCTGGAGGCACAGTCAAACCACCCGGGCCACCAGATCCTGCATACCACCGGCACCTTTCACAGCGAAGAACGGCTCGGCACCGTGGCCGTGCTGGCGAAGCGCGCACCCGAGCTCTCCATCGCTGTGATCACCCCGGTGTTCTGGCCCGATGAGGAAGACAATGTGCCGCTGGAGGCCAACCGTGGCAAAGGCGACTATCTGTACTTCATCCAGCCACTGCCCGAGGAATTCCGCGACCCGGAGCGCGAGCGCAAGGCCATGGAGGCCCGCTTCACCGACCGGAAGTCGGCCGACTGTAAGTGATCCTTCACGTCCCGGGCGAGCCCACCAGGGCCGCCCGGAACACCGCAAGATCGTCCTCGCTGAACAGAACTAACCGGATCAGGCGCACTGAGGTGAGTCCGGGCACGGCCTTTCGGATGGCGCTCACCGCAACCCTTGCGGCCTCTTCAATCGGGTAACCGAACACCCCCGTCGAAATCGCGGGAAATGCAATGGACGACAGGCGATGCCGGTCCGCCAACTCAAGGGCGTTGCGATAGCAATCCGCCAATAGCTCGTCCGATGGCGTATCAACGCCGTAAACCGGACCCAGACAGTGGATTACATGGGAATTGGGCAAAGCATGGCCGCTGCTGATCACCGCTTGCCCCGGCTCAATGGGTGCAAGTTGCCGGCATTCCTGCGCCAGACCAGGGCCGGCAGCCGAATGAATGGCTCCGGCCACGCCACTGCCTGGCATCAGCCGTGCGTTGGCGGCGTTGACGATGGCATCAATATCCGGCTGGTTGGCAATATTGCCCCGCACACATTCAATGGAAACCTGTGTCATGAAACTCCCCTTTTCCGGCTCTCCGGTTCCCGGTAGTCTTGCCTGATAATCAGGATAGCAGGCCCGCAAGCGAGGGCCTCGGAATACAAGGAGCAGGCATGAAAGTTGTCTCGGCATTGATTCTGGGCATTACCGCCATTGTCGCGGCCTCATTACTGAGTGACGGATTAACCGGCCTGGGTACGGCCGACCGCTTCGTCACAGTCAAAGGCGTTGCGGAGCAGGAAGTCCGCGCAGACCTGGCCCTGTGGCCAATTCGGTTTGTGGCCACGGGGGGAACCCTCAGTGAAGCCCAGGAACGGGCCCGGGGCAGTCGGGAGGCCATCATGGCCTTTCTCAAACTGCAGGCTGTCGACGAGTCGTCCGTGGAGCTGCTACGGCTGGACGTTACCGATACCCGTGCCAACCCCTATCCCGGCAATAACACCGAGCAGAAGTTCATCATCAATCAGACCCTGATGGTGCGGAGCACAGACATCGACCGAATCCGTCAGGCCGCCCAGAACGTCAGTGACCTGGTGGACTCCGGCGTGGTGCTTTCCTCTGATTACGGCCCCGGAGGCCCCACCTACCTGTTCAATGGCCTAAACGAGATCAAGCCGGCCATGATTGCCGAGGCCACGGCGGCGGCCCGTGAAGCGGCCCAGCAGTTTGCGCGCGATGCCAAGACCGAACTGGGCAGCCTGCGCCGGGCCAACCAGGGCGTGTTCCAGATTCTGGCCCGGGACCAGGCACCCGGCATCCGGGAAGATCAGCAGCCGGTCAAAACCGTCCGTGTCGTGTCCACCATCGAATACTATCTGCGCTGACGATGCCGGTGGCTGTCACTGGGTCGCCACCATTTCGTCAGTGACCCGGTATTCCCCCATCAGCCAGCGCATCACTTCGATAGCGGCGGGGTGGTCATAAGCGTCATAGGTATGCAGCAAACTCTGGCGCTTCTCGTCGCCGATCCGCCCGAGGCCACCGTCCTGCAAAACCAGGAGATCGGCCTGCAGCTGGTGGGCAAGCTCGACCCCAAGAAGCTCCCGGGCGGCCTGCAAGAAGGCCTGTCCATACTGGTAGTCGGGCCCTCGCCGGTAGGATTCCGCCAGGGTGATCGCCGGGATGGCGGTCAGGGTGGGCTGCAGCGCGGGGTTGATGCCATGCCCGGCGAGGTGGGCGGCATTGGCGGCCGGCCGGCCTGTGAAGGCACGCAGGTGCAGGTGCTGTGACATCCGGTCCCCGTCGTTGACCGGGTAGTTATCCCAAAGCACGGGCTTCCGCCTCAATAGGTCACCGACCCGCTTCAGGTGGCCGGGGGAAATTTCCCGGGAACAGACCTCCTCGCCGGTCCAGAAGATATTGATGTCCCGGTCCAGCTCCCGGCCCAGCGTAACCAGGTAATCGGCCGGCCGATCGCCAAAGACCCGGTCCAGCACTGGATCATCGGAGTAGTAACTGGGACAGACACTCAGACGGGGAATGTCGGTATGGTCCCGGACCCAGCGCACGATTTCAGCCTGAACCCGTGCCAGATCCGGAGTATCCGAGCGCATATCGTCAAAGAGGATGGCGAGCTCGTCAAGACCCAGCTTTTCCAGGCCCACCAGCTTCCGTTCCAGAGCGCTGCGCGCCGCATCATCGAACCGATTGAAAACCTCGTAGGGACTGAGCCCGACACCGAAGCGCACCCCGCGCTCCCGGCAGAACTGCCCGAATGAAGCCAGCTCAGCGGCTTCTGCCGGTGGATGTGGGTCCTGCCACCGACGGCGCAGAAAGGGATCGGCCTTGGGGGCATACAAATAGAATTCGTAACCGTGCGGAACCAGTGACTTCAGAAGGCTGCGACGCTCCGCCCAGGTCCAGAGAGGACCGTAGAACCCTTCGATAATGCCCAGTGGTGTCGTCATGGTGATCCCTCTCCTGATCAAAAACCGGATCTGCCGAATGGCTCTGCATTACCACATGGTATACCCGGGGCAAGCAAATGGTATACGAGCACCATAGGAGTGGCTCCGGGACGGCGCTATGATGCACCCACACTTCCCGGGAGCCGGCAGCGATGCCAACCAACCAGTCAGCCCGTCTTCAAAGTCTTGATGCCCTCCGGGGTCTTGCTGCGCTCGGAGTCGTACTCTTTCACTATCTGCCCTATTACGACCAGCTCTACACTCACCAGTTTATCCTTCCCACAGGTCTTGATAACGCGCTGCATTTCGGACGGTACGGCGTCCACCTGTTTTTTATTCTGAGCGGATTCGTGATTTTCATGACCCTGGAGCGAACTCGCAGTGCCAGCTGGTTTGCCCTTGCACGAGCCTTGCGACTGTTACCCGCTCTGTGGGCCGGCATCATCCTGACCTCTGTCAGCATTCATGTGCTCGGCCCTCAGGATCGCGCAGTCGGCCTTTCTGATGCCTTGCTCAATACGGTGCTCTTGCACGAGTATCTGGGGCTGCCCCATGTCGACGGCGCCTACTGGAGCCTGGTGGTGGAAGTGACTTTTTACGCCTGGATCGGGTCCCTGTTTTACGGGCTGAAGCAGTGGCGCCACCTGAGGATCGCGCTCTGGCTCTGGCTGGCAGTCAGCTACGTCGGCGTTATCTGGTGGAAATCGCTACCGGAATACCTGGAGTTTCCTGTCAAGGACCTGCTGTTTGTCAAATACGCTCCGCTGTTCATCAGTGGCATGGTCATGTATCGCTGGCATAGCCGCGGCACACTGCCAGCCGGAGATCGGATTCTGCTCATGCTGGCCATCGTCCACAGCCTCCTGGCTTACAAAGCGCCGTACAGTTTCTTCGTTCTGGGCTGCTATGGCACCTTTGCCCTCGCGGCCTCCGGTCGCCTGCAGTTTCTTGCCTGTCGCCCCCTGCTCTGGCTCGGCAGCCTGTCGTATACCCTTTACCTGGTTCACCAGAACATCGGGTACGGGATCATTGAGCTGGCCTATGCCAACGGTTTACACGGAGTGATCGGCGTGTGCCTCGCCCTGGCCACAGCACTGACACTGGCGGCCCTGATTCACCATGGGGTGGAAAAGCCCTGCCTTGCCTGGTTCCGGGATTACCGGACCAGTATGACAAAACGTCCTGACACCCCTTTCCCTGACATGGGTCAAGCTTCTCCTGAGCGCGAGCGGTGAGAATCTCTACTAGACTCATGGACATATAAAGACATCCTGTATGAGAGGAACTCCCCATGGAAATCAAGACCTTTGCCGATCTGATTGACTGGACACGCCAGCTGCACGCCCACCTTGCCCGCTGCCTGAAGGAATCCGCCGGGCAACACCCGAACGAGCGGGCCAGCGCACTGCTGGACTACGTCAGCACCCATGAAAGTCTGCTTGAAACAGCGGTAGCCGAGTACGAAAAGCAGGCCGATCCGAAAGCAATGCAGACGAGGCTGTATGATTACGGTGTCCACAAGCCGATCGAGTCAAACCGCACCTGCGATATCCATTACAAGGATCTGGATTTCACCGGCATCGAAAAGGAAATCTTCGATTTCCACGATCAGGTCATGGACCTGTACGACTCCCTGATCGGCAAGGCCGAAATCCCCGAGGCCAAGGCACTGCTGGAAGACCTGAAATCCCTGGAGGAGCATGAGGCAATGCGTCTGGCCAGCCAGATAGGACGGATGAGCGACGTCTGACAGGTACGACCTAAGTATAATGATCCAGACTAATTCATTCCGTTCGGGCGCAATAATTGCTACCGTGAACTAACATTTGGAGTTGTTCATCCCTACAGGGAACAAAACACCCAAAACACCCGATAAAAATGACAAGAGGATAGAAGAGCAATGAAGATCCGTTCTGTTCTTTCCGCGGCTGTGCTGGCTGTGGCAACTACCTTTGCGGCCACACAGGCGCACGCACAGGAAAAATTCAACCTCAGACTGGCAGAGACCTGGGGCCCCAACTTCCCCATCTTCGGCGACACCACCAAGCGCTTTGCCGAGACCGTCGAGAAAATGTCCAACGGTCGCATCACCGTTCGCATCGACTCCGCCAATAAGCACAAGGCACCGCTGGGCGTCTTCGATATGGTCAAGGCCGGCCAGTACGACATGGGCCACTCCGCATCCTACTACTGGAAAGGCAAGGTTCCCGAAACCCTATTCTTCACCAGCATGCCTTTCGGTATGAACGCCATGGAACAGTACGCCTGGTTCTACCACGGCGGCGGCATGGAACTGATGCAGGAAGTGTATGAGCCGCACAATATGCTGTCCTTCCCGGGCGGTAACACCGGCGTCCAGATGGGCGGTTGGTTCCGCAAGGAAATCAACTCCCTGGAAGACCTGCAGGGCCTGAAAATGCGTATCCCGGGCTTCGCCGGTGAAGTCTTCGCCGAGGTTGGCGTCAACCCGACCAACATTGCCCCGGGCGAGCTGTACACCGCACTCGAGCGAAACACCATCGACGCGGTTGAGTGGGTAGGTCCGGCCCTGGATCTGCGTCTGGGCTTCCAGCAGATCGCTGAATACTACTACACCGGTTGGCACGAGCCGGCCACCGAGCTGCAGTTCCTGATCAACCAGCGGGTCTGGGACAAGATGCCGGAAGATCTTCAGGAAATCATGCGTGTAGCCATGCGCACTGCGTCCTACGACATGCTGGTTCATTCCCAGCACGCCAATGCTGAAGCCTGGGCCAACATCAAGAAAGACTATCCAAACGTGCAGATCAAGCAGTTCCCGGATGACATCTTCCAGGCCATGTACGACGCCAACAAGAAGCTGCTCAAGGAAGCGACTGAAGACAGCGATATGGCTGCCAAGATCATCGAATCCCAGCAGAGCTACCTGGAACAGAGCCGTGCTTACACCGACATCTCTGAGCGGGCATATCTCAACACCATGGCCGAAGTCAAGTAAACTGGGGCCGTTCTGATTGAGAGCCGGGATCGCTCTTCGAGTGGTCCCGGTTTTGTCGTTTCTACCAACCGAGAAATACCAAACCGCTTTGCGGGGGATGTTCGATGGGGTTCATTATCAAACTGGACGAGGGTCTGGCCTGGCTCTCGAAAATTTGTGGCTGGATCGCCTGCGTGGCCATGATCCTGATGGCGGCGAACGTGTTCTATGATGTGGTCGCACGCTACGCATTCAACGAAGTCTCCATTGCCATGCAGGAAATGGAGTGGCACCTGTATTCAGTCGTCTTTCTGCTGGGTATTCCCTATGCCCTGCGTACGGACGGGCATGTTCGGGTAGACGTGTTCTATACCAACTGGAGCGACAAGACCAAGGCCTGGGTCAACCTGATTGGTGCAATTATCTTTGTTATTCCGTTCGCCTATCTGATCGGCACCTACGGTTATAACTTTGCCGTGGACTCTTACAATATGGGCGAGGGCAGTGGTGACCCGGGCGGGCTGCCGCACCGTTGGGTCATCAAGGCAGTCATTCCGTTTACCGCCGTGTTCATGGGGACCGCCGGTCTTAATATGGCGACCTTTGCCATCCGGGTACTCTCCGGCGAAAAACGCTATGAAGTGGAACACAGTGGGGGAGGTCTCGCATGATCGGTATGATTATGTTCGGCGTGGCCCTGATCATGCTGATGCTGGGCTTCCCGGTGGCGTTCACCTTCGGCGGCGTTGCCCTGTTCTTCGGTATTTTCGCCGAGGGCATGGATCTGTTCGCGTTCATGCCGTACCGGATCATGAGCGTGATGCAGAATACCGTCCTGATGGCGGTTCCCCTGTTCATCTTCATGGGCGTCGTGCTGCAACGCACCAAACTGGCTGCGCAACTGCTGACCTCCATGGGCCGACTGTTTGGCGGCCTGCCCGGCGGCCTTGCCATCTCCACCATTCTGGTGGGTGCCCTGCTCGCCGCCTCCACCGGTGTGGTCGGCGCCAGCGTGGTGGCCATGGGCTTGATTTCCCTGCCGGTCATGCTGGCCCACAAGTACGACAGGCGCCTGGCCACCGGTACCATCTGTGCCTCCGGCACCCTGGGGCAAATTGTACCCCCGTCCATCATCCTGATCATTCTGGGTGACGTGCTGGGCCTGCCGGTTGGCGATCTGTTCAAGGCAGCGGTATGGCCCGGTGTAGTGCTGATCAGCCTGTACATCATCTATATCCTGATCCTGACTCGTCTGAAACCGGAAACTGCTCCACCAATGCCGGAGGATCCGACCCGCTCCCGCAAGCAGGAGATCGTCTCGGCCCTGTTAGCGATCATTCCGCCCCTGGCGCTGATTGTGGTGGTTCTGGGCTCAATCTTTACCGGTATTGCCACACCCACCGAATCCTCCGCCTTGGGCGGCGTGGGTGCCGTGGTACTGGCCATCATCTACAAGCAGTTCTCATTCAAGATGGTATGGGATGCGGCCAAGGATACCGTCAGCGTGACCGCCATGGTTTTCGCAATCCTGATCGGTGCGACCGCCTTCTCCATGGTGTTCAGCTACACCGGCGGTGACTATCTGCTCGAAGAATGGCTGATGATGCTGCCGGGTGAGCAGTGGGGCTTCATCATCCTGGCCATGGTGGTGATTCTGGTGCTGGGCTTCTTCATCGACTTCGTGGAGATTTCCTTCATCATCGTGCCGATCCTGGCACCCATAGCCGAGGCCATGGGCATCAACATGCTGTGGTTCGCCATCCTGATCGCCATGAACCTGCAGACCAGCTTCCTGACACCACCGTTTGGATTTTCGCTGTTCTACCTGAAAGGGGTGGCACCACCGGAAGTGAAAACCACGGATATCTACAAGGGCATCATTCCGTTCATTGGCATACAGATATTCGTGCTGGCGTTGATCGTCATCTTCCCGGAATGGTTCGGGATGAGTTCGACTTACTGAGCCAATGGCTCCCTGATAAACCGGGCTTTCACGCCCGGTTTTTTTATGCCCGACCGGAACTAACCTGACAATTTGTGATCGTTTTCTATACTGAACGGAAGTCACTCATTTCAGACAGGTAACCGAGGGAAGGGGAACCCCATGACTGAGAGTACAGCCCGGAAAACCGAACGATCGGAGAAAGAGCAGAAAGCCCACGTTCTGACCCTGCCACTGGCAGACACCCGGGTTGTCCGCGAGCCGCACAACTATGAGCGGTGGCTGGTCACCAAACTGATGCGCATGGCGGGTTCGCCGCCCGTTCGGTTCAGGCTCTGGAACGGAGATGTCATCGAGCCGGAGCAGCAGGAAGCCCGCTTCACCCTGCACCTGAAAGATCCCAAGGCCCTGTATTCACTGGTCGCCAACCCGAACCTGGCGTTTGGCGACCTGTACGCCGCCGGTCGGCTCGATATCGAGGGCGACCTGCCCGACCTGATGGAAACCCTGTACCGGGCGGTCCATGCGGCGCGCGAGAGGTGGCCGCGGTGGCTTGACGCATTGTGGAAAAACCACAATCCCCGGTCCACCGGTATTGCCGAAGCCAAGGAAAACATTCATCACCATTACGACCTCGGCAACAAGTTTTACCAGCTCTGGCTGGACGAGGCAGAAATGCAGTACACCTGCGCCTATTACGAAGAGCCGAAGCTGACCCTGGAACAGGCCCAGCTCGCCAAACTGGAACATGTGTGCCGAAAACTTCGCCTCAAGCCGGGCATGACGGTGGTGGAGGCCGGCTGCGGCTGGGGTGGTCTGGCCCGCTACATGGCCCGCAACTATGGCGTAAAGGTGCACTCCTACAACATTTCCAGGGAGCAACTGGCCTACGCCCGGCAGGAATCCAAACGCCAGGGGCTGGATGGGCTCATCACCTATGTAGAAGACGATTACCGCAACATCGAGGGACAGTATGATGCCTTCGTGTCTATCGGCATGCTCGAGCACGTGGGCAAGGAGAATTACCCGGCACTGTCGGAGCTGATCAAGCGCAGCCTGAAGCCGGATGGTATTGCCCTGCTCCACAGCATCGGCCGCAACCGGCCCATGCTGATGAACGCCTGGATCGAGAAACGGATCTTCCCGGGTGCCTACCCGCCCAGCATTGGCGAGTTCATGGAGATCTGCGAACACAGCGCCTTCTCGGTACTCGATGTGGAGAATCTCCGACTGCATTACGCCCAGACGCTGACACACTGGATGGAGCGTTTCGAGGCCAGCCAGGACAAGGTCGTGGAAATGTACGACGAACACTTCACCCGGGCCTGGCGCCTCTACCTCGCCGGCTCCATCGCGGCCTTCCGGGCCGGGTCACTGCAACTGTTCCAGGTGGTGTTCACCCACGGGGGCAACAATCAGCTGCCACAAAACCGGGTTGACCTGTACACCTTCCCGGCAGCCCCATAGGAGGCCTGATGGATTATTACGACCTGATCATCGTCGGCGCCGGCCCGGCCGGCTCAACCCTGGCCAAGGCCCTGGAGAACACCGGCAAACGGATCCTGATTATCGACAAGCAGGACTTTCCCCGGGACAAGACCTGCGCGGGGTGGGTTACTCCGGCAGTCATGAAAGAACTGGATATCGATCTGACGGATTATGGTACCGGCCGGACCCTGCAGCCGATCCGCCGGTTCCGGATCGGTATGATGGGCCAGCCTCCGGTGGAGAACGATCATGGCGAGGTGGTGAGTTACGGCATCCGGCGCTGCGAGTTCGACAACTACCTGCTGGACCGGGTAACAACGGCCACCCGACAGCTGGGTACCCCAGTGAAATCCATCGAACGCCGGGACGGCAACTGGGTCGTCAACGAGACTTGGGAGGCACCGTTAATCGTCGGTGCCGGCGGCCACTTCTGCCCGGTTGCCCGGCTTCTTGGGGAAGGTCCCGGCAGCCACGAGACTGCGGTGGCGGCCAAGGAAGTGGAATTCCAGATGACCGAAGAGCAGACCAGCCTCTGCCATGCCCGGGGTGATACCCCCGAACTCTGGTTCTGCCGGGATCTCAAGGGCTATGCCTGGGTATTCCGCAAGGGCAATTACCTGAACATTGGTCTGGGCCGGGAGGACAACCACAAACTGAGCGAACACCTGCAAGCGTTCGTGGAAGAAATGAAAAACAGCGGACGCATCCCCGCCGACCTGCCCGGACGTTTCAAGGGCCACGCCTACCTGCTATATGCCCACGCTGAGCGCCCAATGGTCGATGATGGCGTAATCCTGATTGGCGATTCCGCCGGCCTGGCCTACACCCAGAGTGGTGAGGGCATCCGCCCGGCCATCGAATCCGCCCTGCTTGCCGCCGAAGTGCTTCGTAAGGCGACGAACTATTCAGCCCCATCCCTGCAAGTATATGGCGATGCCATTGCCGAACGCTTTGGTAACCGGGCAGCGGATGACAAACCGGGCTGGCAGGTACCGGAGTGGCTCAAAGCGCCACTGGCCAGCACCCTGATGCGTTCCCACTGGTTTACCCGCAAGGTCGTGACCGAGAAGTGGTTCCTGCACCGGGAGGTGCCGCCGCTTGAAGTGGCTGTATAGGGCACAAAAAATGGCGGCCCGGAGGCCGCCATTTTCAGAACACCCGAGGATTATTTCCCGAGGTAACTCCGGTACATCCACACCGTCTTTTCCTGCTGCGAGATATAGTCGCTCATCAGGGCAACGGTGCCTTCATCCTCGGCATCGCCGGCCAGGCTCAGCAGGTTGCGCTGCTTGCCAATGAGCTTGCCGAAGCTCTCCACGATGTTTTCCACCGCTTCGCGACCATCGGAGACATCCTTGCGCTCCGGAATTTCAGAGCGCTCCATATAGGTGCTGTAGGCGTGGGCCGGACGGTGGCCCAGGGTAAGCACCCGCTCGGCGATCTCGTCAATTTTCAGGAGCAGGTCGTCATACAGCTCTTCGAACTTGGCGTGCAACTCGAAAAAATTCTCGCCCTTGATGTTCCAGTGATAGCCTCGGACGTTCATGTAGAAGATCTGGTAGTTGGACAACAGATCGTTCAGCGCGTCCGACAGCTCGACGGTTTTTACACTATCGAGACCAATAAAGTTCTTGCTCATTACGTACCTCCTTGACGTTGATTGAAATCCCCAGGGTCCACTCTAAGCGGGGCGGCAAGTTCCGTGAAGTTGTATCCGACAATCTCTTTCATAGTCCAGACCAATGTAATAATGAGACTTTCAATAGCCCGGTACTATCGATTTTCTTCAAATATTCTATTTAACAATAATTCTCACTTGCTCTTAAATGAGGTCTCGAGACAACACATGCGGAGCGGATCATGAGTGCCTTGAAACTGTTCGTACACGACCATGGTTCGAAGGGTGACAAATCCTTGTTGAAGACAATCACCTTCGCCATCACCCACTTTATCGTTGCCTTTTCGGTCGCTTATCTGCTGACCGGCGACATCATTGTGGGCAGCCTGATTGCCATGATCGAGCCCGCTATCAACACCGTGGCCTACTTCTTCCACGAGAAGATATGGGCTCGCCACCTGCGTAATGCAAGGGGCTCAGACAACACCCTACCGCACCACCAGCCCGGCACCTGCTGACTGAGATTAAGGGCCGGTCAAACTCCCGGCCCGCATTCCAGGCACTCATCGGTCAACTCCGGTCCAATCTGGAGGTTCCGGTTCAGTTGCTTGAGCGCGGTACGCAGCCCCTCCTCAATCACCGGGTGGTAGTAAGGCATCGCCACCATCTCGCTGACGGTCAGGCGTTTTTGGGCACACCACGCCAGCAGGTGCGCAATGTGTTCCGCCGCCGGCCCGAACATTTCTGCGCCCATGAACAGGCCACTGCCATGCTCGCCATAAACCCGGAGAATGCCCTGGTTCTTGCCAATGATCCGGCTGCGCCCCTGGTCGGCAAAAGACACTTCCCCCACCGCGAAACAGCCATGGCATTGCTCGTCAACCTGATCAATGGTCAGGCCCACGGAAGCGATCTGGGGATCGGTAAACACCACACCCAGGGGAACGTGACGCAGACCCGTGCGCACATCCGGCCAGGCGGCAGCGTTGTCTCCGGCGATGCGGCCTTCATCCGCAGCCTCGTGCAGCAGGGGGTGATCGTTGTTGGCATCGCCTGCGATGAAGATGTGGCTGCCGCCGCACCGCAGGGTGTACTCGTCAAATACCGGTGCCCCCCGGTCATCCAGTTCAAGATCGGCATTCTGGATATCCAGATTATCCACGTTCGGTCGGCGGCCCGTAGCTGCCAACAGATAATCGAAAGTCTCGGTCACAGGCTCGTCCGAGCCGTTCCTGAAGGTCACGGCCACTCCTTCATCGGTCCGCTCGACGTGGGTGACATCGGCATCCGGGTCCAGCGGGAACTCCTGGTTGAAGATTTCCAGGGCGCAGGCACGGATGGCATCATCCTGGAGTGAGCCGATCGCGCCGCCGACGCCAAACATCCGAACCCGCACACCCAGGCGGCTCAAGGCCTGCCCGAGCTCCAGTCCGATCACGCCCGGCCCGAACACCGCCACCGAGTCCGGCAGATCCTCCCAGTCAAACAGGTCATCGTTGACGATAAGGCGATCCTTCGCCTCCTTCAGGAAGCCCGGAATATTTGGTCGGGAGCCGGTGGCGATAATGATGCGTTCGGCATGGACCTCCACATCATCGCCAACGAACAGGTGGTTGGGGCCGGCAAAGCGGGCATGCCCCATCAACCGGTGGGGCTCGGGGAAGCCATTGACGGATTTCACCACCGACGAGACAAAGCGATCACGTTCCCGACGCACCCGCTCCATGACCCGGCGGCCGTCTATTGAAACCTTTCCCGGCAAGATACCGAATTCCTCCGCCTCAACCATGGCATGGGCATGTTCCGCAGCGGCAATCAGCAACTTGCTGGGCATGCAGCCGACCCGGGCGCAGGTTGTTCCATACCGGTCTCCCTCGATCAGGACGACGCTGTCCGTTGCCTTCCGTACACGTTGGTAGGCCACCATTCCGGCCGTGCCTGCCCCAATAATCGCCACATCCACTTCGCGTTTTTCCACAACATGCCTCCTTAGCCCGCCCGGATCAGACGGGATCCTGTGAATTCTCTGGCTGTCCGTACCTTCCAGTATAGAAGCAGCCCCGGGGGCTGACGTAAAGCAACGCGGTACTGCACGGGACACCGGTCCGAAAATGACCTACCCTTACCGCTTTGTGATAACAGGTTCGACGGGAGATACCGGATGGTTCAATACTGGCCAGAATTCCTGACCATTGCTGTGGCTCACCTGCTGGCTGTGGTCAGCCCCGGGCCGGATTTTGCGGTGATGCTCAGGCAGGCCCTATGCCAGAGCCGAAGGAATGCGCTATTGAGTGCCGCCGGTGTGGGCGCCGGCATTCTGGTGCATGTCACCTATTCTCTGCTGGGCATCGGGCTGCTGATCAAACAGTCGGTGATGCTGTTCAGCGTATTGAAAGTGGCCGGGGCCCTGTACCTGGCATGGATCGCCCTGCAGTGTCTCAGGGCCAGGGCCGGTGGGATTCATGTGGAGACCGGATCGGTGCCTGCACAGTCTGCCTTTGCCGCCTTGCGGCTCGGATTTCTCACCAATGCCCTCAACCCGAAAGCAACGCTATTCTTCGTGGCCCTGTTTTCTGTGGTCATCAGCCCCGGCACACCACTGGTGATACAAGCGGGGTACGGTATCTATATGGCGGTGGCCACCGCCGTCTGGTTTGCCCTGGTGGCGGTCTTCTTCACCCTGCCCCGGGTCCGCCAGGCCTTCAGCCGGTTCGGCCACTGGCTTGACCGGATCATGGGCGGGGTGCTGCTGGTCCTGGCCGCCCAACTGCTATTGTCTACAGTGAGCGAATCAGAGCCTCTGTCTGCTTCCAGCCCAAGCACGGATCGGTGATCGAGCGGCCGTAGAGTAGCTCGGCGCCATCGTCCTGGCGCCCCGGCTCCAGGAAGCTTTCCAGCATCAGTCCACAAATATGGGTGTTACCAGCCCGCTTCTGAGCGATGACTTCCCGGGCAATATCAATCTGGCGTTCAGCCTGTCTGCAAGCATTGTCGTGGCTACAGTCCACCATGACGGAGGTGGACAGGCCGGCCCTTTCCAGTCCTTCAATGGCAGCGGCGATGCTGTCAGCATCGTAGTTGGTCACTCCCCGGCCACCGCGGAGCACCAGATGGGTATCGGGGTTACCCCGGGTCCAGATCATCACCGGTGCCCCGGTGGCGGACACGCCCAGGTGATGGTGTGGATGGGCCGCGGACTTCATGGCGTTGGTGGCCACCGTGATCCCGCCGTCAGTGCCGTTCTTGAAGCCGACCGGCATGGGCAGACCGCTCACCATTTCCCGGTGAATCTGGGACTCCGTGGTACGAGCCCCGATGGCGCTCCAGCTGACCAAGTCACCAAGATAATCCATGGCGAACGGACTGAGTGCCTCTGTGGCCAGGGGCAATCCGAGCCCGGCCAGGTCCCGCAGAAGCCCGCGGGAACGCACCAGCCCCTGCTGCAGGTTCCCCTGCCCGTTCCGCTCCGGATCATACAGCAGACCTTTCCAGCCGATGGTGGTCCGGGGCTTCTCCAGGTACGCCCGCATCACGATCAGGAAACGGTCACTGACATGTTCGGCAAGCTGTTTGAGCCGGCGACCGTATTCCAGTGCTGCCTGCTCATCGTGAATGGAACACGGTCCCATCACGACCAGGGTCCGGTCATCCCTGCCCTGCAGGATATTCCGGATCGCCTGTCGATAGCCCCGCACCCGAGCCAACAGATCCGGTCCTGCAGGAAACTCCCGGCGCAGTTGTTCCGGTGATGGCAGGACAGTTTCCTGTCGGTGGCTGTCTGCTGCCGCGGCAGCGTCATTCAGCGCATCGGCTTTCAGTGGCATGTTCATAGCGGTGTTCCCGTTTCCCTTGGTCAGAATCAAAAAAGCCCCGGCTGGGCTACCAGTCGGGGCTTTTTCGAGTCCGGTGGCAGCCTGGGTTACTGCCGGGCTGCCTTCCTCGTAATTCGTCGGATCAAAATCCTATGGGCGGCCCGGGTTCCGGCTAAAATAAAAGCCATAACCAAACCACCAAAAAAACACAGCAGCGACCGCAGCCATCGGTTTTACCCCGGAAGCTTGCAGAACATTCAATTGACAGGTCGCGTTTGTGGTCTTCATGCTTTTCAATATATACCTCTGGTTTCCGCCTTGGCAACCCGGAGGCCAAAGTTTTTCCGTTTATCTTGTCTTTGCGGAGTGCCCATGTCCCCGTTCCACGTCCCTATGAACCGTTTGCTGGCCCTGATGGTCATTGTCGTGCCCTTATGGCTCGCCTCCGTGTCTGTCCATGCCCAGACCGAGACTCGCAGTTATCAACTGAAGGCCCGCCCGGCTGAAGATGTGGCCGCCCAGATCGGAGATCTGTATGCCGATGCCCCGGTCACGGTGACCGCCCGGGGACAGCAGTTGATGGTGCGGGGCGAGTCCCGCCTGCTGGATGAAATCGGCACCCTGGTGGAGTCACTGGACGTGGCCCCCGCCCAACTCCGGATCACGGTGAGAACCCGTGAGGAGGTCAGTGGCGAGCGCTCGGGGGCGAGAGTCTCAGCCCGGGACGGGAACGTCGGTGTCACCGTGGAGCGCAAGAGCACCAGCACCGGCAGCAACCAGCAGCGGTCCCTGATGGTCCAGGATGGCCAGACTGCCCACATCACCTCGGGGCAGGTCCGCACGCTGCCCATAGCCATTCGTGGCGGCCGGAATCCGGCGGCGATTCTGGAGCAGGTGGAAACCCGCAGCGGTTTCCTGGTCAGCCCCCAGGTCATTTCCAGCCAAGCCGTGGAACTGAACATTGTCTCATTCGAGGAGGACCCGGCACGGATTCAGGGCTATGAGACGGAAGCGCTGCTGACGATCCGGCGGGTCGAACCCGGGCAATGGGTCTCCCTGGGCAGCATTGCCCGAAGCAGTCGGCGCAGTGGCAGCGGCATGGCTTATCAGGTGGAGAGCAACCGCTCCGGCAGCCGCAGCGTGGAGGTCAAAGTGGAGATTATGCCCTGAATCAGGCCCTGGCTTTTCTCAGCAGCACCTGTTTGGCTTCGTTGATCTTGGCGGCGAGGTAGTCGTTGCCGCCCCGATCCGGGTGCAGTTTCTGGATCAACCGGCGGTGGGCCGCGATGATTTCCTCCCTCGGGCAGCCTGGCTCCACTCCGAGTACTTCACAGGCCTCGCGCTCGGACATATCACTGGCCGACGGCTGATTCTGGCCGGCCTGCTGCCGGGAATTAAGCTCCGGATCGGGATTCTCCCTGCCCATCATCCGGGCCAGCGCCGGGGCATACTTCAACAGGGCCGGCGCCTTGCGCAGCAGGGGGATCACCGCCGCGATGGCGGCGGTAATGACGTGAACCCGACCAGTCAGTACCATGAACAACAACAGGGCGCCACCGACCACCAGCACGCTCTTCCAGGCGGCATCTTTCTTCTTTTCCGGCGTCAGCGCGCCCCAGCGTTTGAGAATAACGAAAACGGCTGCGGCCAGCGCCAGGCCGAGAATCCACTGCATGGGCTAATCCCCTTTTGGCATGCGGTCGTAATTGTGTCACCTGCGATATGGAAAATACCAGTGTCCGGCAAACGGAGTGGCGCCGTATGTTCCCCAGACACTGCTTTTGGCTCTGCTTTCTCAATTTAGTCTTTAAGGCTGTCAAAACGGTGACAACCCCTTCCGTTTTTTTATAGGATGCTATGTTTTACGGAAAAAATAACAGCTTCAATATCGCCTGTGTTGATCCGACGCATCAACACTCAATGGACACAGATTTCAGGGTCTGAACTATGCGCATTGCTTCCCGCTTCATCATTGTCATTATTTTTCTTGGTGTCGTGCTTGGTGGCATCTTTGGCTACAAGTTCTACCAGTTCGGCCAAATGAAGGAGCAAATGTCCCAGCCACAACCGCCGGCCAAGATATCCGCGACTGATGCCCGCGTCGAACACTGGACGCCCTCTATCAAGGCCGTTGGCAGCATTGAAGCCATCAATGGTATCGAGATTGCCAACGAGGTGCCCGGTGTCATTGAGAGCATCAACTTCGAATCCGGCGATACCGTCCAGCAGGGCGACGTGCTGATCCGTCTGAATGCGGAAATCGACGAGGCAGCACTGCGTACACGACGGGCCGAAGCCCAGCTCGCGGAACAGGAATTCAAGCGGGTATCCGACCTCCTGCCCAAGCGCGCGGTGTCACAGTCCCAGTACGATCAGGCCAAAGCCAACTACGACGCCGCCCGGGCGCGGGTGAACGAGGCGGAAGCCCAGCTCAATAAGAAGATCATCCGGGCGCCGTTTGACGGCACGGTGGGCATCCGGATGGTGGACCAGGGTGAGTACATTCCCACCGGCACACCGATTGTCGAGATCAACATGCTCAACCCGATTTACGTTGACTACACCCTGTCCGAAAAGAACCTGCCCGATATCGCTACGGGATTCCCGGTGAAAGCCACCGTGGCCGCGGTACCGGACACCGAGTTCGAGGGCGAGATCAGCGCCATCAATACCTCGGTGAATCCGGAAACCCGCACCGTACGCGTTCGTGGCACCCTGCAGAACGAGCAGCAGCTACTCCGCCCGGGCATGTTTGCCACGATCATGACCCTTCAGCCCGAGGACAACGAAGTGGTCACGGTGCCAAGAACTGCAATTTCCTACAACACTTACGGTGACTTCGTCCTCGTAGTCAAGGAGAACGACAATGGCGAGCTGGTGGTCAATCGCCGCACCGTCAGCACCGGTCAGACCAGGGAAGGCCAGGTAGCCATCCTATCCGGCCTGGAAGCCGGAGAAACCGTTGTGTCCAAAGCCCTGCTGAGATTGCGGGCCGGCCAGCGAGTCGAGATCCAGGAAGACTCCGGGCAAACGCAGGGGGCGTCTGAATAATGCGATTTACCGACATTTTCATCCACCGGCCGGTACTGGCGACGGTGGTCAGCCTGCTGATCCTGCTGCTCGGTGCCCGGGCCGCCATGGAGATGGAGATCCGGCAGTATCCGGAGCTCGAGAGCACCACGGTCACCGTGGCCACGGCCTATTCCGGCGCCAGCTCCGATCTGATCAAGGGCTTCATCACCACGCCTTTGCAACAGGCCATAGCCGAAGCGAGTGGAATTGATTATCTGACCTCCACCAGCTCCCAGGGTGTCTCCATCATCGAAGCGAAGATGGAGCTGAATTACGACGCCAACGCGGCCCTGGCGGAGATCCAGGCCAAGGTGGCCAGTCAGCGCAACGTGCTGCCTTCCGAAGCCGAGGACCCGGTGATCACCTCCACCACCGGTGATTCCACCGCGCTGATGTACATTGCCTTCTACAGCACCGACCTGGCGGTGCCGCAGATTACCGACTACCTCACCCGTGTGGTGCAACCCAAGCTCCAGGCGCTTTCAGGCGTTGGTAAGGCCCAGTTGCTGGGCAGAAAATTCGCCCTTCGGGTCTGGCTGGATCCCGAACGCCTGGCCGCTGTGGACATGACGCCGCCGGAGGTGGTCGCCAGACTTCAAGCCAACAACTATCAGGCCGCGGTGGGCAACACCAAGGGTCAATATGTTGAGGTCGCCATGACCAGCGATACCGACGTGGCGGATCCAGACCAGTTCCGGAATCTGGTGGTGAAAACCCGCGACGGTACCCAGATCCGTCTTCAGGACATCGCCCGCGTGGAGCTTGGCTCGGAAACCTATGACGAACTGGCGCTTTACAAGGGCCAGCCGGCCACCTATGTCGCTATCGAACTGGCGCCCGGCGCCAACCCCCTGACGGTTGCAGGCTTGGTCAAAGATGCCTTGCCGGATATCGAAAGTCAGCTGCCCTCCGGCCTGGACGTCCGGCTGGCCTATGACGCCTCCGATTTTATCGAGGACTCCATCAACGAAGTCATCAAGACATTACTCGAGGCTCTGGTCATCGTGCTGGTGGTGGTGTTCCTTTGCCTGGGTTCCATCCGCGCGTCGGTGGTGCCCTCGGTCGCTGTTCCGTTGTCCCTGATCGGCGGCGCGTTCATCATGCTGATGTTTGGTTTCTCCCTGAACCTGCTGACCCTATTGTCCATGGTTCTGGCCATCGGTCTGGTGGTGGATGACGCCATCATCATGGTGGAGAACGTCCACCGGCACATCGAACAGGGTGAGTCTCGTTTTGACGCCGCCATCAACGGCGCCCGGGAAATGGCTGTGCCCATCATTGCCATGACCACCACCCTGGTTGCGGTTTATGCACCGATCGGTTTCATGGGCGGCCTGGTGGGCTCCCTGTTTACCGAATTCGCCTTCACCCTCGCCGGCACCGTGGTGATTTCTGGTATCGTGGCGTTGACTCTGTCGCCCATGCTGTCGGGAAAAGTGCTTAAACCTCACGGCAACCCCGGTCGGTTTGAGGTTCTGGTGGAGAAAACCTTCAACGGCCTGGCGGGTGTCTACAAATCCGCACTGGCCTCCCTGATGCAGACCAAGTCGGTGGTTGTTTTCTTTGCCGTGGTCGTTCTGGGCTCGATCTACTTCATGGTGATGATGAGCCAGAACGAGCTGGCTCCCACGGAAGACCAGGGCATTCTGTTCTACCAGGGCCTCGGCCCGCAGACGGCCACTCTCGATTACCTGCGCGAGCATGGTGACGAGATTCAGGACCGGATGGCCAAGGTGCCTGGCTACAACGAGGACTTCATGATCATCGGTATCACCGGACCGAATGCCGTATTCGGCGGTTTCAAGATGAAACCCTGGAGCGAACGGGAAGTGAGTCAGTTTGAGGTTCAGCCGAAACTCGATGCTGAGCTGAAGAACGTTACCGGGTTGCAAACCGCCGTATTCCCCCGCCCCTCCCTTCCGGGCTCCGGCGGGGGCCTGCCGTTCCAGTTCGTAATCGCTACCGGCAACAGCTACGAGCAGCTGGACCAGGTGGCGGATGAGCTGCTGGGCAAGGCCATGGGCAGCGGTAACTTCATGTTCCTGCAGAAATCCATCAACTTTGACCGACCGATCACCCGCATCAATGTTGATCGTGACCGGGTCGCCGATCTGGGACTGTCGATGCAGGACATTGGCCAGTCGCTATCCAGCATGCTGGGAGGTAGCTATATCAACCGGTTCAGCATGGAAGGGCGCTCCTATCAGGTGATTCCCCAGGTCGATCAGCAGTTCCGGCTGGACGAGCAGGCCCTGAACGACTACTACATCCGAACCGACACCAGCGAACTGGTCCCACTGGCCAGCGTGGTGAGTTTCAGCCATGACGTCGAACCGTCCAATCGGACCCAGTTCAACCAACTGAACTCCCTGACCCTCCAGGGTGTTGTCATGCCCGGCGTTGCCGCCGGCACGGCCATGGACTATATGGAAGCCACCGCCAAGGAGGTGTTCCCGCAAGGCTTCAGCTTCGACTACACCGGCCAGAGTCGCCAGCTGGCAACCCAGGGCAGCGCCCTGATGGTGACTTTCTTCCTGTCATTGCTGGTGATCTACCTGGTACTGGCCGCACAGTTCGAAAGCTGGCGTGATCCGTTCATCATCCTGGTATCCGTGCCCATGTCGGTGGCCGGCGCCATGGCGTTCATCGTGCTGGGCTTCGCCTCCATGAACATCTATACCCAGGTGGGTCTGATCACCCTGATCGGGGTGGTCTCAAAGAACGGTATCCTGATCGTGGAGTTTGCCAACCAGCTGCAGAAAACACGCGGCCTGGATAAGGTTCAGGCAGTGATCGAAGCCGCAGCCATCCGCCTGCGCCCGATCATCATGACCTCTCTCGCCCTGATCTTCGCCATGGTGCCGTTGTTGATCGCCATTGGCCCGGGTGCGGAGAGCCGCTTCGCCATCGGCCTCACCATCAGCGCTGGCCTGGGCATCGGTACCCTGTTCACCATTTTCGTGTTGCCGGCGTTCTACATCCTGCTGGCCCGGGATCATCACGGTTCGGCCGCCAATGAGTACGATAACGAAGCCGAAACGGGGGAGCCGGCAACAGGCCACTGATCAACGGCAATGGAAAAAGCCCGGTCACTAAACGGTAACCGGGCTTTTTTGTCGGGGATTCGGCAAGGTCAACTGGCCCGTGTGCCGGACTCCTTATCCAGGAGCGCCCGCCGCCACTGAACGGTTTCGCTTGGTAACTCGCCGAAATGCTCCCGATACAGTGCCGCAAAGCGGCCCAGGTGGCTGAAGCCCTCATCCACTGCGTAGTGGGAAATGTGGGGCACCTCGCACTGACAATCCACCAGCCGGCGCCGGACACGGACCAGCCGGCAATGCTGGTAGAAGCGGTAGGGCGTCACCCCGGTCTCCCGCTTCATCAGGTAGTAGAGGTTCCGTTCGCTGGCTCCGGCGTGACTTGCCAGTTCCGGCAGGTCGAACTGCCAGTCCGGCTGACTCCGGATCCGGTCGATGGCTCGTTTTACCCGGCGATCAAGCACGGGAGACGCCAGCCCGGCGAGAACCTGGCCCGTTGTCTCCAATTCCACCAGGCGCGAAATCAGCTGCCGGGTGCCAGCTTCGGCCTGTTCACCATGCAGAAAAAAGCGAGCGCGCAGAAGGAACCGGTCGATCAGGCAACAGATCGTGCTGCCAGAAACGGTTCGAGAGGCTTGCCCCATGGGTAATGCCGGCCGCACCGAGGGGACAACCATCACCAACCGGGTGCCTGCAGCCAGGTGCAGCCCCAACGATCCCGGGGCGGTACGACAAGCTTCACTATGAACGTCTCGTACCCCGCTCCCCTCCCCAATATGCACCTGGCCCGTCAAAACTCGCAACCACAAGGGCACGGGGGAGTTCCAACCGGTGATAATCAGTGCCTGGTCCACCGCCAGACAAAGGACCGTGCCCTGATCAGACGGAACGACATAGAGGGCGCCAACAACCGAATCACTGTCGTCTGTTGACCTGCATTGGATCGATGGCAAGACCGCCAACGACCGCAGCGCTGCCTGAAACTCTGACAGTGAGGCGCGATTCAGCCGAAGAAAACCATCCAGTTCAACGATTGCAAAGGGTTCCCGGGACATAAAACCACACAATGTTGGGGGATTTTGCTCTTTTTATTGGAAATCGCCCCGAAACCCTAGCCATATTTTGCAATCACCGGGTCAGGAAGCTGCATAATCATACCGCAATTGATGTCCATCAATTAGAACATCTACAATCTGACGACACCCAAAGGGCTTTCCTAGCAGATAACCCTGACCCCGGTGGCACCGCAGCTCACGCAATTTCTCCAGCTGCTCCTCACTCTCGATTCCTTCGGCCACCACTTCCAGCTCCAGAGCCTCGGCAATCCCGAGAATCGCCGAGACAATCCGCCCGTCCCGGGCATCAGTTCCCAGCTGCCGGGTAAACTGGCGATCAATCTTCAGGACCTGCACCGGCAGGGTGTGCAGATAGGCCAGGGAAGAATAGCCGGTTCCGAAATCATCGATGGTCACGCCAACGCCCTGCTCGCCAAATTTCCGCAGCCGCTGCAGACAACGGGCTGAGAGACTCATCAGGTGGGTCTCCGTGATTTCCAGCTCCGGACACCACCCCAGGGCCGCCAGGCGGTCGAAAAAGGGGCCGAGCACCTGGTCCAGGCGTGCGTCGGTAATCTGCCGGGCGGAAATATTCAAGGCCAGGCGTAACCCGGGGGGCAGCGGCATCCCGGCCACGCTGTCGAGATCCGACTGGACGCACCGCAGCAGGTGCTTGGTCAGATCATGGATGTGGCCCCGATGTTCCGCGATGGGGACAAAATCCGCCGGCGCGATCTCACCAAATTCCGGGTTCAACCAACGAAACAGGGCCTCCAACCCGACAACGCGACCCGTGGCCAGGTCAAACTGGGGCTGGTAGACAACCCGGAACTGCTCCGGCGCGGTCTTAAGGGCGGCTATCAGGGCCTCGGACAAGCGCTGTTCCCGTCGTCCCTGCTCACTCTCCACGGCACTGTACAGACGGAAACAGGCACGGCCGGCGACCTTGGCGGTATACATGGCCCGGTCCGCATTCTGCAGCAGGTTGGCACTGGTTCGACCCTGGCTCGGAAACATGGCCCCGCCCACGGAGGCCGACAGGAAATACTCACGACCATCAACCCGGACCGGATCCTGAAACGCCTGGTTCAGCCGCTCACCGATACTCTCGAGTTCCAGGTCGTTCTTGACCTCGACGATGGCGGCAAACTCATCCCCGGACAGACGGGCCAGCACGTCGTTACGACTCAGGGTAGTCCGGATACACCGGGCCGCGTCCATGAGTACACGGTCACCGCAGTCATGCCCGTGGAGATCGTTGATCGACTTGAAAAAATCAAGATCAATGAACAGTACCCCGAAGCAGCCGACTGCATCTTGCCGCCGATCCACCCGGGCCTTCAGGAATTCCTGGAAGAGCGAACGGTTTGGCAGTTCGGTCAAGGGATCGTAATAGGCCAGTGAAGCGAGGCGTTCGTCCCCGGCAGCCGGATCCCCCACATCCATGAACACGCCGGCATAGAACTTACGGGAGCCCTGGATTACGGGATAGATGGACAGCCATTGTGGATAGGTTTCACCGTTCTTGCGACGGTTCCATATCAGTCCCTCCCAGCGTCCGTCGGTGTGAATGGTCTCCCACATGCGCCGGTAGAAATCCCGGGAATGCAGACCCGAACTCAGCACCGAAGGTGGCTCGCCGAGTACCTCTTCCTGGCAATAACCGGTGACTGTCTGGAAGGCACGATTGACGTAGGCGATGCGCGGTTCGGTGGTAGACAACATGATTGCGCGGGGGTGATGCTCCACCAGCGCCCTGAAGTCCTGCTCTTGTACTGCTTGCATGGCGGACTCTCTTTCTTGTTATATCCGTGGCCGTGGCCAATCGGTTGGGACGTCAAGCATATCGCCCGATTGTCGCCTGCCAAGCCATATTTTGCAGAACAGTCTGCATTTACGACCAAAGCCTCATAGGGCCTGGCAATTTCAAGCGAGCGCCAGATCATGTACTCTGAAGCCCCTCCCGACCAGCGCTCAGGGACTATAACTGACTGTGACTCTGAATAACCTGTTCTGGCTCTTTCTGGCCTGCTTTGCCGCCTGGTACTGGTGGCGGGCGAAGGCCATCAAGGATTTCGTGTTGCAGGCGGCGCGCCGTTACTGCAAAACCATGGATGTCGAACTCCTCGACGATGCGGTGTACCTCCGCGGCCTATGGTTCAAACGTGACGACCATGGCAAGCTGAGAGTCTGGCGCCGTTTCCTGTTCGACTTCACCTCCACTGGGGAGGAGCGTTACACCGGGCGGATAATCATGCTCGGCTCGAAAATACTCAATATGGAGCTCGAACCACACCGTTTCTGACCGAGGAGGAAATCCCGGACACGACCAAAGTAGGCCCCGGATTTTCGGCAATCACCTATCCGTGTGGGCATCACAGATATGTTTGGGTTTCCTATACTGTGCTGGTCATTTCCAACCAACAGACCGGGACAATGGATATCCAAACAGACCACCGATACGCGATTAACCTGAACGTCCGGGGCATCCAGCCCTCTGCCACCCTCCGCATCAACGAGCTGAGCAACCAGCTGCGTTCCGAAGGAAAAGACATCATCAAGCTCGGCCTGGGACAGTCTCCGTTCCCGGTACCCGAACGCGTGGTGAATGCACTGAAGGAACACGCCCACGAGAAAGACTATCTGCCGGTAAAGGGCCTAAAGGGCCTGCGCGAAGCCATCGCCGGCTACATCAACCGCAACGAGCGCATGCGCTGCACCTGGGAAGACGTGCTGATCGGCCCGGGCTCCAAGGAGCTGCTGTTCATGCTCCAGCTGGCCTACTACGGTGACCTGCTGATCCCTCGCCCGAGCTGGGTTTCCTATGCGCCCCAGGCCCGGATCATCGGCCGTTCGGTACACTGGCTGCCGACTCACGCTGAGAACAACTGGCAGCTGACCGCCGAAGAACTGGACATCATCTGCCGGGACGACCCGTCGCGCCCGCGCATCCTGATCCTCAACTACCCGTCCAACCCAACCGGTTGTACCTACACTGACGATCAGCTACTAGCGATTGCCAACGTCGCCCGCAAGTACAAACTGATCCTGCTCTCGGACGAGATTTATGGGGAAGTACACTTCGAAGGCAAGCACAAATCCATTGCCCGCTACTACCCGGAAGGCACCATCATCAGCACTGGCCTGTCCAAGTGGGCCGGCGCCGGCGGTTGGCGCCTCGGCACCTTCATATTCCCGCCCGAGCTGCGCCCGCTGCAGGATGCCATGGCGATCATCGCCAGTGAGACCTACACCGCCACCAGCGCGCCGATCCAGCATGCCGCCATTGCTGCATTCAAGGGGGGTGAGGATATCGACGAGTATCTGAAACAATCCCGTCGCGTGCTGAAGGTCGTAGGCGAGTACATGCATCGGCGCCTGAGCGAAATGGGCGCAGTGGTGCAGAAGCCCGAGGGTGCGTTCTACCTGTTCCCGGACTTCTCCAACTTCCGCGAGCAGCTGGCCCGCAAGGACATCAAGACCTCACAGGCCTTCTGCACCGTCCTGCTGGAAAACACCGGCGTAGCCATCCTGCCTTCCAGCGACTTCGGCTTTGTGCCGGATCACCTGGGCGCCCGTCTGGCCTTCGTCGACTTCGATGGCGGTGACGCCCTGGCGCTGGCCGGTGGCGATTACGCCGAGCAGGATCTGGACGATACCTTCGTCAAACAGGCCTGCCCACGCCTGGTTCTGGCCATGGACAAGATGGAGCGCTGGCTGCAGAGCCTGTAACTCCGTCGTGTTAGACTGGCGCCCTCACTCCACGAGACCCATGAGGGCGCCATGTCTGATTCCGTTTCCCTTCGCGATATCACCGATTTTGCCGAGACCCTGGCCCGGGAAGCCGGGGAGCTGATCCGCCGCGAGCGGGAAGACAACACCCTCCGCACCGACTACAAGCATCAGACCGAACTGGTCACGCACGCCGATGTGATGGCCGATGAATTCATTACCAGCGCCATCCGAAAACGCTTTCCGGACCACCGTATCCTGTCCGAGGAAACCATGCCGGACCTATCCCAGGCGGAGGAACTGGACACGCCCCTCTGGATCGTGGATCCGATTGACGGCACCGTAAACTATGCCTACGGCCACCCCCAGGTGGCGGTTTCCATTGCCTATGCCCAAAACGGCGAAGTCCAGGCCGGCGTGGTCCATGCGCCTTTTCCCGGTGAAACCTTCCGGGCCACCAAGAGCGAAAGCGCCACCCTCAACGGCAAACCGATCAAACACAGCGGCGCCACCGAGCCCCGCCAATCCCTGTTCGCCACCGGTTTTCCCTACGACAAGGACAACCTGGCCCCCCTGGTCCGCCGCCTCGACGCCATGATTCACCAGTGCCGCGATCTGCGCCGCATCGGCTCGGCGGCCCTGGATATCTGCTGGGTGGCCTGTGGCCGTCTGGACATCTACTACGAAAACGTCAGCCCCTGGGACTTCGCTGCGGCCCGCCTGATCGCCAAGGAAGCCGGAGCCACCGCCGGACACTTCGGTGAGGTACCGGCAGGTTATCCGGCCGACCTTTGGGGACGGGACATCCTGATTTCGGCGCCTGCGGTGTGGGAGCCAGTTCGCTCCATTCTCCGGTCTGCATCGGGGTATGACTAAAGTTTGGGAGGTATGTCTGGCTTGGTCTCCCAGCCTGCTGGTTTTGCGGGCTGGCCCGATGTGGGCATCCCTTGCCCGGAACCGCTACAAGCACATCCCTGTGCGCTTGACTCCGGCCATCCATGGCCTCCGACATTCCGGCAAAGGGATGCCCACACCGGTCCGATCAGACTACCAGAGATATCCGGTCGTCAGAGCCTGAGATCTGCAAGCTTTGAGGAACGGTAGTCGCTGATATATCTGCAGATTCAGAAGGGAGCGGTGGGAGTGCTCTGCACAGAATGTTGAAGGCCAAGGATGGCCTGAAACAAGCGCACATGAACGTGCTCGTAGCGGTTCTGTGCAGAGCACTCCCACCGATCCCCTACACCCGAACCATCAGGCTACAAGGCAGAATCCACCTCCGAAGCTCAACCCCAGACACCCTCAGAAACCAATCCCCAGCTCTCCTCGAAATCGGTGGACGGCAACCGGGAAAACGAAGACCGGACAAACCGCTGGATGCGACCCTCCAGGAACACCATAACAAAGTCGGCACCCCGGGCGGCACTGGTCCGTGGCCGGAGCCCCTGGCGGATTTCGCCTTCCTTCAGGGCCTGCCGGATCTGGGTCTCCAGGCGCTCGAAGAACTGAGAGGCGCGCTTGCGAAGGGAATCGTTCTCCCCCATCAGGGCGTCACCCGTAAGCACACAGCACAGGCCCGGATTGCGCTCGGCGAACACCAGAACAAGGTGCACGAACTGCTGCAACCGGGTCCGCACATCCTCCTGCTCCTGCAGGATTACCTGGCAGCGGGAGAATACCGCTTCCTCGGCAAACTCGATGAGGGCTTCAAACATTTTCCGCTTGCTGGGGAAATGGCGGTAAAGGGCCGCTTCGGTAACCCCTACGGTGCGGGCCAGGCCGGCGGTGGTGATGCGGGCGCCCGGGTCGGTTTCCAGCAGTTCCACCAGGGCATGAAGGATCGCCTCTCGGCGACTGGGTTTCGGATCGGTCATGTCAGGACTACAGCGCTCTGAGTTTTGGTTTTTATGATCGACGTATTGGCTGAACATGGGGTCAGCTGAAAGATCTCATCTGACCCCGCCTTCACCCTCAGAAAAACGTACCATCAATCGGCGAAGAGGCACTGGCATACATTTTCTTCGGCATGCGACCGGCCAGGAAGGCTTCGCGGCCCGCGTTGATGGCCAGGCGCATGGCGTTGGCCATCTTGATCGGATCTTTGGCCTGGGCAATGGCGGTGTTCATCAGCACCCCGTCGCAGCCCAGTTCCATGGCGATGGTGGCATCGGAGGCAGTGCCCACGCCGGCATCCACCAGCACCGGTACACTGGCGTTCTCGACGATGAGCTTGATGTTGTAGCGGTTCTGGATGCCCAGGCCGGAACCGATCGGGGCGCCCAGGGGCATGATGGCCACGCAGCCCATTTCCTCCAGGCGCTTGGCCAGCAGCGGGTCGTCGGAGCAGTAGACCATGACTTTGAAGCCGTCCTTGATCAGCTCCTCGGCTGCTACCAGGGTTTCGGTCATATTCGGGTACAGGGTCTTCTCCTCACCGAGCACTTCCAGCTTGACCAGGTCGTGGCCGTCCAGCAGTTCCCGCGCCAGTTTGCAGGTGCGCACCGCGTCTTTCGCGGTGTAGCAACCGGCAGTGTTGGGCAGGATGGTGTAGCTCTCCGGGGAGATCACATCCAGCAGGTTGGGCTCGTCCGGGTTCTGGCCCAGGTTGGTGCGGCGCACGGCGACGGTGACGATCTCGGCGCCGCTGGCCTCGATGGCATGGCCGGTTACCATCATGTCCCGGTACTTGCCGGTACCTACCAGCAGTCGGGACTGGTAGACGCGGCCGGCAATTTCCAGGGGCTTGTCTTCGGGAAGCTGGATTTCAGGAGTATCGGTCATAACCTTTCCGGGTAGTCTGGATTTTCAATCTGGATTCGGCGGTTTCCGCCACTAAACAGTTACGGGAAATCGGGTCAGCCGCCGCCGATGGCATGTACCACTTCGACGCGGTCGCCGGGGTTCAGGGTGAATTCCGGGTGCTGGCTGCGGGGCACGATATCCTCGTTGACTTCCACAGCCAGCCGCTTGCCAGTCAGAGCCAGGGATTCAATCAGGGCGGAGACGGTCGCGCCGTCGGGGAGTTCCATCGCATCGCCGTTTACTTCTACCTGCATGTCGCTGTCAAACCTCGCATTGATTCAGCCTTGGTGCCGGAGGCCTGCGGTAATCAGCAACCCCCAGCCAATCGTGAAGCATACACCACCCAGCGGGGTCACCGGGCCCAGCCAGTGATAGCCGGCGAACACCAGCAGGTACAGGCTGCCACTGAACATCAGGATGCCCGCCAGGTAAAACCCGGCCGCAATTCCCAGCAAACGCCGGGACAGGCCGAAACCCGCCAGTACGGCAACCAGCACCAATGCCAGGGCATGGTACATCTGGTAAGTCACGGCTGTCTGGAACACCTCCAGGGCCCGATCACTCACCATCCCGCGCAGGCCATGGGCGCCGAACGCTCCGGCCATGACCGCCAGCAGAGCGAACAGGGCTCCGGCAATCATCGGCCAGCGCAACACCGGGCCCGTCGTTTGGGATGCGTCAGCAGTCACAGTGGATTTTCTCTCCGGTGTCCAGGTTCATCACTGTCAGCACACCGCCCCAGACACACCCGGTGTCCAGGCCGATGAACCGGTCACTTCCGGTATTACCTTCCAGCGCGGCCCAGTGACCGAATATGACACGGACATTGTCCTGCCTCGGGAACCGGAACCAGGGCGCAAAGCCTTCGGGGGCATTGCCCGCGGACTCCTTGGTCGCCAGCTCCAGGGTGCCGTCCTCGGCGACAAAACGCATCCGGGTGAAATAGTTGGTGATCATCCGCCAGCGGTCCATACCGGTCAGACCGGGATCCCAACGCTCGGGTTCATTGCCGTACATGTGGGTAAAGTAATACTCCGCCTGATCGCTGCGGATCACTGCCTCGACTTCCCGAGCATAGCTGACTGCGCCCTCCACACTCCAGATGTGGGGAATCCCGGCATGAGCCATGACGAAATTGCGTTTCTGGTCGTAAACACAGAAATTCTGCTGACGCAGCCACTGCAGCAAACGGTCACAGTCGGGGGCGTCCAGGATATCGTGGAGGGTGTCCTTGCGTTTCGGCGCATGACCGCCAAGGGCCACCGCCAGCAGATGCAGGTCGTGGTTACCCAGGACCACCACCGCGCTGTCGCCCAGGCTCTCGATATACCGCAGGGTCTCGAGTGAGGACGGCCCACGGTTGATCAGATCACCGGCCACCCACAGACGGTCGCGGGAGGGTGAGAAGTCCACCTTGACCAGTACATCCCGCAAACGTTCATAGCAGCCCTGGATATCACCGATGGCATAGTCAGTCATTACTTACCTCATCGCCGGTTCCGGATTTCTGGTCAACGAGAAAGTCGGCAATGTGTACGTAGTCCGCCAGGCTGAGGTTTTCCGGGCGCAGACCATCATCAATGCCCAGGCTCTGCAGTTGCCCGGCGCTGATCATGCCACCGAGGGCCTTGCGCAGGGTCTTGCGCCGGGCGCTGAATGCCGTGCGGACCACCGCCTGCAGGGTCGACAGGTCCCTGGCTGGATGCGGCAGCGTTTCGTGGGGCACCAGGCGAACAATGGCGGAATCGACTTTCGGTGCCGGCTTGAAGGCTCCAGGGCCCACCTCGAACAGCGGCTGCACCTTGCAGAAGTACTGGGCCATGATGCCCAGCCGGCCGTAGTTGTTGTCTCCGGGTACCGCCGCCAGCCGCTGCACCACTTCCTTCTGCAACATGAAGTGCATGTCCTGCACCACGCCGGCCTGGCCGAGCAGGTGGAAAATCAGCGGCGTGGAAATATTGTACGGCAGGTTGCCGATGATCCGCAGGGGCCGGTCCTCCACCAGCTGGCTGAAGTCGAATTTCAGCGCGTCCGCCTCGTGGATTCGGAATTCCGGATAATTGAAAAACTTGGTACGCAACACCGGGATCAGGTCCCGGTCCAGCTCCACCACCTGCAGGCGGGGGTTGATCGCCAGGATTTCCTCGGTCAGGGCGCCCAGCCCGGGGCCGATCTCGACGATGGCGTCCTCAGGCTTGGGGTTGATGGCACGCACGATGCGCTCGATCACGCCCGGATCATGCAGGAAATTCTGTCCAAAACGTTTTCTGGCCTGATGGCCGCCTTTCTGACTCACGACTCGCTCTCTTGTTTGGCCGCCTTCCGGCACCGTGCCATGTGTTCACCCACGCGGATCGCGGTGCGCAGGCTACCGGCATCAGCCTTGCCGGTTCCCGCCAGATCCAGGGCAGTGCCATGGTCGACCGAGGTGCGAACAATGGGCAGTCCCAGGGTAATATTCACCGCCCGGCCGAAGCCCTGGAACTTGAGTACCGGCAAACCCTGGTCATGGTACATGGCCAGCACCGCATCAGCGGCGTCCAGCCAGTGCGGTGTGAACAGGGTGTCCGCCGGCAGCGGGCCCGTCAGTTTGATGCCCTCACCCCGCAATTTATCGAGGGTGGGCTCAATCACCTCGATCTCCTCCCGGCCCAGGTGGCCACCCTCCCCTGCGTGGGGGTTGAGCCCCGCCACCAGAATCCGCGGTTCGGAAATGCCGAAGAAGGTCTTGAGGTCCGCATCCAGGATGCGGGTCACCTGGCTCAGCCGTTCGGGCGTGATGGCATCGGCCACATCCCGGAGCGGCAGGTGGGTGGTGACCAGCGCCACCCGCAATTCGTCGGTGGCGAGCATCATCACCACCCGCTCCACGCCACACAGTTCCTGCAGGAACTCGGTATGGCCGCTGAAGGCGATGCCGGCCTCGTTGATCACGCCCTTGTGCACCGGCGCGGTGACCATACCATCCACCTCACCGTCCAGGCAGGCGCGGGCAGCAATCTCCAACGTATTCAGGACATAGCGACTGTTGGCGGGGTCGGTCTTGCCGGCGGTCAGGTTCTGGCAGCCCTCCACCGGCCACACCGACAGGTGCCCCGGTTCCATCCGGGGCAGTGTTCCCGGCTGCCAGGCATGGAGTTCCACCTCGAGACCCAGCATCCGAGCGCGCTCGGCCAACAGCGCTTCGCTGGCGACCACCACGATACCGGCCCCGCGTGGCTCCAGAGCCAGCTGAAGGCATAGTTCGGGACCGATGCCGGCGGGTTCACCCGCAGTCAGTGCCAGGATCACCGGCTTACTCATGACGACGTGCCTGCCTCCGCATCGGCCTGGCTTTCATCCGCGTATTCGCCCTTGAACTCGATAAAGGCCTCGTCCCGGATTTCCCGGAGCCAGTTCTGTAATTCGGTCTCGAATTTGCGGCGATAGATGGCCTGGCGAGCATCGGATTCCCGGGCCTCACCGGTCACATCCTTCTCCCGGCGCTCCTGTACCTGCAGGATGTGCCAGCCGAACCGGGAACGGAACGGCCCCTTGAGCTCAGCAAGGTCGGCCTCGAGCATCGCCTGCTCGAACGCCGGTACCATCTGCCCCCGGCTCACCCAGCCCAGGTTGCCACCATCGGAGCCGGACACCGGATCATCCGAGTATTCTTTGGCCATTTCGGCGAAATCGGCACCGTCCTGAAGTTGCTGGTACAGATCACGGATCCTGGCCTCGGCATCGGCATCGGTAAGCGCTTCGGATGGCCGCACCAGGATGTGGCGTACTTTGTGCTGGCGAACCAGTTGCTTCTGGTCGCCACCGCGCTTGTCCATGACCATGACCAAGTGGAAACCGCTGTTATTCTCCAGCACCGGCGACGGCTCGCCGGGCGCCAGCCCCGGTACCACAGGGGCGACCAATGAAGGCAGCTGGTTCTCGGCCCGCCACCCCATGTCACCACCTTCCAGCGCGTTACTGGCGTCCGACTCCGCGACGGCCATTTCCCGGAAGTCCCGGCCATCAACAATCTGCTGGCGCAGATTCTGCGCTTTGGTGCGGGCCGCCTCGACCGAAGCCTCACTGGTCGGGTCATTCACTTCGATGAAAATATAGGCAAGCCGATACTCGGCTGTATTGCCGCCCTGGGCCTCCAGGGTCTGCAGGTAGTTTTCCACCTCCCGGTCAGTCACCCGCACCCGGTTACCCACCTGTCGCTGCTGGACCCGACTGGTGAGCATCTCGCTGCGGATCTGCTCCCGGGCCTGGCGGTAACCCACGCCTTCCGACGCCAACTGCTGCTCGAACTCGGCCCGACTCATGTTGTTCTGCCTGGCGATGTTGTCCATGGTCTCGTTCAACTCGTTGTCGCTGATGCGCATGCCCATCTTTTCGGCCATCTGCAACTGGATGGACTCGGTGATCAGCTGCTCCAGCACCCGCTGCTCCAGCACATCCCGGGGTGGCAGGCCGGTACCCTGGGCCTGCAGACGGCTGACGATGGTATTGATCCGGGCTTCCAGCTCGGTCTGCAGGATCACGCCGTCATCGACGATGGCGACAACCTGATCCAGCAGTTTGCGCTCGGCCTGGGCCGACACGGAGAGCGCCAGCATCAGGAACATCAAAAAGGTTGTCACACCCTGGCGAAAGGTCGCCTTCATAATCACCTCGTATCAAAAATGGTGTACACCGCTGGCCTGCGGTCTTGCCCGGGCCAAGGCTCAGGGAGTTCCAAAACGCCGACGCTCCCTTTCATCAAACCCGTATATCGCCTCGGAAATCCGGGCCGAGGAACCGCCACTGCCACCCAGGCCCTTGAGCTGGATCTGGAACAGGAGGCGGGTATCCAGTTGCTGGTCGTCGGTCAGATAGTTCTGATGCACCACCTGGATGCTCCAGCAACAATTGTTGTATTCCAGTCCGGCAAGCGATCCCACTGTCCGGTCCAGGTCGGAATCGTAAACCCACCGGCCGATCAGGCTAACACGGTCTGTGACCGGAGCAACCGCAGCAATATCCGACTGTTCCAGTTCGTCCTTATTGTAGGTATGCCCGAGGCTGACCAGGTAACGGTAATCTTCCGAGTGGAAGGTCAACTGGCTGCGACCCTCTTCGGTCTCGCCGGTATCCGGATCCCACAGGCCGGAGGAACTGATTTCCAGGGTATCCAGCGGGCTCAGCACCAGCTCCCCGGCCAGTGGCGAACGGCTCCGGGTGCTGCCGCCGGCACCAAACAGGGTCACCTCCCGGTCCTCAAAGTACTGCACCTGGCCAATGCTGACCCTCGCCCTTTCCGCCCCGGTAACCAGGTCATTGAAACGGCTGGTCAGGGCCACGGTCAACTGGTTGGTGTCGCCCACCCGGTCGCCGCCGCTGAAACGGTCCGGCTCGAACAGCTGGTCGAACTGGAAACTCTTGATCGATGTATCGAAATCCGGGATGTCATTCTGATCCTCGTCGGCATCTGCCCAGGCGTAATACAGCCGTGGTTCGAGGCTCTGGTTATACGGCAGGCCGAAGAGCTCCGAGCGGCGATCAAAATAAAGACCATTATCCCATTCAGCCACCGGAACGGTGCGATCAAAACTACCATCGCCAAGGCTGTAATCTTCGAGTTCGTACCGGGTGTAATCCGCACTCACGGAAGGGCGACTGAAGCCCCAGAGCGAACGCAACGGCACCGCCAGCTCCGGCACGGCGCGGAATCGCTGTCCGTTGGCCCGATCGAGGCCGGTCAGGTTGTCGTTGTCACGGTAGAACCAGGTGTACTGGCTCTCCAGTCCGGCCTCCAGCCAGCCGGCCTTGGCCATTCCGCCATACAGCACTTCCGGCAGCTGGGCGTAGGGTTTGTCCGCATCCGCGATAAATTCGCTGGTAGTCTGGTAATCGTTCAGGTAGGCCTCGAAGTACTGGTTGGCACTGCGATAACGCACGCCGCCCCGACGACGGAGATGGGTAGCCTGGTTGATTTCCAGGCTGCGGTTGAGGTCAGTGAGGTAGTCATTGTCGCTGACCACTGAATAATCCCCGTAGCCGGTCCAGCCCTGACCAAACCTGGCCCGTGTCGTGGCATCCAGGGCCCAGCGTTCACCGCTCTCTCCGGGGTTTTCTTCCGTGAAGGCCGAGTCGTTGTCGATGTACCCCACCTGCAGCATGCTCTCGCCAAAACTGCTCAGGTACCGCCCTTCGGCCTCGTTGAACAGACCCCGGCCATGGATGTACTGGGGCGTCAGCGTGGCATCGTAGTGGGGCGCGAGGTTCAGGTAATAGGGCACTGCCAGGAATGCACCGCTGCCGGCACTGGAGGATCCAAATTGCGGGTAGAGAAAACCGGTCTTGCGGCGGTCATCGATGGGGAAGCTGGCCCAGGGCCAGTAGAACACCGGGACATCCAGCACTTCCAGGCGAACATGCCTGGCGGTACCGAAACCCTCGGCCCGGTCCAGCCTGATGTCCGAGGCCACGATCGCCCAGTCATTCTGCGAGGGGCCACAGGTGGTCAGCAGGCCATCGCGGATCCGCACCTGGTTTTCGGAGATCCGGGACAGGCTGCCGGCACTGCCCCGCAGTTCCGGACCGTGCAACAGGAAGGTCGCAGTGTTGATGTCGAAGCGGCCACTTTCAAGGCTGTAATCGGCGGACTTACCCGTCAGCAGAAAGCCATTGCCACGGCTCACCAGTGGGCCGCTGACCGAAACCGATCCCGCCTGCTGGTCGTAATGGGCCTCCGAGCCGGTGACCTCGAAGGCCCCCTGGCGAATCGAGACATTACCCTTCAGGAAAAGTTTCCGGTCAATCTCGTAGCGAGCGCTCAGGCCACTGGCTTCCAGAGGCTCGCCGGCATCCGCGCCTGGGCCAGAGAATGCGGACCCCATACCTTTTGTGCCCGAGGGAAGATAACCTCCGTCACAGAACACCGGCAACCGGTTCCGTACCCCGGCGGGCAGCTCGGCCCGGGGACGCCAGTCGATCTCCGCAGCCGACGGCGATGCGCTGCCCTGAGCCGCGGGCGGTGACGCCAGGACCAATCCCGACAGGGTAGCCAGGGCTGAGCAGGAAATCCGACGGATCCGGCCAGACAACCGGTGGACCGGTCGCTTCGGACAGCAGATGGCGGGTTGCACGGTGGCAGGATTCCTGTTCCGGAAAGTGGATTTGGGGCCTGAATTCGAACCGCCTAGTTTACACGGGCCCTTGCAGCTTGTTAACGGAAACTCCGCTGTAAAACCGTTTTACCCCCTTTATACTCCTCTGCTAACTTTCGAAATCAATGCCAACAAATATGTCGGGACAGCCAACTACCCCTATGGACACGCGCCAGCAGTCACTGACCCGTTGGGTCAGGCAGTTTTCCGGTTTCGAGCATTCCGAGGCGGAGCCCGTCTCCGGGGATGCCAGCTTCCGCCGTTATTTCCGGGTATGGCGCCGGCAGCGGAACGGCGAGCAGACTCCGTTCATTGTCATGGATGCGCCCCCCGAACATGAAGATTGCGTTCCGTTCCTGGCCATTGCCCGGCACTGGCACCGTCACGGCGTGGCGGTGCCGGCCATTGAAGCGGAGGATCTCAAGCAGGGCTTCCTGCTCCTGGAGGACTTTGGCGACCAGCTGATGCTGACCGGACTGACCGAAGACAACGCAGAGGCACGCTACCGGGAAGCCCTGAATGAGCTGGTGGCGATCCAACAACTGCCTTCACCCCCGGACTACCCGTTACCACCCTACGATGCCGCGCTCCTGGACCGGGAGATGGCCCTGTTCCCGGACTGGCTGCTCGAGCGCCACCTGGGCATGACACTGGATAACGGGGCCCGATGCCTGCTCGACACCACTTTTGCCTTCCTCCGGGAAAGCGCACTGGCCCAGCCGGAAGTGACGGCACATCGGGACTATCACTCCCGGAACCTCCTGATCCGCCCGGGAACCGGCCGGCCGGGTGTGATTGATTTCCAGGACGCCGTCCGCGGCCCGGTCACCTACGATGCGGTTTCCCTGCTCAAGGACTGTTACGTGTCCTGGCCGGAAGAACGCCTGAACCGGTGGCTGGAATCCTTCCGACAGGCCACCCTGGAGAAGGGACTGCACCACGCCGACCCGGACACCTTCCGGCAATGGTTCGAGCTGATGGGCATGCAGCGGCACCTGAAGGCGGCGGGCATCTTTGCCCGTCTGGCCATCCGTGACGGCAAGGATGGCTACCTGGGCGACATCCCCCGTACTGTCAACTACCTTATCCGCGCCAGCGCCCGGCAGCCGGCCCTGCGCCATTTCCATGACTGGCTGGCGAATACGGTCATGCCGCTGATCGAAGAGAAAATCGGCCCGGCACCGGCATTGGAGGATACCCCGCTGTGAAAGCGATGATCCTGGCCGCCGGCAAGGGTGAACGCATGCGGCCGCTGACCCTGACCACACCCAAGCCCCTGCTCAGCGCAGGCGGCAAGCCTCTGATCGTGCATCACCTGGAGCACCTGCGGCGAGCCGGTTTCCGGGAAGTGGTGATCAACCATGCCTGGCTGGGCGACCAGATCGAGCACACCCTTGGCACCGGTGAGCGCTTCGGGCTGTCCCTGGAATACTCCCGCGAGGGCGAACCATTGGAAACCGCCGGTGGCATTATCCGGGCCCTGCCCCTGCTCACAGCCTCCGGTTCGGACTGGTTCCTGGTCATCAATGGCGATATCTGGACCGACTTTCCCCTTGCCGTGCTGGAACCGGACCCGGACCGGGATGCGGTGCTGGTCGTCACCGATAACCGTCCTCACCATCCCGAAGGCGATTTTCACCTGATGGCGTCCGGTGAACTGGCCAGTGACGGCCCCCGCAAACTGACCTTCACCGGCATCAGCCTGCTGAATAGCCGCTTGTTTGCCGGCCTCGACGATAACGCCGGGAAACTGGGGCCAATTCTGCGCCGCGCGATGGCCCGGGGCCGGGTTGCCGGGCGTTACCACGGCGGCGGCTGGATCGATGTGGGAACGCCGGAGCGCCTTCGGGAGCTGGACCGCCGGCTGTCCGCACACGAGGCCTGACGCACCATGACAAAAAGCACCGGCAGCTCGACATTCCCCTCCCACCTCCAGGCCGAGTTCACCAGCCTGCTCCGGGAGCTGTCCGCCTGCGGACACCAGGCTGCCACCTTTGTTGAGCGGGTGCAGCTGCCAGGATGGTGCCGTCGCCCGCTGTTCTATTTTCTCGGCTATATCGCCCGGTCAGATGGCCGGGTCACCGAGGCTGACATCACCTATGCCGAGGGACTGATCCGGGCCCTGCACCTGTCCGGACGTCAGCGCACGCGGGCGATCGAGTGGTTTCAGGATGGCAAGAAAGCGGAAGACCTGCCTCCATTGAAAGGGCTGTCCTTGCGCCTCACCCGACGACTCTGGCCCGCCCCGGCGCTGACAGTCGCCATCTGCCTGTGCCATGCGGCGCAGATCCAGGGCCCGCCGGGAAAGCCCCGACGTTACCGTTGTGAAGACGCCATCGACCAGATCGGCTTGCCGGTGGGCGTCGGCGACCACATCATGGAGAGTTACGCCAGCAAGGTCTGGGTGCGCGCAGCGGACATGCCTGCCCGCCCGGAAACCTATGACCAGGCCTGCCACTTACTGGGCGTGACCCGCCGGGACTCCCTGGCCCTGATCAAGCGGGCCTATCGACGCAAGGTTTCGGAATGCCACCCGGACAAACTGGCTCAGAAGGGACTGTCACCCCGCGAGCTGGCCTTTGCCAAGGAGCAGTTGTTGCGTTACCAGCAAGCCTGGGAGCTGATCAAGCAACGGAACCACTCGGCTTGAAGCCATGGCCGACCCGACTGCGCACAGGTGCGAATCCTTCGGCGGCGAAAACACCGGCCCAAACTGGTAAACTGGCCAGCGATTGAACGGCGCGGCCGGAACCGGGCCTTCCGGATTCCGTACCGACCTGAACTGCCATCGAACACCACTGAGAGAGACATCATGAATCCGTACCTGATTGCCCCATCCATCCTCTCCGCCGATTTTGCCCGCCTGGGCGAGGAAGTCGACAATGTCCTGGCCGCTGGCGCCGACGTTGTCCACTTCGATGTGATGGACAATCACTACGTGCCGAACCTGACCATCGGCCCCATGGTGTGCGAGGCACTGCGCAAGCACGGCGTTACTGCTCCCATCGATGTGCACCTGATGGTGTCCCCTGTGGATGACCTGATTCGCATGTTCATTGATGCCGGCGCCAGTTACATCACCTTCCACCCGGAGGCGTCCAACCACATCGACCGTTCCCTGCAACTGATCCGGGACGGCGG
>NZ_JAWOIS010000050.1:0-8042 GCF_046484525.1 Marinobacter sp.
GCTGATAACTGCCATCCTGAACCCGCTGGCACCACTCCAGGTTGTCCAGGTACCACTGAACGGTCTTACGGATGCCGGATTCGAAGGTCTCCTCCGGCGTCCAGCCCACTTCGCGCTGAATCTTGCCGGCATCAATGGCGTAACGAAGATCGTGCCCCGGTCGGTCGGCCACGTGGGTGATCAGATCCCGATACTTCCGATCCGCCGGTACCAGATCCTGCAGCAGGTCGCAGATGGTATGCACCACCTCGATATTCTGCTTCTCATTATGCCCGCCGATGTTGTAGGTCTCCCCAACAACGCCCTCGGTGACCACCTTGTACAGTGCCCGGGCGTGGTCTTCCACATAGAGCCAGTCCCGCACCTGATCGCCCTTGCCGTAAACCGGCAGCGGCTTGCCATCAAGGGCATTGAGAATCATCAGCGGAATCAGCTTCTCGGGGAAGTGATAGGGGCCATAATTGTTGGAGCAGTTGGTCACCAGTACCGGCAAGCCATAGGTCCGGTGCCAGGCCCGTACCAGGTGATCGGAGCTGGCCTTGCTGGCTGAATAGGGAGAGCTCGGAGCGTAGGCCGTCTCCTCGGTGAACAGATCCTCCGGCCCTTCCAGGTCGCCATATACCTCATCGGTGGAGATATGGTGGAAGCGAAAACTGGCCTTGCGCTCGCCCTCCAGGCCATTCCAGTACTGCCGAGCCACCTCCAGCAACGTGTAGGTACCCACAATATTGGTCTCGATAAACGCCGCCGGCCCGTCAATGGAGCGATCCACATGGCTCTCCGCCGCCAGATGCATCACCGCATCCGGTTGATGCTCCCGAAACACCCGCTCAACCTCGGCACGACTACAGATATCCACCTGCTCGAACGCGTAACGGTCACTCCCGCTGACCTCCGCCAGACTCTCCAGATTGCCGGCATAGGTCAGCTTGTCGACATTGACGACGCTGTCAGAGGTGTTGGCGATGATGTGGCGAATGACGGCAGAGCCAATAAATCCGGCGCCGCCGGTAACGAGAAGCTTCATGCAAATTCCTTTAGTGTGACTCTGGGGTTGGAGACTCTGGGGTCTAGAATGACCTCAGGGGTCTGAAGAACTTCGTTCTTCTGACCCCAACTTGACCCCAAGTTCACTTAAATGGCCTTACACCCCCACTCCGGATAATTCTCCCGAATAAACTTGTTCAGATTCCGCTCAGCCTCGGTGTATTCCCGCCTTGGCATCTCACCGGAAGCATCCAACGCCCGCTCCACCATACCAGCAGCCACAGTCACATTGGTCATCTTGTCAATCAGGATGAAATTCCCGGTACCAAAGTGATGCTGGTAGTCTTCCACTACCACAGACTCGGCCAATTCCACATCACACAGCCCAATGGCATTGAGCTCCAGGCCACCATCAACCTCTACGTTGCGTTCAAGGGTGTTCACATCCACCTCCTCAAGCACCTTGTTCACATAGCAGTTGGTCACCTTGGTACCAATCTTGATGCCATACTCACGGCCGGGCACCAATGCATTCTCGTTCATCCACACGATATGGGCGGCAAAGCGGTTACCGAGCTCCGGCTGGTTGTTCGCATGCACCAACAGATCCCCACGGGAGATATCCACCTCATCTTCCAGAGTGATAGTCACCGCATCACCCGGCCAGGCACGTTCTATCTCACCTTCGTAGGTGTGGATACCCGCCACCCTGGAGGTCTTGCCAGAGGGCATCACCGCTACTTCATCACCCTTGTGAACCACCCCACTGGCGATCGTACCGCAATAACCCCGGAAATCCAGGTTGGGCCGATTCACATACTGCACCGGCAGGCGGAAGTCGATAATGTTCTGGTCCTCCAGAACCTCCACCTGCTCCAGAATGTTCATCAGGGTTTCACCGTGGTACCAGGGCGTGTTCTCGCTCCGGTTCACCACGTTGTCGCCGTTCAGGGCGGAAATCGGCACGTAATACACGTCCTTCAGCCCCAACTGGTCCGCCAGCTTCTCGTACTCAGCGCGAATCTCGTTAAAACGTTCCTCGCTGAAACCCACCAGGTCCATCTTGTTGATCGCCACCACCACATGCTTCAGGCCCAGCAGGCTCACGATAAAGCTGTGCCGGCGAGACTGGGTCAGCACCCCCTTCCGGGCATCAATCATCACCACCGCCAGTTCGCAGGTGGAGGCACCGGTCGCCATGTTCCGGGTGTACTGCTCATGCCCCGGGCAATCGGCAATGATGAACTTGCGCTTGTCGGTGGAGAAGTAGCGATACGCCACATCAATGGTAATCCCCTGCTCCCGCTCGGAAGCCAGGCCGTCCACCAACAACGCCAGATCCAGTGCCTCGCCGGCGTTCCCCATGCGCTCGCTGTCCTTGTGCAGGGCTGCGAGGTGGTCTTCGAAGATCAGCTTGGAATCGAATAGCAGGCGGCCAATCAGGGTAGATTTGCCGTCATCGACGCTGCCGCAAGTCAGAAAGCGGAGCAGGTCTTTGTTCTCGTGCTGGTCCAGGTACTGGAGGATGTCGGATTCGATTAATTCGGATGCGTGGGACATTTTATTTTCAACTCGGATGTCTGGTGTGAACACGGGGTCAGATGAAAGCCTTCATCTGACCCCATTTTCATATCTGTCGGGGGTCTGAAGAACTTGTTCTTCTGACCCCACCTTCATGATTTCAACTCGGGCGCCTGGCGCCAACTTAACTCAGGGGTCTGATGAAAGACTTCATCTGACCCCATCTTCAGGCAAACTCGGGAGTTAGGCGCTAACTCGGGGTCAGAAGAACGGAGTTCTTCAGACCCCTGGGGTAGGAGTCTGGCGCTAACTCGGGGTCAGAAGAACAGAGTTCTTCAGACCCCTGGGGTAGGAGTCTGGCGCTAGCTTGGGGTCAGAAGAACGGAGTTCTTCAGACCCCTGAGCAGCGACCTCAGAAATACCCTTCCCGCTTCTTCTGCTCCATAGACGCCGCCGAGTCATGGTCAATCACCCGCCCTTGCCGTTCGGAGGTCTTGGTCAGCAGCATCTCCTGGATAATATCCGGCAAGGTCGCGGCCTCGGACTCAACGGCACCGGTCAGCGGGTAGCAGCCCAGAGTCCGGAAGCGCACCATTTTCATCTCCGGCTTCTCACCCGGCGCCAGCGGCATACGGTCGTCGTCCACCATAATCAGCGTGCCATCGCGCTCGACCACCGGCCGCTCGGCGGCAAAGTACAGGGGCACAATGTCGATGTTCTCAAGGTAGATGTACTGCCAGATATCCAGCTCAGTCCAGTTGGAGAGCGGGAATACACGAATGCTCTCGCCCTTGTTCACCTTGCCGTTATACAGGTTCCACAACTCCGGGCGCTGGTTCTTGGGATCCCAGCGGTGGAACTTGTCCCGGAAGGAGTACACCCTCTCTTTCGCCCGGGACTTCTCTTCGTCCCGGCGGGCACCACCAAAGGCCGCATCAAAGCCGTACTTGTCCAGCGCCTGTTTCAGGGCCTGGGTTTTCATCACATCGGTATGCTTGGCGCTACCGTGAGTAAACGGGCCAATGCCCTGCTTCACACCCTCTTCGTTGGTGTGAACAATCAGCTTCAAACCCAGTTTCTCGGCCATCTTGTCCCGGAACTCGATCATTTCCCGAAACTTCCAGGTGGTGTCCACATGCATCAGCGGAAACGGTGGCTTGCCGGGGGCGAATGCTTTCATGGCCAGGTGCAGCATTACTGCGGAGTCCTTGCCGATGGAATAGAGCATCACCGGGTTATCGAATTCGGCAGCCACTTCCCGGATGATGTGGATCGATTCCGCCTCAAGTTGTTTGAGGTGGGTTTTTCTGGGGGGTGTCAAGGTCATTGCAGATCCTGGGTGTTATTTCGGATTCCGATTCTAAGTTGGGGTCAGAAGAACAAGTTCATCAGACCCCTGGGGCAAACTCCGGGGTCTGATGAAAGCCTTCATCTGACCCCATTTTCAAATTCATTGTTTGGCGTGGCCTGTCGAGTTCACATCACGCCCAAAATCCCGCCAGTGTATCAAGAAAGCCATCCAACTGCTCCCCGGGCAACGCATTGATCCCTGCCGCCGCTTTTCGACCACCACCGGTGGGGAACTGCCGGGCTACTTCGTCCGCGCCGGTGCGGTTATTGAGTGGGGCACGAATACTCACCAGGTACGTACCATCCGCTTTCTCGGTAACAATCGCACAGGCCTTATCGGGATTCCGGTTGGCGAGCTCATTGCCCAAAACACCACTCACCCGCCGAGCCCAGGCTTCGTCGGGAAGTTTTACTACAAGCGAAGCTGGAGTTTCCTTGAGAACCGGAGCCGCCAGGCCCTTGGCCATATCCGCCTCGTAACCGTCCCGCAACTGCTGCCAGGCAACCGGTTCGGAAGCAATCAGCTCCAGTGGGTCCGCAAACATCACGAATTCCCGGTAAAGATCCGCCGGGTGGAAATGCAGGTCTTCCACCGACGAACCATAGCCGTTGTAATTGATACAAACGCCCAGCATTTTCAGGGATTCAGTCTGCCCCGCGCTCAAACCGGCCTTCTCCGCCAGCTCTTCAGCCACCGCATTCAGGTTATCGCCAAACGCTGCAGCAATGGCCCAGTTATGAAAACGGCCGTTCAGATGCTGGTCAATCAGCAAGCTGGTGCAGGTCGTCGGCTGAGTATCGATCAACGCGGTAAATTGCGGATGATCCGGCAAATCGTCGCCGGGGAAGTGGTGATCCACATAAAACACCGAAGAGCCAGCTTCCAGCAGCGCATTCACCGCCTCCCGGTTTTTCTCCAGGCTGACATCCAGGATGTTCGCCTGGACAGGTTCCGAGGTGAGCACCCGTTTGGCCAGGGCAATGTCCCGTTTCACTCCGGTAATCAGGGTGCTTTCAGCGGGTTCCGCTAAACGGAGCTGAATCAGGGCGCAGATACCGTCGGCATCGCCGTTGAATACGTCGTAAATGGGCATAGACTTCCACGATTCGTTAACTTATAGGAGGAGGGGCTGATGAACGCTTTCATCTGACCCCGCTTTCAGGTCTGGCTCCGAGCTCGGCGCTTTAAAGCAGGGGTCTGATGAAAGTCTTCATCTGACCCCATTTTCAAATCTTGCTGTGAGCTTGCCGCTAGCATGGGGTCAGAAGAAAGTGTTCTTCAGACCCCTGGAGGGGGCGCTAACTCGGGGTCAGAAGAAGGCTTTCTTCAGACCCCTGAGGTACACCTCTAAACAGGTAAGCGGCGCACTTTCCCATCTCCAGAGCCCACCGAAGAAACTGGTTTCACAGGCAACTCGCCTCGCTGCCAAAGAATATCCCCCGGCTCGTCGGAGGCTACATATCCAGTCGGGGCCTGGCGAATGAGATCGACAACTGCCTCACAATCGAACTGCTTGCAGCACTGGACAAGCTTTCCGAGCAATTCATCAATCTCTGGCCAACTCAAAGATTGCTCCCGGGCCATCATGATCCTTGGATGAGCCGTCCTCTGCTGGTCGTCACCAATGAGCAACTCCTCGTAGAGCTTCTCACCCGGCCTCAGGCCTGTATACGTAATCTGAATATCACCGTAGGGATTGTCTTCATTCTTTTCCGTCAGACCCATCAGCCGGATCATTTTCCGGGCCAGGTCGGCGATTTTCACCGGTTCGCCCATATCGAGTACAAACACCTCACCACCTTCACCCATAGCACCGGCCTGCAACACCAATTGGCTTGCCTCGGGAATGGTCATGAAATAGCGAATGATGTCCGGGTGGGTCACTGTCACCGGGCCGCCATCGCGGATCTGGTCACGGAAAAGCGGAACTACTGAGCCGGAAGAGCCCAGCACATTGCCAAACCGAACCATTGAGAACACCGTATCGCTCTGCCGCTGCGCAAGGCCCTGCAAAACCAGCTCTGCCAATCGTTTTGAGCCACCCATGATATTTGTTGGCCTGACCGCCTTGTCTGTAGAAATCAACACAAAACGCTCAACACCGGCGGCAATGGCTGCTTCAGCACAGTGCCACGTACCCATCACATTGTTCTGCACACCCTCGATGATGTTGTTCTCCACCAGAGGGACATGCTTGTAGGCCGCGGCGTGGTAAACGATGTTCGCCCCGAACGAACGCATGATCACCTCGGTCCTCCGACGATGTACAATGCTGCCGAGCAAGGGATGGATTTCCACTGCCAGTCCTTCAATGTCACTGATGGACCTGAGCTCCCGCTCAATGTTGTAGAGGGCAATCTCGGATTGCTCAAGAAGCACAATGGCCAAAGGGCCATTGCGGATTATCTGACGGCACAACTCGGAACCAATTGAACCTCCCGCCCCGGTCACCATAACGACCTTTCCAGTCAGACTGGCCGCAACCACCGTCTTGTTCGGTTTAACCGGGTCTCGTCCCAGCAAATCGGCAATATCAAGATCACGAATATCATTGATCCGCGCCTGCCCCGCGACCAGTTCTGACATAGCCGGTACGGTTTGCACCGGAATGACCATCTCCTCCAGCTTCGCCATCAATTCCCGGCGGCTGATCTTGCCATCGTCCTCCAACGCCAGGAACACCCTCTGGATTCCCTGCTCCCGTGCAGCGCGCTTGATGTGGTCCACAGAGTACACCTGCAAACCGGCAATCAGAGATTTGTGTTTCTGGCGGTCCTGGGAAACAAACCCCATCGGGCGGTATTCCGTACCCTGCATCAACGCATAATGAAGCTGAAGCGCCTTGGGCCCCGTCCCCACAATCAAAACCCGCCCCTTGGCTCTCTCCCGCGGACGATTGATAAGTGCCCGGAAAGTGAACCGCGTACCCGCCACCATGATGAACAACAGCGAAGCATAGATCACCGGTACCGAGCGTGGAACCATGGCATGAAACAGAAAACCGGAGAGAATCAGGGCGCCGGCGGAAGCAACCACACCAGTCACCATAACAACCAGAACTTTCTCACTGATATACCGGATTACGGCACGATAAAGACCAATCCGGATAAAGGCGACAATGGAAATCGCAGCGGTAAGGCCAAACGCCAACCACTGGCGCTGGGAGGGCATCCAGGCGGGGTCCTCAAAACGCAACGCGAATGCCACCCAGAGGGCGATGGCGATAAAGAACAGATCAGCCGCTACGGATATCAGCCGTTTCTGCGGCCTGGGCAACTCAAAAAGCCAGTCTCGGAGCCTGCTCAAAAGAGGTTTCATCCATTCCTCACTCGGTCACCGGCGCCTTTGCCGGCCACCGTCAGGAAAATATAGTGAAAATATCGCTTAAGAGACAAATGACCAATCATTAACGCATCCGTACGGGCCAGTTTTTCCGGTGTGGACATATCAATACCTTGCACCTGCGCCAGGCCGGTAATGCCAGGGCGCATTTTCAACACGCCCAATTGCCGCCGGAGGTTCACTAATTCCGTCTGGCTCGGCAAACAGGGCCGGGGCCCGACCAGGCTCATCTCCCCTTTCAGCACATTCCATAGCTGAGGAAGTTCATCCAGCTTGGTCTTGCGAAGAAAACGGCCCAGCGGCGTAATCGAGGACGCCTGCGCCAGATGCGTGGCGACCGATGCCGTACCTACCGTCATGGTGCGGAACTTCACCAGTACAAACGGCCGTCCATCCCTGCCAACACGTTCCTGAAGAAACAGCGGCGCCCCGGTATCAAAGTACCCGGCAACCAGCAGTATCAAAAAAACAGGAAAGCCGGCAACAAGGCCGGCTAACGAAAACAGGATGTCAAAAAAACGAATCACGTGGTGACCAAACCTCTGTCTTATCAAGTACCCCCGCTACCCGACCGCCTCCGAAATAACACCAACAACCGCCAGGCATGGCTCAGCCCCCAATCATACAGGGCAAAAACACCAATGAACGCAGTAAACATTAAATACTCCGGGATTTGAAAGCCTTCACCAATCAGACCGAAGGCCGCAAAAACCAGTGCAATCCCGGTAATCATAATCAGCGCCTCACGATCCGAGAAGCCCGCGCGCATGAAAATGTGATGCAAGTGCTCCCGATCCGGTTTCATCACCGACTGCCCTTTCCGGGCGCGGCGAACCATGAT
>NZ_JAWOIS010000049.1:0-140350 GCF_046484525.1 Marinobacter sp.
CTGTATTGCCTAAGTCTGAGTCGTACAGGAACGCATAGCGGTTCACAAGCCACTCTGGAATGCACTAAGGCACCGCTTGAGATTCTTCCTGGCATGCATCATCCGAGTTTTGACCGTGCCGGGAGGACAGTCAAGTACCTGGGCGATCTCGGGATAAGGCATATCCTCATATCTCCCGAAGGGCGCGGCGCTGGGGCCCCTGACCGGTGTTGCCAGCACTTGATGTGGAACCACCACACCTGCGCACTGGCGCCTTGGCCAGGGTCCCCAGCGCCACGCAGTAGGTCAGCGAATTAACCAGACGGGACACTAGGGCAGATCGGTCACCGCACCCCTGGACGCCGAACTGACGGTCCGGGCGTATTTGGCCAACACCCCGCGAGTCACCCCTGGCTGTGGGGCCTGCCAGGCCTGTCGGCGGCGGTCCATCTCCGCATCGGATACGTCCAGCTCGATGCGGTTGCTGACCGCGTCGATGGTCACGGTGTCGCCATCCTCCACCAGTGCAATGGGGCCGCCTTCGGCCGCCTCCGGCGTGATATGACCGACTACGAACCCATGGCTACCGCCGGAAAAACGGCCATCGGTGATCAGCGCCACGTCGCTGCCGAGCCCTTTGCCCATAATCGCGGACGTGGGGCTGAGCATCTCCCGCATTCCGGGGCCGCCCTTGGGACCCTCGTAACGGATCACCAGAACATCACCCGCCACCACGGTGCCGTCGAGAATCCGGGCCTGAGCCTCCTCCTCGGAATGGAATACCCGGGCGCGACCGGTGAAATGGGTACCCTCCTTGCCGGTAATCTTGGCCACCGCCCCTGTGGGCGCCAGGTTACCGTAGAGGATACGCAGGTGGCTGTCGGCCTTGATGGGATCCTCGAAGGCATGAATGATGTCCTGCCCCTCGGGGTAGGGCTCAACGTCCCCCAGATTCTCCGCCAGTGTCTGGCCAGTCACTGTCAGGCAGTCGCCGTGCAACAGCCCCCGATCCAGCAACATCTTCATCAATGGCTGGATACCGCCAATGGCCACCAGCTCGGACATCATGTAGTGGCCGCTGGGCCTCAGGTCCGCCAGCACGGGCACCCGTTTGCCGATTTCGGTGAAGTCTTCCAGATCCAGCACCACACCGATGGTGCTGGCCATCGCCAGCAGGTGCAGCACCGCATTGGTGGAACCGCCCAGGGCAATAACTACGGTGATGGCATTCTCGAACGCCTTTCGGGTCATGATATCCGAGGGACGGATACCCTTTTCCAGCAGGTTCAGTACCGCTGCCCCGGCGGCCCGGCAATCCTCCACCTTGGTTTCGGAGACCGCATTCTGGGCCGAACTTCCGGGCAGACTCATGCCCATAGCCTCAATGGCCGACGCCATGGTGTTGGCGGTATACATCCCTCCGCAGGAGCCGGGACCCGGTATGGCGGTCTCCTCGATCTGCTTTACCTCGATGAGGTCCAGGTCTCCCCGGGCATGGGCTCCGACCGCTTCAAACACCGAGATGATGTCGGTGTGGTTTTTGCCGGGCATGATGGTGCCGCCATACACAAACACCGACGGCCGGTTCAACCGCGCCAGCCCCATCAGGCAACCCGGCATGTTCTTGTCGCAGCCTCCGATGGCCACGAGGCCGTCAAAGCCCTCGCAGCCGGCAGTGGTCTCGATGGAATCGGCAATTACCTCACGGGACACCAGGGAGTACTTCATACCTTCGGTGCCGTTGGCGATGCCGTCGGACACGGTGATGGTATTGAAGATCAGGGACTTTCCGCCCGCCTCATCGGCGCCCTCGGCGGATTCCTCGGCCAGCCGGTTGATGTGCATGTTACAGGGCGTGAGATTGCTCCAGGTCGAGGCAATGCCCACCTGCGGCTTGCGGAAATCCTCATCGGTAAAGCCCACGGCCCGGAGCATGGCCCGACTGGCGGACTTGCCAATGCCATCCACCACCGGAGATGAGTATTGACGGCGTTTGTCGTCTGTCATGGCGGTCACCAGATCCTCAGGAATGATCAGGTCAGGATCTCAGATTCGGAGGTTAACCTCAAAAAAACCAGCCCAAAACAATATGCAGTACTGAATGACCTGCATCAAGGGGGCTCGTGCTGCCAGCTTTTACAATCACTGGCAGATTATCCCAGTCACGGAGGCATGCCATGCCAGCGCCAATTCAATCCCAGCCGGCGCCGACCACCGGTCATTTCCGCCCGCAATACGATCTGTGGCGCCGTGGCTATGGCGTCATCCGGCATACAGATTCCACTTGCGCGCGGGTCCGGGCGCTGGCTGAGCGACTGGTACAGCGAGGACTGCAACCGGACACCGAAGCGGTCTATCGCAAACTGGTGGCGCTGGACCGCCTGACCAGCGCCGGCCTGTGGCTGGTGTTGCACATGACTTATACCCGACGTGTGGACGTCTCCGGAGCGCCCCTTGCCCCCCAGGATTTCAAAACCAGTCCGGAAGGCCACACCGGCGGTGCGCTTAACATGGTCCCGGCCTACGCCGCCTACCTCGCCCTTAACAGCCTGACCGGCGAGACCCGGAGCTGGTTGATGGGTCAGGGCCATTGCGTGGCCGCGGTGGAAGCACTCAACGTCCTGGCCGGCAATCTCCATCCCGAGCAGCAGGAGCGTTACCGGGGCGCCGAGGGCCTGTCGCGGCTGGCCGAGGATTTCTACAGTTACCGGCAGAACCCTGATGGTTCCATGGCGGTGCCGGTCGGCAGCCACGTCAACCCGAATACCGCCGGCGGTATCATTGAGGGCGGCTACCCGGGATTCGCGGAACTCCAGTATGCCCACATGCCGCTGCCGGGGGAAACCTTGGTGGCGTTTCTTTCTGATGGCGCCGCCGAGGAACAGCGTGGCAGTGACTGGATTCCCCGTTGGTGGCGCCAGGAGGACTGTGGGCTGGTTCTGCCGATCATGATTGCCAACGGCCGGCGCACCGGGCTGGGCACCCGGGAGGGGCTCGAACGGTTCGAGGCGCGCCTGAGCCAGCGGGGCTTTGATCCGGTCCGTTTCGACGGCCGCGATCCGGCGGCCTTTGTCTGTGTCCTGTTCTCCATGGAGGAGGCCCTGAAGGATCACGGGCAAGCCGCGATTAACGGCGAGATACACTACCCGGTGCGCATTCCCTATGGTATCGCCGAAACCGTCAAGGGTTACGGTTTCTATGGCGCCGGCAGCAATGCCGCCCACAACCTGCCTCTGCCGGGCAATCCTCGGATCGACACCCGGGCCCGAGAGCTGTTCCAGACCCACATCAACCCACTTTGGGTCAGCCCGGATGAGATTAAGGATGCGGTTTGTCAACTCAGCGACCATTGCCTTCAGAAGCGCCCTCTGGAACGGGACCACCCCCTGGCACGACGGAATCCGATCGATCCGGTCATTCCCCGGCTGGCTCCGTGCCGGGCACCGTCCTCATCGCCCATGACCGCCGTGGACCATTTTTTCCGGGCCCTGGTTGCGGAGAATCCGGGCCTGCGCCCCCGGGTTGGCAATCCGGACGAGCTCGCCAGCAACCGTCTGACCGGCACCCTCAAAGCGCTAAAACATCGGGTGAATGATCCCGAAAATGACCAGGAAGCGATTCACGGCAAGATCATAACCGTGCTGGACGAGGAAGCGGCGATTTCCGCATGTTTGGCCAACAAGGCCGGTATCAACCTGGCGGCAAGCTACGAGGCCTTCTGCGTGAAGATGCTCGGGGCAATCCGCCAGGAACTGATTTTCGCCCGGCACCAGAAAGTGGTGGGACGGCCCGCACGCTGGCTCGGATTTCCGGTCATCGCCACCTCCCACACCTGGGAAAATGGCAAAAATGAACAGTCGCACCAGGACACCACATTTTGCGAGAGTCTTCTGGCCGAGATGAACGATGTTTCCCGGGTGCTCTTCCCGGCCGACTACAACAGCACCCTCGCCACGCTCCCCTCGGTGTACTCCGATCGCGGCCGCCTGACGTGCATGGTGGTGCCCAAGCGGGAACGACCCTGTGTCTTCGACGCCAATGAGGCCGACATCCTGGCCCGACACGGCGCCCTGGTGGTGGATGAGGACACCTGTGCCGGAGAGCCACTACTATTGATTGCCAACGGCGCCTACCAGTTATCCGAGGCGATTCGGGCCTGTGAACGCCTGCGGGAGACCGGGACTCCCTTCCGACTGGTATATGTGCAGGAGCCCGGCCGTTTTCGCCAGCCCCGTGACGCTCACGAGGCCGTCGTCTGCGCCTCGGAATTCGAACGCGAACGCCTCTTCCCCCATCGTCTCAGGCGTCGTGTCGGCCTGACCCATATGCGGCCCGAGGTTTTCCGCGGCCACCTGAACCCGCTGTTTCCGGAGCCGGCCCACACCCGGGTGCTGGGTTATCTGAATCAAGGCGGCACGCTGAACGTGGCCGGCATGCTGTTTGCTAACCAGTGTTCCTGGGGGCATGTCCTGGCAGCCTGCGCCCGGGTCATGGAAAAGCCCCCCGGCGAATGGTTGTCCCGTGCCGAGCTGGCCGCCGTGGAAGGTCAGGGAGATCCGTCAGTCATTACCCGGGGACTGCCCACTGCCTGAGCCATCGAGCACTTCCCGGGCAAGCCCCTGGTTTCTGAGCTAGTATTGGTATTTTGAACCGTGGATAGCGAGACAGTTTTATGGAGTTGCCCGCATACCTCAAAATCATGGCCGACAAAGGCGCATCGGACCTCTACTTTTCCACCGGCACACCGGTGATGATCAAGATCGAAGGCCAGACCAAGCCCCTGACCCAGAACCCCTTTCCGCCGGGCGCCGTCAAGAATCTGGCGTATTCGGTGATGAACGATCGCCAGAGGGCCTCATTCGAACGGGATCTGGAGCTGGATATGGCCATCGGGGTGGACCACATCGGCCGGTTCCGGGTCAATGTGTTCTGGCAACGCGGCGAAGTAGCGATGGTCATCCGCTACCTCAAAACCGACATCCCCTCAATTGAGTCCCTCGGCCTGCCCGGCATCCTGGAGCAACTGATTATGGAACCCCGGGGCCTGATCCTGGTCGTGGGTGCCACTGGCTCCGGCAAATCCACCACGCTCGCGTCGATGATCGATTACCGGAACCGGCACCGCAGTGGCCATATACTCACCATCGAGGACCCCATCGAATACACCCACACACACGGCATGAGTGTGATCAACCAGCGGGAAGTCGGTGTCGATACCCACTCCTATTCCGACGCTCTGAAGCGCGCTATGCGTGAGGCCCCGGACGTAATCATGATTGGCGAGATCCGGGACCGGGAAACCATGAAGCAGGCGCTGACCTACGCAGAGACCGGTCACCTATGTATCTCCACCCTGCATGCCAGTAACGTGGACCAGACCCTGCGCCGGATTGTGAACTTCTTCCCGGATGAGGCCCACCGGGAGCTGTTCATGGATCTCAGCCTGCACCTTCGGGCAGTGGTGTCCCAACGCCTGTTGCGCAGCGTGGATGGCACACGGGTCCCGGCAGCCGAAGTGATGCTTACAAGCCCCTACATCAAGGAACTGGTCAACAAAGGAGAGATAGGCGGCATCGGTGAGGTGATGGAAAAGAGCCGGGAAATGGGCATGCAGACCTTCGATCAGGCCATTCTGGACCTTTACCACCAGGGCAAGATTACCAAGGACGAGGCCTTCGCCAATGCAGACTCAAGGCACAACCTGGAAGTTGCCATCCGTCTTGAACAGGGCAAGATGGGCTCTGCCAGCTCGGGACTCCGGATCGACGATGGTGACTAGAAACAGCCTTTGAAAACCTGAAGGGAGCCGGTCTGGCTCCCTTCTCTCCCACCCCGCTGGGTAATTTGTTGGCGACGCTGTCCGCGTTCACCCACTCACAAATACCGGGCCGACACCCAAGTTCCAGAGGATGACGGAACCGACCCGCGTCGACACGAGTATTACCAGAGCCACCGTGAGCAACGCTCCGGCATACATGACGGCACGCTCTTTCTCTATACCCATAACTATCGGCAATCCATCATACATGAGCCAGGCGCCATAACAGGCGGCGATCAGGAACACAATCGCGTTGAACCAGGGCACCGGGTAAAGCAGGGCAAAGCCTGCCAGGAACAACGGCGTACAGGAATAGGCTGCCAACGCAATCCCATTAGACGGGACATGTTCTTCCTTCGCGCCGTAGGTTTTCGCCATCCAGTTGATGGCGTAGCCCAGGGCGAAAACACCCACCAGCATGGCCAGGTAAGTCAGCACGCTCAATTGCAGGGCGCTGATTTCAGTCAACTTGATCAGCCGCTCATTACCCACCGTCCAGCCGAAGTAGGCTGTCGATATGTAAGCGCACACTGGTGCGATGGCAGCCAGAACCAATACATAGGCTATGTAGAGCCGTCGAGGAGTCTCGTGTTCTTTACGAATGGACACCCATTCTTCGCCTGGGTGCGTGAAAAGACCGAATGCATGGTGCAGGAGCATGGACACCCCCTTTTCTTGCTGTTGTTGGTATGATCAGGTACGCCTCTCGCACGCTGTCGGATCAAAAAGCGGCACCTGAACTTAACTATAGTCAAGAATGATGGGGTTAAAAGGCAGCCTTAATGACTTTTTGTCATTTAGAAAAGGCTTTCAGATCCTTTGGTTCTGGCAAGGCATCAAACGCACCGAACCGGGTTGCGGTAACCGCACCACAATGGCTGGCGAATTTCAGGGCATCGGCGAGCACACCTTCCGACGCCAACCACTGCCGGAAACCGGTGCCGGAAACCCGGTCCTGCCACAGACGGTAGAGCAGACCGGCAACAAATGAGTCACCGGCAGCCGTGGTATCGAGGGCATGCACCTGCGGCGGCTCAATCAGCAAGGGTTCTCCACCCGCGAACGCTCGCAGGGTGGCCGCGCCGTCCGACACCACCACCAGTGACACACCCTGCTCGTGCAGGGCTTCCACCACGGCCCAGGCCTCTTTGGCATAGAGCTGCCCGAGTTCCTCCCGGCTGAACTTGACGATGTCCGCCTGTTGGGCGATCTGCCCGATGATCTCCGGCGCTTCTTGCGGTGCCGGCCAGAGTCCGGGCCGGAAGTTGACATCGAAACTGACCAGGCAGCCGGCCTCGCGAGCCCGTGCCACCAGGCGCCGCGAAGTGTCACGAATCGCCGGTTCGGTCAGGGTGTTGGAGCACAGATGGAAGATCCGGGCCGCATTCAGCGCTCTCTCTGGCAGCTGATCCGACCGGTACAACAGGTCCGCCGTGGCGTTGCGGTAGAAGCTGAAGCTGCGCTCACCCTGCTCGTCCAGCGACACCATCGCCAGCGCAGTCAGTGCCGAATCCGACATCGCCAACAGGGAGGTATCCACACCGTAATCGACCAGCGCGCGGACAATCGTCTGACCGAACACATCATTACCCACCTGGCCAGCAAACCCGGCGCGTCCGCCCAGACGGGCAACACCGACCGCCACGTTGGCCGGGGCGCCGCCGGGCTGCGGTACATAATAAACACCACCCTCGCCCTGCTCACCCCGCATATCAATCAGCGCCTCGCCGAAGCACAGAACATCGGACATCAACTGGAACCTCTCGAACAGTTACGGGCAGCTTTCACGCACCAGCAAGTGGGTCTGCAGCAGGACATTCCGGTCCTCCTGCTCGCCGAGGAAAATACGGGCTGCCACCCGGCCCTTTTCGGCACTCTGCTGGTAGACAGTGGTCAGGGACGGATGGATATTGGCGGCTTCCGGGATGCCGTCGAAGCCGACTACCCGGACATCTTCCGGTACCCTCAGCCCCATCTGCAATGCCGCCTGGATAGTTGCCAGCCCGATGCGATCACTCATGCACAGCAGCAGGTCCGGCCGGGGAGAGCTGGTCAGTGCCTCGCGCGCGGCCTGGTAGGCATCCTGATGGGTGTTGGTGGGCGTGGACCAGATTCGCTCCGACGGCACCTGGTAACCAGCCGCCCCCAGAGCATCAAGGTAACCGTTCAGGCGCCGGACCGAAATTGCCCGGGTCTCGCTGAACAGCTCACGATCACGGATCCGGCAGACCCGATCCGTGTCCACCAGCCTCAGGCCCAGAATGGCCACCTGTTCCGGCGGCGTGCGCAGGGCATGTTCGGCGCTACGGCGAGCGCCGTCGTAGTTGTCGATGTTGACCCAGGTACAGCCTTCCAGATCAAAGTCCACCACCACCATGGGCTTGCCGTGCTGCTTCAGGCGCTCGTAGGTGTCCTCTTCCTTGAGCCAGCCGTAGATGATAAAGCCATCAACCATCGATTCCTGCAGTCGGCAGCGCTGTTCATCGTGGCTGGAGAGCAGCAGCATGTTCATGTGTCGCCGATCGAGAACCTCGGCCACCCCGTGCAGTAACTCGTTGGCCACCGGATCGGTCAGACTGTAGGCCAGGTTGTCCGCCAGCATAACCCCGACAATGCCGGTACGTCCGGTCCGCAGACTGCGGGCGGCCGCATTCGGTCCCATGTAGCCCAGACGCTTGCACTCCTCGAGAATCCAGCGCCGCTTGGCCTCGGAGAGCTGATCCGGCCGGTTGAAGGCATTGGAAATGGTGGCCGTGGAGACATTCAGTTTCTCGGCCATCGCCTTCACGGTTAGCCGTTTCGGCATATTACTGACGGTCATGATTTCCCCACCGGTGTGTTTCTGTGGTCAACGGCTTGCCGCCTCGGCCAGCCCGGCGGTTGGCGGCTGTTGCGCATGGGGCGACAATGCCTGGTCGTTGTTGCCGAAGACGTGGACCAGGTCCGCGTCAGTACTCAACGCCACCTTCTGGCCGGGAGTGATCTCACAGGGCACCGGATGGCGCACCACCATCAACTCTTCCATGGCCGGCAGCTCGATGTAAACGTAGGCCTCGTTGCCCAGGTACTCGACGTTAACCACCTCAAGACCGTGATCCCGATCGGAGACTTCCAGGTGGAAGTGCTCGGGCCGGACGCCCACCGTGACGGCGTCGCCCTCTGCCAGCTCAGCAATGTCCCGGTTAATCGCCAGCATACCAAGTCCATCCACGTCGACCTGCGTTCTGTCGCTGCCTGTGCCTCCGGCGATCCTGCCCGGCATAAGATTCATCTTGGGCGATCCGATGAAACCGGCAACAAACAGACTGGCCGGGTGTTCGTAGAGTTCGTACGGGGTACCCACCTGTTCCACGTTGCCCTTGTTGAGCACTACGATTTTGTCGGCCAGGGTCATGGCCTCCACCTGATCGTGGGTCACATAGATCATGGTGGACTGCAGGCGGTCGTGCAGTTTGGCGATCTCTGTGCGCATCTGGACCCGGAGGCTGGCATCGAGGTTGGACAGCGGCTCGTCGAACAGCATGATCCGGGGCTCGCGGGCCATGGCGCGGCCGATCGCGACCCGCTGGCGCTGGCCACCGGACAACTCCCTCGGTTTTCGATCCAGCAGTTTCTCCAGTTGCAGGACCTGCGCGGTCTTTTCCACCCATTCCCGGATCTTGCCCTTGTTGGCCTTGCGCAGTTTCAGTCCGAACGCGATGTTCTCGTATACGGACATATGGGGGTACAGGGCATAAGACTGGAACACCATGCCCACACCCCGCTCTTTGGGGGACTGTTCGGTAACCACCTCACCGTCAATCTCGATGTCACCACCAGTGGGATCCTCCAGGCCGGCGATCAAGCGCAGGAGGGTGGACTTGCCGCAGCCGGACGGACCGACAAAGACAACAAATTCCCCGTCTTCGATGCGCAGGTTCACGCAAGGCAATATCTCTTCTTTACCAAAGGTCTTGTTGATGTTCTTCAGTTCCACGCAAGCCATGGTGGAGACTCCTCTCTTGATCGCCCGGCTCCGGCCGGGCGCTCCGAAGTTTAAAGTTCTGCAAACAGGGCCTGGTACGGCGGCAACACCAGGTCACGATCATCGACACGACCCTCGAAGCCGGGTTCGCTGACAACCCTGCCGACAGCCAGGGGCAAGGGCGTCCGGATCTCCCTGCCGGTCAGGTTCAGGGCCACCAGAAGGCACTGCTCATCCGTTCGGCGCACCCAACACAGGGCATCGCCGGTGTCCTCAAGTAACTCCAGGTCACCTTCCACCAGGGCCGGTTGCTGCTGGCGCCACCGGATCAGCCCCCGCACCCGGTTAAGGGTGGAGTTGGGGTCCTGTTCCTGGTCCTGGACCGACAGTTCCCGGTGGGCGCTGTCGATGGGCAGCCAGGGGTCGCCGGTGGTAAAGCCAGCGCCGGGTTCCGACGTCCAGGGCATGGGTGTCCGGCAGCCGTCGCGTCCCTTGAATTCCGGCCAGAACTCAATGCCATAGGGATCCTGCAGGGCTGCAAAAGGTACATTGGCCTCGGGCAGACCGAGCTCCTCACCCTGGTACATGGACACACTGCCACGCAGGGTCAGCAGCAGGGCCATGAGAATACGGGCATACGCCGCCGGGTCCTCCACGCCTTCGCCCCAGCGGGTTACCACCCTCACCACGTCGTGGTTACTCAGAGCCCAGCACGGCCAGCCCTCACCCAGACCACTCTGGAACCGGCGCACGACGTCACGGACCCAGTCCGGGCCATGGTGGTCCGACAGCAGGTCAAACGAATAGGCCATGTGCAGCCGGCCGTTGCCCCGGGTGTATTCGGCCATGCGCTCAAGCGGCTTGTCGTCACCGATCTCGCCCACCAGAGTGGTGCCCGGGTAATGGTCCATCAGCCGGCGCAGGTCCGCCAGGAAGTCCAGGTTCTCCGGCTGGCTCAGATCGTATACATGGCGCTGGTAGGTGTAGGGGTTCACGCCACTGGCCACGAAGGTCTTGGGCTGATCCGCAGGCACCGGTGGGTTATCCTCCAGGCCCTGGCTGTGATAATAGAAGTTTACCGTATCCAGCCGGAAACCGTCGGTGCCCATTTCCAGCCAGAAGCGCATGTTGTCCAACTGGGCCCGACGTACCTCCGGATTGTGGAAATTGAGGTCCGGCTGGCTGGCCAGGAAATTGTGCAAGTAATACTGGGCGCGGCGGCTGTCCCAGGTCCAGGCGCTGCCACCGAAGATGGACAACCAGTTGTTGGGCGGCGTGCCGTCCGGTTTCGGGTCAGCCCACACGAACCAGTCGGCCTTCGGATTGTCACGGTTCTGGCGACTTTCCTCGAACCAGGGATGGACATCGGAGGTATGGCTCAGCACCTGGTCGATGATGACCTTCAGGCCGAGGCGATGGGCCTCCTCCACCAAGGCCTTGTAGTCGGCCATGTCGCCGAACATCGGGTCGACGCCCTGATAGTCCGAAACGTCGTAGCCAAAATCCTTCATCGGTGAGGTGAAGAACGGCGACAACCAGATCGCATCCACCCCCAACGAGGCCACGTAGGGCAGCTTCTCGGTGACGCCCTTGAGGTCACCGATGCCATCCCCATTAGTATCTAGAAAGCTGCGGGGATAGATCTGGTATATGATGCCGCCTTTCCACCATGGCTGGGTCATACAGAAAACTCCTTGATTAACCTTTGACCGCGCCCGCCGTCAGGCCGGACACGATTCGACGTTGGAAGATGAGCACCAACACCACCAGCGGCACCGTCACAATGACCGAGGCCGCCATCAGGTTGCCCCAGGGCAACTCGTGCTGGGAGCCGCCGGTAATGAGGGCAATGGCCACGGGTACGGTGCGCTGGTCGTCGGTGAGGGTGAATGTGAGTGCGAACAGGAACTCGTTCCAGGCGGCAATGAACGCCAGCAACCCGGTAGTGGCCATGGCTGGCCACATCAGTGGCACAAACACCTTGAACAGAGTGGTCAGGGGCGATGCGCCATCCACAATGGCGGCCTCCTCCAGTTCCTTGGGCAGCTGCCGCATGAAGGTGGTCAGGATCCACACCGTGAACGGCAGCGTAAAAATGGTGTAGGAGAAGATCAGAGCCAGCGGATCGTTGTACAGATTCATGGCGCGGATCACCTCGAACAGGCCGGACAACACCGCCACCTGGGGAAACATGGAGATCCCGAGAACGATCATCAACACAGCATTGCGCCCCCGGAACTGCACACGCCCCAAGGCGTATGCTGCAGTCAGACCAAATCCCATGGCAATGAGCACTGTGGCGAAGGACACCAGAACGGAGTTCCAGATGCTGTTGACGAACGAGTCCTGTCCCAGTACCGCCGCGTAGTTGGCAAAGTCGAAGGAACTGATCCAGTACTCCACCGTGAACAACTCCGAACCACTCTTGAACGAGGTCAGGATGGCGTAATAAAACGGGAATACCGTGAACAGAAGGATCACCACCAGCAATACCGAAAACCCGATCTTGCCAGCCACTTTCTTAAGCAAACGGGAATTCATGCCTCACCTCCAATCTGTTTGCGGCCGAGGTAGAGATAGGTGATGGTCGCCAGTGCAATGATCAGGAACAGCACGGTAGATGCTGCCGAACCGTAACCGACATCCTGGAACTGCACCAGCTGCTGTCGAGCGTAAACCGACATGGACATGGTGTCCTCGCTGTTGGACGTCAGCACGTAAATGACATCAAAAACCCGCAGGGCATCCAGGACCCGGAAGATGATGGCCACCATCACGGCCGGGGTGATCAGCGGCAGAGTCACCTTGAAAAACACCCTTACCGGGTGGATGCCATCCACTTTTGCTGCTTCGTAGCAATCCGAGGGCAACATCTGCAGGGCCGCCAGGGTCAGCAAGGCCATGAAAGGGGTGGTCTTCCAGACATCCACCATGATCACCGCCCACATTGACAGATCCGCATTGGCGGTCCAGTTCAGGGGTTCGGCGATAATACCGAGGGTCATCAGCAAGTCGTTGATGATCCCGAACTGGTCGTGGAGCATCCAGCCCCACATCTTGGCGGATACAATCGTGGGAATGGCCCAGGGAATCAGAGTGGCAGCCCGGATCCAGCCACGGCCACGGAACTGGGCGTTAAGGGTCAGTGCAATAATGAGTCCGAGGACCGTCTCGGCGCCCACGGACACCACGGTGAAGAACAGGGTGTTCCACACCGCCCGCCACCAGGTGGGATCGGCCAGGACGCCGAACCACATGCCATCGTCATAGACCAGGTAGTTCTCGAAACCAACCCAGCTGTACTCGCTGATATTCGCGAAACTGGCGTCGGTGAAGCTGAACCAGATAGTCCGGAACAAAGGCCATCCCGCCACGGCGGCCAGCACCAGCAGCATGGGAATCAGGAACACCCATGCTGCTCGCAGGCGCTGGCGGCTGACCTTACTGGCCCGCCGCCGGGCCGGGACAGAGGCGGTCGGCGTCTTGCCGACCACTTCGATTTCTGCCGGTGCTGGAGTAGTGTGTGACATGATCCGTCACCAGCCCTTACGGCCCAGACGACGCAGGTCGCGCTCAAGCGTACTCATGGCCTGCTCCGGCTCAGCCTCGCCGGACAGCACGCTATGAACGGAGTTGAAGAAGGCATTGGACACGCGTCCGTAGCTCTCGCCGGTCACTGAGGAAGGCCGTGGCACCCCATTCTTGAAAGTCTCGAACAGTTCACCGAAGAACGGCGCCGCCGCCAGCACTTCTTCATCCTGGTACAATTCTGGGAGCGTCGGATTGTAGCTGCCCGTGATGGCCCGTCGTTTCTGTTCTTCGTAGCCAGTCAGGTAACGCACCAGGTCCGCTGCCAGCTCGGGATTCTCCGAGTATTTGGACACCGCCAACTGCCAGCCACCTAAGGTTCCGGCATGGCGCCCATCTTCACCACCTTTTGGCAGCGCCACGACACCGACCTTGCCCTTCACCGGACTATCATCACTCTGGGCCAGGCTCCAGGCGTACGGCCAGTTGCGCATGAACAGCGCGTTACCAGCCTGGAACACGCCCCGGGCTTCTTCTTCGGTATAGTTGAGCACGCTGCGGGGCGAGATGTTACCCACCCAGGTACTGGCCAGACCCAGTGCCTTCACCGCCTGAGAGTTGTTGATAGTAACCTCACCATCGGCATTCACGATGGTACCACCGTTGTGACTGGTCACCCACTCCAAGGCATCACATGTGAGCCCCTCGTAGGCACGACCCTGCCAGACAAACCCCCAGAACTTATCATTACCTTGATCGCGCTCGGCTTTCATGACCGCTTCAGCGGTCTCGGTCAGCTGTTCCCAGGTCTCAGGTGCCGTCTGGTCGTACTTTTCGAGCAGGTCTTTACGGTAATACAGCACCCCCGCGTCAGTGAACCAGGGCATGGCCACGAGCCGGCCATCAACTGTATTGTTCTGTACCAGTGCCTCGAAGTGCCGACTTTCAGCTCCATCGGTGTACGGGGTCAGATCAATCATGTGCTGGGCCAGCATGCCCGGCCAGACCACATCGATCTGGAAGATATCCACATCCCCGGACTGGGCTGCCAGCAACTGCTGGTACAGGGACAGGCGCTCGGTGGCAGAGTTGGGAGTGGATACCACCTGGACCTCGTTGCCGGTCTTTTCTGACCAGGCAGCAACCCCTTCTTCACAGATCTGTCGCTCGGCGCCCACCGCGCCGCATGAGATGGTGATGGATTCGGCCTGCAATCCGCCGCTCATCAGGAAGGCAGCTGTACTTCCGACCATCCAGTGTTTCAGGTTAAATCTGGACATAGTGATCACCTCAATTCAGTTTGTTGTTGTCTGTCTCAGAACCAGATTTCCATCTGCGTTCCAAAAGTCCACTGGCCGCTCTCGAAATCACTGTCGGCACCTAGTGCGTCACCGGCGGCGTAGCTCTCCAGTTCGTCATCCCAGGTAGAGTAGCTGGCAAACACGCGAATTTCGGGACGATTCCAGAAGCCACCAACCTGGGGTTTGAATGTCGGCGCTATGGTGAACTTGCTGTAATCACCATCAACATCATTGCGGCCGTTGTAGCCCATTGTCGTAATATCCATGGTCTGCCACGAAGCCTCGTACTGCATCTCGAAGTTTTCGGTAATTTCGTTCGCGAGACGGGTATTGAAGGTCAACCACTGGTATTCGTCACCTACGAGGTATCGATCCGCACTTGTTTCCGCCAGGATCGCCGGGGCGAGGCGCCAGTTTTCGCTCAGATAAGTGGTGCCGTAGACTCCGAAACGGGTACTGACCGCGTCCTCATGGAGATTACCATCAGCACCGATGCTCTTTGTCTCGGCACCCAGACCCTGGCCATGCATAACCGCCACCTTGAAGTTACCTTCAGACAGGCCAAAGAAACTGCCCCCGTGGTAAGCCAGCATGGTGTGAATACCAGTCTCAGCCGCCTCGGTAATGCCCTCAACGACACGTTGGTCGTTTTCCTGGGCCTTCATGCTACTGATCATCCACTGAAAATTACCGACATAGTTGTTGGCTGTCAGAATCAGGTTATCGGTACTGTGACTGCCTTCCGGGACAAAATCGGTGTCCGCCGCGAAGTCAATAAAGCTGCGCCCATACAAAGAGAAGTTGGACTTCACATTATCTGACCATTTAACGTCGTAGATACCGGCACCCAATCCCGCAAGAAAAATGAAGTCGGTGTCCATCCAGTGGATATCAAAGTTGTCCCGGTCAAAACGTTTACCTGCCCAGATTGACGCATCCTTAAAGACACCACTGAAACTAGCGAGATCGCTAAACTCGACGTAGGCTTGCCGCACGTTCAAGGCGCCATCCGCGGAGGTCCAGTCATTTGACGAGGAGGTCGAGTCCGCAATCATCACTCGGTAATGGGACTTGGTGCCGTTCTCTGCCACCTGTTTGTAGTTGAGGATGGCCTCCACGTAGGTATCAGGTTCATTACCCAGTCGACCAACTGCCCCACCAACGGAGCCGGCTGGAGTCAAGTAGGGGCCTCCGGAGGCACTTTGCAGGTCGCCATTGAGCAGCAACCCGGAACGGGCGTAGGTATTAAAGGAAAAGCCCTCATCCTGCCCCGCTGCTTGCGATTCAACTTCGGCCAGCTTGGCCTCCAGCGCGGACAGGCGTTCTTCCGTGGTTTCCTGGGCCTGTGAAGTAAGCGGAGTAACTGCCAAAGCCAGCGTGACAGCCACGGCCATGGGACTGCGTTTTTGTGCTTTCATAAAAGTCATTTGCCAGAACCTCATCTTCTTTTTGTAAGATTTGATTTTTCTTCCAGTCGATGCTGACTTAATGCATTAAGTCGATAGACCAAAAACGGGTCTGTCGGAGTTACGTGTGGAGCGCCTCCTGTTCTGGTTTCACGATCAATGCTCAAGCCAGTGTCCTTGCTTAACCATCAAGCCGGAGAAGGGGAGCCGATTCCGCTCTTAATTGATTAAGTGACGACCAAAGATAAAAGCAATGGTTCGCCTCTGCAACCGCCAGGATAACTTAAATGCAACTTAAATTTCAGAGGACTCGGGTGGCCCCTAACGGACCACCCGTAAGCGGGGAGGCAGAGGAAAGATCAGGCCTGGCGGGGATCGGTCTGGGCTACCCAGGGCTTGTCCTTGCGGCTGTCCCGGAACGCCAACAGGCTTTCAACGCCGGTAAAGTCCACCAGATCCCGGAAATCAAGCCAGTCCACCAGGCAATAAAGGCAAATCGCCGGGTAGTTCCACGCCTCGAAATGCCCTTCCTCAACCTGGGCCGCCAGGGTCCGCAGGGTGGTCATAATCCGTTCCCGCTGCAGGTTGAAGAACATCACATCGGCATCGACATCAATGCCGGAACGCTTGGACAACAGCAGCGTGACCGCGGAATCATTGGCCCCATCGATCAGCGTCAGTTGATTCTGCTGGTCCCAGGTCAACGGATCGCGGTTCTGTTTGGCGCTGATGTAGCGGGCAATGATTCGGGAGTCGTAGATTTCCTGACCCTCATCCTCGATCATGGGAATCTTCAGTGCCGGATTGTTGCGCCGCAGCTCGTCCCGGTCCTCGCCGTAGATATCCAGGTTGATGAACTCGTAAGATTCCTCATCCAGCAGGATACGGATGCGGCGCACGTAGGGCGAGGTGGTGGATCCAATCAGCTTCATATCTGCTCCGGTTGTCAGATTCCCAGCAGGGATTCAGCTTCTGTATACGGATACCCGGTGGCTTCGGCCACTTCCCTGTAGGTCACCTTGCCGGCCATGACATTCAGGCCCGCCAACAGATGGGGGTCATCCTTCAGGGCCTGTTTCGGCCCCTTGTTGGCCAGGGCAGCAATAAACGGCAGGGTGACATTATTCAGCGCCAGGGTGGACGTTCGAGCCACCGCACCGGGCATGTTTGCCACGCAGTAATGTACCACACCATCGACCACGTACGTGGGATTGTCATGGGTGGTGGGCTTCGAAGTCTCGGCACAGCCGCCCTGGTCGATAGCCACATCCACGATGACACTGCCCTCGGGCATGCGCCGGACCATGTCCCGGGTGATCAGTTTGGGCGCCGAGGCTCCGGGAATCAGCACACCACCAATCACCAGGTCCGACTCGATAACTGCCTGCTCGAGGGTGTGGGCGGTGGAGAACAGGGTGGAAATCTGGTTACCGAAGCGGTGATCCAGATGCCGGAGCACCTCCATGTTGCGGTCCACCACTGTGACGTGGGCGCCCAGGCCGACGGCCATGGCGGCGGCGTTCTGCCCCACCACACCACCACCAATGATGGTGACCCGGGCCGGATTGACCCCCGGCACACCACCCAGGAGGACCCCCCGCCCACCGAGGTATTTCTCCAGACAATGGGCACCCGCCTGGATCGACATACGGCCGGCCACTTCGGACATCGGGGCCAGCAGAGGCAGGCGGCCGGCGTGATCGGTCACGGTCTCATAGGCGATACAGGTAGCCCCGGATTTCACCAGGTCATCGGTCTGCGACTGGTCCGGAGCCAGGTGCAGATAGGTAAAAAGGGTATGTTCCGACCGGAGCATGGCCCGCTCGCGAGCCTGGGGTTCCTTGACCTTGACGATCAGCTCCGCCTGTTCGAATACCTCCTCTGCAGTAGCCACCAACCGGGCACCGGCCTTCCGGTAATCGTCATCGGAAAAGCCGATGGCCGTTCCGGCTCCTTCCTGTACATACACCTCATGACCATGACCACACACTTCATGAACCGATGCCGGAATCATGCCGACCCGGTACTCATGGTTCTTGATTTCCTTCGGAACCCCGACTTTCATGGACAATCTCCTGCACTGTGCCAAAGTGAATCCGTGAGTCTCTGGCTCAAGTGTAGTAAAAAGGACAGCATTCCGGATGACGCAATTGAATGCATCGGTTTTCCGGCCATGGCCGTATCAAACGGCACAAGAAAACCAGAACCAAAAGGAACAGGAGGAAACATGAAACCGATAAAAACGACAGCCCTGGCAACCACACTTGGCCTCTCCCTGACCAGCACAGGCGTTCTCGCCGAAATGCAGACCGAAGCCATCGAATACACCATCGGCGACACTACCTTCACCGGTTATCTGGCCTGGGACGATGAGGATGAGGGTCAGCGCCCCGGCGTGCTGGTGGTTCATGAATGGTGGGGCCATAACGAGTTCGCCCGGGACCAGGCCGAAAAGCTCGCGGCCGCCGGCTACACCGCCCTGGCGCTGGACATGTACGGCTCGGGCAAGGTCACCGACCACCCCGACACGGCCCAGAAGTTCATGCAGGAAGCCACCAAGGACATGGACCAGATGAAAGCACGCTTCCTTAAGGCCAAGGAACTGCTGCAGAATCATGAAAGTGTCGATGGCGAGCGCATTGCCGCCCAGGGTTACTGCTTCGGCGGTGCAGTGGTGCTGAACATGGCCCGCTTGGGCGTCGATCTTGATGGCGTGGTAAGCTTCCACGGCGCCCTTGGTAGCCCGGTCAGGGCCCAGGCAGGTGAGGTGAAGGCGCAGGTCCAGGTCTACACCGGCGGCGCCGACCAGATGGTCCCCTCCGATCAGGTCGCCGGTCTGGTCAAGGAAATGCAGGATGCCGAAGTGGATCTGACCCTGGTGAGCTTTCCGGGAGTCCGGCACTCCTTCACCAACCCCGGTGCGGACAAGGTAGCCGAGGAATTCAACATGCCCATCGGCTATGACGAAGAGGCTGCCACCCGCTCCTGGGAAGGCACCATGGCGTTCTACCAGCGGATCTTTGCCAACTAGGGCATCACAACACCGCGCCCCGGAACGATCGGGGCGCACCCCTACCCTTTCTGCTCCAGAGTGTCAGCGATCGTTGCCCGCACCTGGTCCATCAACACCTCCACCGGCTTTTCCGATGCACTCACCGGGGGATGGATGACAATGTGGATTTCGCCACTGGTAAAGGCGGCATGCCCCTTGGGTAGCCGTTCATGGGAGCCAGCAATGGTGACCGGGAGGATCCGCAAACCGCCATCCCGGGCAATCACAAACCCACCCCGCTTGAAGGGCAACAACTTGCCATCCCACGAGCGGGTTCCCTCCGGAAACAACAGGATACTGGTACCATCAGGCAGCTGGGCGACGCCCTGCTTGATGCTTTCGAGGGCGTCCGCCCCTTTTGACCGGTCGATGAACAGGTTACGGGACGTCTCCAGCGCCAGGCCGAACAGGGGCACCTTGCGCAGCTCCTTCTTGATCACCCACCGGTACTGCAGGCCAAGGGCGAGCACCAGAGCGGGTGGATCGAAATAGGAAGCGTGGTTGCTGAGAATGACGTAACGCTGACCCGGCTGGGTGTGTTCCTTGCCGGTGACTCGCAGGCGGATGCCACACACCTTCAGGATGATCCAGGCATAGATCTGAGTACCGTGGAAAGCCGCATCACCCCGCTTGCCGGCAAGCGCAGCGATCACGATAGGCAGGAACAGGATCAGGGTAAGCAGGACCGCCCAGAACAGGATCCAGGTGGCTTTCAGAAATCGCAACAACATGGAGGGAATCCCTGTATTTCTCGACATCCGGTTAAACGAGCAACAGGGGGATAAAGATTACATATTGCGGGGGGAAATCACAAAAAAAGGCAGCCGAAGCTGCCTTTTTTGCGTGTTGCTGAATCCGTCAGGGATTACAGAGCAACAACGTTCTCCGCCTGAGGACCCTTCTGGCCCTGAGTTACGGTGAACTCGACCTGCTGGCCTTCAGCCAGGGTCTTGAAACCAGAGCCCTGAATGGCGCTGTAGTGAACGAATACGTCCGGGCCGCCTTCACGAGTGATAAAGCCAAAGCCTTTAGCTTCGTTGAAGAACTTAACAGTACCGGTAGTAGTAGACATACTTAAACTTCCTGAAATCAATCATTTACTCTACTGCCTCACGCCACAGCGGCGCGTGGTCAGCGTTTGCGGAAATACAGAACTCGCTTAATCAAAAACAGGACGGCACTACTGACTACAGGTACGTCTTATTCATTAAACGCTTTGCTGACTCTTTCCTTGAGATCCAACTCTACGCGGGAATCTCGGGAATGCCAAGTGAAATTTCAAAGATTTATGTAGGTAAAGATACCCACCACCAGGGAGTCAGCCCCTGATCAGGGAAAAGGTGTAAAAACCGAGGGCGGTCATCAGGATAGAACCCACCACATGGGCAAGAATACCAGCCATCGCCATGCCCCACTTCCCTTCCTGGAGCGCTGCAAACATTTCCAGCGAAAACGTGGAGAAGGTGGTCAGGGCCCCGCACAGGCCGGTGATGGCAAACAGCCGCCACTCGGGCGACAGCGACGTACCATGGGTGAAATAGCCCATGAGCAGGCCAATCAGCCAGCCCCCACCGAGATTGGCGACCAGGGTTCCATAGGGAATGGCATGGTAGGTGGTGTTAAGCCAGAGCCCCAGTGCCCATCTCAGGTTGGCACCGATCACCGCACCCATACTTACCGCCAGAACCGATAGCCACATGCGTGTTTACTCCACCCTGAACACGGAAGGCGCCCGACGGGGCGCCTTCCATTACACTACGGAATATCCGGCGATGATCAAGCCGGATTGTGGTCGATCACCGTTTCCTGGTTGCGGGCAAAGGCATCAAACGGGAAGTCATCCACGGTCAGCATTTCCAGCACAACCTCCTCGTACTGCCGCATAAAGTCCGCTTCTTCCTTGGTATAGATACCTGCCTTGAGAGCTGCCTCAAAGCGCTCCTCGGGATGCAACGCCGTCATCGGCAGCTCGCCCTTGGCATAGGCCTTGGTTGCCTTGCGGTACAGCTGCTCGGCCTTGTCGTAATCCTTCAGCAGACCGTTATAGCGGGCCACCGGGTTCTCGACCGTGCCCTCACCTTCGGTGCTCCAGATACTGGCCAGCAGCCTGTGGCGGATCGGGGTATCGGTGGAGATGGCCCTGGCCAGTTTGCGGGCCAGGCTGTCATGGGGCGCATTCCAGCGACGCCCAAGCGGCATGGTGATGGCCCGGAGTGCCATTGCCACCGGCCGGTTCGGCAGGTTCTGCAGGAATTCGTCCAGAGCGTTCTCGGTGCGGTTGACAAGAAGCTCCATGCTGTATTCCATCACCTCCCGCTCACCTTCGACCGGCTGGGTCTCGTGCCAGTTTTTCAGCACCATGGACGCCAGGTACAGGTTGGACAGCATGTCCCCCAGCCGGGCAGATATCAGCTCACGCATCTTCAGCTCACTACCGAGGGTGGTCATGGCGGCATCGGCGCACAGACCAAACGCGGCGCTGAACCGGGCCACCGCCTGGGCGTAGCGACGGCTGGAGCTGTCGAATGGCACGTCGGCACGGCCCAACCCCAGCGCCTGGGTAAAGGCCCGGGACGCGTTGCCGAAGATCAGACCGGCGTGGCCGAAAAACGCCTTGTCAAAGGCCCGGATGTCGTCGCTGTCCTTGGCCGCCAGCTCCTCCAGAACGTAGGGATGGCAGCGGATCGCGCCCTGGCCGAAGATCATCAGGCTGCGGGTCATGATGTTGGCGCCTTCCACGGTGATCGATACCGCAGCGCCGCTGAAGCCGATACCCAGGTAATTTCGGGGCCCCAAGGTGACGGTCTTGCCGCCATGAACATCCATTGCGTCGGTGAGGATGCCGCGCTGGAACTCGGTCAGGTGGTATTTCAGGATTGCTGACGGCACCGCCGGTTTCTGGCCGTTGTCGATCATATTGGCGGTGTGGTTCACTGCGGCCTGGGCGATGTAGGTCTTGGCGGCGATCCTTGCCAGGGGCTCCTGCACGCCTTCCATCTCGGCCACCGGCGTGTTGAACTGGCGGCGGATGCGGGTGAAGCCACCGGCGGTCCCCACCGAATAGGCCGCAGTGCCCGCGGCACCTGACGGCAGGGTAATGCAACGACCGACTGACAGGCACTCAACCAGCATGCGCCAGCCCTCACCGGCCATCTTTTGGCCACCGATTATATAGTCCAGCGGGATGAAGACATCCTTGCCCCGAATCGGGCCATTAAGGAATGGCGTACCGATGGGGCAATGACGACGGCCAATTTCCATGCCCTTTGTGTCCCGGGGGATCAGCGCACAGGTAATACCGTAGTCTTCGATGTCGCCCAGCAGACCATCCGGATCAAACATGCGGAAGGCCAGGCCGACGACTGTCGCCACCGGTGCCAGGGTAATCCAGCGTTTCTCGAAGTTAAGGCGGATACCCAGCACTTCCTTACCGTCCACTTCCTGTTTGCAGACGATACCGGTATCCGGTAGCGAGGTGGCGTCCGAACCCGCGCGGGGACCGGTCAGGCCGAAGCAGGGAATCTCCCGGCCATCGGCCAGGCGGGGCAGGTAATACTGTTTCTGCTCTTCAGTACCGTACTTGACCAGCAATTCGCCGGGGCCGAGGGAATTCGGCACGCCCACCGTGACCATCAGCATCTCGTTCGCCGCCAGCTTCTGCAGTACCGCGGTCTGCGCCTTGGCGGAGAAGTCCAGACCACCGTATTCCCTGGGAATGATCATGCCGAAGAACTTCTCTTTCTTCAGGAAGTCCCAGAGTTCTTTCGGTAGGTCCGCCCGCTCCACCGCGATATCCCAGGAGTTGCACATGGAGATGGCGTGGGTGCACTGGTTATCCACGAAGGCCTGCTCTTCCTCGCTCAGTCCGTTGTGGCGATTGATCAGCAGGCTGTGCCAGTCCGGGCGGCCGGTGAACAGCTCGCCGTCCCAGCCGACGGTGCCGGCTTCCAGGGCCACCTTTTCGGTATCGGAGACCTTCGGCGCCACCTTCTTGAACATCGCGAAGATACGGGGTGTCAGCCAACCCTGGCGAAAGCCCGGCAAGCCGGCTGCGGCCGTGGCACCAGCGCCGAGAAACAGTATCAGGGCCAGCCAGCCGGAAGCGAAGATCCAGGACAGGAACCCGACCACTACCATCACACCGATGGCCGGTTTGGCCCCCGCCTCACGACGCATAACAATCAGCAGACCCGCCAGCGCTACCACAAACAGAATGAAAGTCATCATAGGTTTTCTCTGTCCTCCATGGATTGCGAGAACTCCGGCGGCTGACGGCTGCCAGCCGGCCCTGGAGCACCAAGACTACACTGTGTTACGTTCACGGTACCTTATCGGATGAGGGCTGGCCAGCAATTGCTTCGCAGTCAGGGAGTTACCGTCATCAGGCGGTCACAATCACGCGGATCCCCTCCAGGGCCAGACTGGCATGGCTGACAGCCTCCCGGGCAGCGGCCAGCTGGTTGCGGAAATAGTCGATTTCCTCATCCCGGATGGCCGAGTTGACCTTCTGCAGGGCTTCAAGCCTGCGGATTTCCGGGCCAAAAACGGCCTCGACACCGCCCAGGGCTTTCTCCTTCATGGGTTCCAGATGCGGTTCTGACAGGCGCTCGGCGTGATCCACCATGGTCTCCACCTGGGGCCGGATCCGGGGCACGATCGCCTGTGCGGTTCGGCGGCGGATGTTGGAGCACAGCTCATTCAATCGGTCGTGCGGCAAGGCGGCAGATAGCTCCTTGCCATTGACGTCCACCAGCAGACGCAGGGGCGACACCGGCAGGTAACGAGTCAGCTGTAAAGATTCGGGCGCCGGGCAGTGCACGGTGAACAGAGCCTCCATCAGTAGCGTTCCTGGCGGCAACGCCTTCACCGAGAGGCTGGCCAGTGCGGCCTTGCCAAGCCCGGAGCTGGTCACCGAATCCATCACCCCGGTCACCATCGGGTGCTCCCAGCTCATGAAGGCAAGATCTTCCCGCTCCAGGGCCTGCTCCCGGCTCCAGGTTACGGTCAGACCGTCCTCGGGCAAATCAGTCACATGCCCGGCGTGGTAATGCTCACCCGGTTTGAGCACATCCGAGTGCTCGCCATGATCTTCCACGTCCACGCCGAGGATGTCGAAGGCCTCGATCATGTAATCCCGGACCTGGGCGGAGGCTTCTTCCTCCTCGATCCGGCCGATCAGCTCCTCGGCCACGTCCCGGCGGCAGGAATTCAACTCGATCAGGGCGTCCCGTCCGTTCTGCAGCATGGTCTTGAGCCGCGCTGTTTCATGGGCAGAGGCCTCGATCACTTCGTCCAGCACACCGGTGTCGCCATCGATGGCCTGCTGCCATTGGTTCTGCACCGCTTCCTGGACGGCCACCCCCACAGCGCAGCTCTCGGCAAAGGCATTCAATCCCTCATGGAACCAGCGGTACTGGACTTCCTGGCTGGTACCCTCCAGATAGGGGATGTGAATCCGGATGGCGTCGGTCTGGCCAATGCGGTCCAGCCGCCCGATCCGCTGCTCCAGCAGGTCCGGATTGGCCGGCAGGTCGAACAGCACCAGGTGATGGGCAAACTGGAAATTCCGGCCCTCGCTGCCGATCTCGGAACAGATCAACGCCTGAGCTCCCTGCTCGCTGTCGGCGAAATAGGCCGCCGCACGATCCCGTTCCACCAGGCTCAGGTGCTCATGGAACGCCGCGCTACGGATACCGGCCCGCAACTGCAGATAGTGTTCCAGCGCCATGGCCGTTTCGGCGTGGGCACAGATCACAACCACCTTGGCCGGACGCAGGCCCAGCAGGGTCTTCTCCAGCCACGCGACGCGCAGGTCCTCGGCCAGCCAGCGCTCCTCGGCCCGGCCGTGCTCGGGACTCAGCCCCTCCAGCCCCACATCGAGGCCGTCATAGAGTTCCGGGCATGGCAGGGGGACTGGCGCCGGCTGGCGTTCGGGAAAGCCCCGGATCGCCGCACGGGTATTTCGGAACAGGATCCGGCCGGTGCCGTGGCGGTCGAGCAACGCGTCGATGATGGCCTGCCGGGCGTTGTTTTCCTGCTCCAGCTGGCCCAGTTCATCGCCGAGCCAGCCACGCAGGGCCTCACGGTCGGCGTCACTGATCGCCTCATCCTGCTGCAGGCGGCGCACCACCTGGTTGATGGTTTCGTACTGGGCTTCCTCTTCCCGGAACGTCTCCAGGTCGTGGAAACGGGCTGGATCCAGCAACCGCAACCGGGCGAAGTGGCTGGCGATACCCACCTGCTCCGGTGTGGCGGTGAGCAGCAGCAAACCCCGGGTCCGGGCCGACAGGGATTCCACCACCTCGTATTCCGGGCTCGCCGCCTCCGGCGCCCAGGCCAGGTGATGGGCCTCATCAACAATCATCAGATCCCAGCCGGCGGCCAGGGCGTCCGCGCGGGCGCTGGCGTTTCTGGTCAGGAAATCTAGACTGCACAAGACCAGCTGGTCGGTCTCGAACGGGTTTTCCGAATTCTCGTCACCAAAAATGTGATTCACCAGGGCGTCGATGTCATCCTCGTCATCCTTGAGGGCGTCATAACGTTCCTGGTCGATGATGGAAAAGCGCAGGTTGAACCGGCGCAGCATTTCCACCAGCCACTGGTGAATCAGGGAATCCGGCACCACGATCAGCGCCCGCTTGGCGCGACCGGTGTGTAGCTGGTAATGCAGGATCAGGCCAGCCTCAATGGTCTTGCCCAGGCCGACCTCATCCGCCAGCAAGACCCTCGGGGCGTGGCGCCGGGCCACTTCCTGGGCGATGTATATCTGGTGTGGCAGGTGCTGGGTGCGCGCACCGATCAACCCCTGGGCGGGCGAAGCCCGGAGACGATCCTGGTGCTGAACGGTGGCGTAACGCAGCCGGAACGCCCCGTTCCGATCAAACTGGCCGGCAAACAGACGCTGGTGCGGGGCCGAGAAATTGACCGAGCCGGCCAGCTTCACTTCAGAGATCTGGTGGATGTTCTCACCGTCATCGGCGTGGTACATGAGCACACCGCCAATATCTTCCACGGCCCGGACGATGTAGCGGTCGCCGTCAAAGGTCTCTATGTCCTCGCCGATCTGGAACACGATGCGGGACAGGGGCGCGTTGTCGATGGCATAGGTACGCTCCTCGTCTGCAGCCGGAAAACCCAGGGTGACCCGACGCCCGGAAATATCCGTGACGATCCCCAGGCCCAGCCCGGTGTCGCTGTGACTGACCCAGCGCTGACCAATGACAAAATCCGATGTTTCCAAGAAGCCTCCAAACCGAAATTACTTGCCGAAATTTTTGCAGAAACTATTTGCAGAACTTATTTGAGAGCCGAGCCGTTTTCCCGCACCCAATAAGCAGTCGCGCCGCAAACCGCCGCAGGCACCACCACCAGGTTCAGAACCGGCACCATCGCCGCCAGCGCAACCGGCAACCCGAACCCCAGAGCCGAGAGCCGGGTATCACCCAACAGCCGGCGCAGCGCCGGAAAACTCACCTTGTGGTTATCTGCCGGGAAATCCACGTATTGCAGGGCCATCATCCAGCAGTTGAACAGGAACCACAGCACCGCCGCCACCAGGTTGACCACGGGAATAAGTCCGATGATGAACAGGCCGATGGCGCGGGGCAGGTAATACAGGATTTTCTGGACCTCCCGCCACAGGGCACGAGGAATGTCCTTGATGATTACCGCCCAGCTGTCATCGGTATTGATTTCCTGGCCGGTGAGATGCTTCTCGGTAAGCTCCGCCAGGTAACCGTAGAAGGGGGAACCAATCAGATTGGCGACAATGACGAACCCATAGGCCAGCATCAGGAGGATCACCGCGCCGTACAGGATCCAGAACAGCCAGTCGAGGGCCTGCAACCAGGTCCAGTCCGGCAGGAATCCCATGGCCATGGCAATCAGCGCAGCAAAGCCCTCGGCCATGAAATAGAACAGAATTCCAAACAGGAAGATGTTGATGACAATGGGAATGACGACGAACAGGCGCAGGCCGGGCTGTCGAATCAGGCGGAACCCCTCCCCCAGGTAACCCAGTCCGCGAAAAAAGTTACCCTTGAGCATGGCTGGCTGATCCTCCGCTTCAATGACAGTGACGGGGCGCAAAGCATATCATGTTGGCAAACATCCCACAGCCCGGAAGGACTCTCGGAAACTCCCCATGGCATCATTCAAACAACATGGTCTGGCTCTGCTTCAAAACCGGACACTCTGGCGGGTAGCGCTGGCTGTGTCCCTCGTCGCCATCGTGATCCTGGCCACCACGGACACCCGCTACCCCATACCCTCCGCCCCCAGCGACAAGATCAACCACCTGATCGCCTTCCTGGAGTTGACCATCCTGACCCGTCTGGCCTGGCCGGAACTGCGGGCACTCTGGTACGTGCCGGCACTGTTGCTCTTCGGCCTGGGCATTGAACTGGTGCAGGCGACCCTCCCCTACCGGGATTTTTCCCTGAAAGACCTGCTTGCCGATGGCGTCGGTATCGCTATTGGCCTGCTGCCCTGGCCGGGGCTGCCCAGGGCCGGAAAGCTGGATTTGAGAGATTCGCCCGAATCCTTGTGAGACATTTCCTACATTGCTGTGCGAGCTTTCAGCATCAATGAGTGCGAGGGCATCGGCGAGGGCGCTTAATTGCTGTCTAACCCATTGATCTTATTGAAACAGCCAGAATGTGATACAGCATTCAAACGGTAAAACCCGACCCCGTCACACGTTTGTCAACGTTCCCTTGCTATAGTGGCTCCGTCAGGGATGACAAGGAAGTGGACGACGCATCGGATGCACCCCGGCACGGAGCGCGGGGAGAGGCAAGGACACAGGGACGCCTCGCTTAAGGGATAATTAACCGGAAAGCCGGCTAGGATGCTGGCGCCAGGGAGCGGAGACCAGGGACCAGCAACAAGGCAGTTGCCCCAGCGCATGGACGCGCCGACCTGTTCCGAAAGGGTGGCCAAATGGCCACCCTTTGTTTTTTTCAGCCCCCGGCTTTTGCCCGATAGATCCTCACCCTGTTGAATTCCTCGAATTCGTTGAGATCCGGCCAGGTTCTGGCTTCGATCACTGCCTGCTTTTCATAACAGTCATTACCGAGATCGCTGACCCGGGAATCCGCCAGCAGAACCTCTGGCGCCGCGGCCAGAAATACCTCCAGCAAAGGGCGGTTTTCCGGGTCATAGAGCACGTCTGCCGCAGTCACCAGGTCGATGCCCTCGGGGCGTCGGTTCCAGTCATCGCAAAACTCCAGCATCACACCATTGAGGGCTGCGTTGACGACCGCGGCGTCCAGGGATGCCGGATCCAGGTCACAAGCGATCACCCGCGCCGCACCTGCCAGCGCGGCCGCCACGGCGACCACACCCGACCCGGTCCCGAAGTCCAGCACCACCTTGCCCCGAACAACATCAGGATGTTCCAGGATCCATTGCGCCAGTACCTGACCGCTGGCCCAGCAGAACGACCAGTAGGCCGGTTTCGCCACCACTGCCTGGGCCTCGTCATGGGACAGGGGGCCCTCCAGCACCGCTGGGTCAAACAGGTACAGGGAGATTTCTGGGCAGCCCGCGGGCCGTGTCTCTGCCACCCGTCCCCGGCTCAGGGTTTTGCGCAAGTGTTTATTCAACCGTTCCGGTGACATCATCCCTCCAGATCCCGATTCACAAGGCTGGCCATTGTACCCGCGCGGTGGTGCGAAGAGAGCGGCGAATGGGCAGAAAGACACCGGATCCGTTATACTCTCGCCTCACATTTTCAACCTCCAGGTCCGTGCAATGGCGACCCGACCAGACACCGATAACTACCTGTCCCTGTTCCTCAACGACGTGCCGCTGATGGATGTCCGGGCACCGGTGGAGTTTGCCAGGGGCAGCTTTCCCACTGCCGAGAATGCGCCACTGATGAACGATGAGGAACGGCACCGGGTCGGGATCTGCTATAAGGAAAAGGGCCAGGACAAGGCCATTGAGCTTGGCCATCAGCTGGTCTCCGGCGATATCAAGGCCCGACGCATCGAGGCCTGGAAACGGTTTGTTGCCCGCCATCCGGAGGGTTACCTGTTCTGTTTCCGTGGCGGACTACGCTCCCGCCTGACCCAGCAGTGGATCAAGGAATCGGGCATCGATTACCCGCTGGTCAAGGGTGGCTACAAGGCCCTGCGACGGTTCCTGATCGACAGCCTCGAGGAACTGATCGAAAAGAGCGAATTCCGGGTGCTTAGCGGACGCACCGGCACCGGTAAGACCCGCGTTCTGCACCGCCTGCCCAACCCGGTGGACCTGGAGGGCCAGGCCAACCACCGTGGCTCGAGTTTCGGCCGCCGGGTCACGCCCCAGCCTTCCCAGATCGATTTCGAGAACCGCCTGTCGGTGGCCATGCTCAAAGCCCATCACCTGACCGGCGGCCCGATTTACCTGGAAGACGAGAGCCGTCTGATCGGTCGCTGTGCCCTGCCGGAAAGCCTGCGGGAACATATGGCCAGAGCGCCCCTGCTGGTGCTGGAACAACCGATGGAAAAACGTGTCGCCATCATCCGCAAGGACTACGTGGAAAACATGCATGCCGACTACGTGGCCCGGGACGGCGAGACGGCCGGCTGGCTAAACTTCCGCGACTACCTGTTGTCCGCCATGGACCGCATCCGCAAACGCCTCGGCGGCGAGCGCCACAAGCAACTCCGGGCGCTGATGGAAACCGCCCTGTCGACCCAGGAGAAGCAGGGCGACCTGCACGGCCACGATGCCTGGATCGAAGTGCTCCTGACCGACTACTACGACCCCATGTACGATTACCAGCTCAGCCAGAAAGAGGGGCGGATTCTTGTCCGTGGAGGCCCCGAAGTCATCATTGAGCAAGCCAACCTGGCGCGGTCTGCGTAGAACTCCAGACTCGCCGGACTCTACCTGTTATATGCCTGACGCAAATGTCTGCTATAACCAAGGCTGGAAGATACCGGTTTTGTCAGCTTTTCCGAAGCCTGAACTCACTCTGAAAAACTCTAAGGAACAAGGAGTCCCTTGATGGAAGCTCTCATTGGCGCCGACGGGGGCGCATCATCCGAACTGCTGGACCAGGCACTGGCCCTTGTGATGACTTACGCCCCCAAGGTGGTGCTGGCGATCATCACTCTGGTAATCGGTATGTGGTTGATCAACAAGTTCATAGCAATTCTTGACCACAAGCTCGGCCAGAAAGACCCCACCCTCAACAAGTTCCTTTGCGGCCTGATCGGGGTGATCCTCAAGATCCTGCTGCTGATCTCCGTGGCGTCCATGGTGGGCATTGCCACCACTTCCTTTATCGCCATTATCGGTGCTGCCGGTCTGGCGGTCGGTCTGGCCCTGCAGGGTAGCCTGGCCAACTTTGCCGGCGGCGTGCTGATTCTGATCTTCAAGCCGTTCAAGGTTGGCGATGTGATCGAAGCCCAGGGCTACCTCGGCTCGGTGCGTGAAATCAACATTCTGTACACCATTGTCGACACCTTCGATAACCGCCGGATCGTCATCCCTAACGGCCAGTTGGCCAATGCCAGCCTGACCAACCTCAGCGCCTATGAAACTCGTCGCTGCGACATGACCTTCGGTATCGGCTATGCCGACGATATCGACAAGGCCAAGGACATCTGCAAGCGGTTGATCGAAGAAGACGAGCGGGCCCTGAAAGATCCGGCTTCGCTGATCGTGGTGGGCGCTCTGGGTGAGAGCTCCGTCGACCTGACTGTCCGCGCCTGGACCAAGTCCGCTGATCTGTGGCCGTTCTACTGGGATATGCAGGAGCGCGTGAAGAAGGCCTTCGACGCGGAGGGCATCAGCATCCCGTTCCCCCAGCGCGACGTTCATCTGTATAAAACCGAGTGAACCGTATCGCAATTGATACATCCGGTTACTCGCAAACTGCGTAACCTCAACTAAGATGAGCAGTAAAGGCGGGGTGTTGAACCGGCACCCTGCCGAACCCCGACGGAGCCAGGTTCCTCAACGTTCAACGGCTCCGGGACGCTGTCATTGCTGGTAGGAGGTTGTCGCTATGCCGGTACAGCAGTTGAAAGATTACCTCGACCAGGCAGGTGTGGAATACATGTGCCTGTCCCACCCCCCGGCGTTCACGGCCCAGCAACTGGCCCATCACGTCAAGATAGCAGGCGACCGCGTCGTCAAGACCGTCATCATCGAACTCGATGGCAAGATGGCCATGCTGGTGATGCCTGCCACCTGGCGTATCCGCTGGGACCGCCTGTCACAGATTCTCGATACCGATTTTGTCGATCTGGCCGATGAACAGGAATTCCAGGATCGCTTCCCGAACTGTGAAGTGGGTGCCATGCCACCGTTTGGCAACCTGTTCGGCATGACCGTCTATTGCGCCGAGTCCCTGACGGAACAGCCGGAGCTGGCTTTCGCGGCCGGCAGCCATACCGAATCAGTGCATATGAAGACCTCAGACTTCATGAACCTGGTGCAGCCGATGGTACTGAACCAGGGCTTCGTAAAACCCGGCGCCCGCAAACCAGCCTGGCTGGTGAAACGCCGTCGGCATCGGGATCTGGACGAGGAACGGGTGTCCGGAGCCGCCGGCTACTGACAACCCGACCCCGGGTTTATCCGGGTCGCTTGTCTGAATGCCTCCATCGCGTAAACTGACGGCATCAGACAGGAACCCGCTATGACTCAAGCATTTGATATTGTCATTGTCGGCGCCGGCATGGTCGGTGCTGCACTTGCCACCGGACTCGGCCGTGAGGGCCTATCGGTCGCCATGATCGACCGGGCTGCCGTACCGCCATTCGACCCTCGGACAGCCCCCAATATCCGTGTATCGGCCCTGAGTGTTGGTAGCGAACGCTACCTGGACAGCCTGGGCGCCTGGTCTCGCATTCTCGACATGCGAGCCACACCCTACCGCCGCCTGGCGGTCTGGGACGAGACTCCGCACCCCCTCAGCAACCTGGTGCCACGCGGGTTGACGGAAGTAACCTTCGACGCCATGGATCTGGGCGCTCCACACCTGGGACACATCGTGGAAAATTCCGTCACCCAGCAGGCACTCTGGCAGGCTGCCGAGGCAGGGCCGGGCGTTTCCATCCTGGCGGGCTCCGGTGTTGCCAGTGTGGCCCAGGATGAGGACCATGCGACGATCACCCTGGAGGATGGCCAAACCCTGAGTGCCAGACTGGTGATCGGTGCCGATGGTGCCCAATCCCGCATCCGCGATATGGCCGGGATCGGTGTCACCCGGGACCAGTACGGCCAGCAAGCCATGGTCATTTCGGTGCGTTATCGAGGTGCAGTGGAGGACATCACCTGGCAGGGCTTCTACCCCTCCGGACCCCGGGCCTTCCTGCCGCTGCACAATGCCGGTGAGGCCTTCCCCGGGGAAAGCTGGGCGTCACTGGTCTGGTACGATGCTCCCGAGCAGCTGGCATGCCTGAAAAGCCTGGACGACGAGGCCCTGAGGGCCGAGATTCAGAGTGCTTTCCCGGAAGATCTGCCGGTACTGACCCACATTGATGCGCGGGCCAGCTTTCCCATTGCCCGCCAGCACGCCAAGCATTATTTTGCCGGGAGAATGGTTCTGGCGGGCGATGCAGCCCACACCATCAACCCACTGGCAGGCCAGGGCGTGAACCTCGGATTCCAGGACGCCCAGAGGCTTCAAGCCATGATCCGGGAAGCCGTCCGTGCCGATGGCGATCCGGCCAATCCGGCCTGGCTCGCCCGCTACGAGCAGGAACGCCGCCCCGCCAACCGGCGGATGATGATGACCATGGATCTGTTCTACCATCTGTTCAGCAATCGTATTCCACCGGTCCACCTGCTGCGCAACCTGGGCCTGGGCACTGCCCGCGCCCTGCCCTTTGCCCGCAATCGGGTCGCCCGTTACGCCATGGGCATAGACGACCAGTTGCCGGCGGTCCTCAAGCAGCTTACCGAACGGCTACCAGGCCTGGGCCAGCTGTAAACGATCACTACTGAAAACAAATAAGGAGCCACCATGGCAGAGACGATTTTCTCCAAGATCATCAACCGCGAAATCCCCGCCGACATCGTCTACGAGGACGATATCAGCCTCGCGTTCAGGGACATCAATCCCCAGGCGCCGGTGCACCTGCTGGTGATTCCAAAGAAGGCCATTGCCTCCATCAACGACATCGAGGAAGGCGACCGGGAACTGGTGGGGCACCTGTATTACGTGGCCAGCAAGCTGGCGAAGGAGATGGGTTTTGCCGAGGATGGCTACCGGACGGTCATGAACTGCGGGGAGAATGCCGGGCAGACCGTGTTCCATATCCATCTGCACCTGCTGGCCGGCAAGCCGTTTGGCTGGCCGCCGTATACCGACAAGATGAAGCAGGCCTGAGGGGTGAACACGGGACGGGGCCAGAACATGAAAAAGGGGTCAGATGAAAGCTTTCATCTGACCCCGACCTGGAAGCAAACTCCAAGTCAGCGACCAACCACCCGCTCGGCTTCTTCCACCGGCGTGTGGCGCACATCCTCGCCCTTGACCATGAAGATCACGTTCTCGGCGATGTTGCAGGCGTGGTCCCCCACTCGCTCCAGGGCACGGAGTACCCACATCACCGACATGCAGCGCGAGATGTTACGGGTGTCTTCCATCATGAAGGTCAGCAGGGTACGGGCCGCGGCCTGGTATTCTTCATCCACCCGCTTGTCTTCCTTCATGATGCGGAGCGCTTGCTCGGAATCGAGCCGGGCGAAGGCATCCAGGGAGTCGTGCAGCATGCCGAGCACATGGGTGCCGATGTGGCGCACCTCCACATAGCCCCGCGGCGCCTGGCCTTCCTCGGACAACTTGATCGCGAGCTTGGCGATCTTCTTGGCTTCATCGCCGACCCGCTCCAGGTCCGCCACCATCTTGATCACGGAAATGACCAGTCGCAGGTCCCGGGCAGTAGGCTGGCGACGGGCAATGATCAGGGTCGCCTCCTCGTCCAGGTCGACCTCCATCTTGTCGACCTGTTTGTCCTTGGCGCGGATCTGCTCAGCAAGGTGGCCGTCGCCGTCCACCAGGGCCTGGATGGCATTCTCCACCTGGGCTTCGACCATACCGCCCATTTTCAGGAATTCGGTCTTGAGCTCCATGAGCTCATCGTTGAACTTATGGGAGATATGATCCCCGTAAACATCATCCTTCTTTGTAGGCATACTATCTTTCTCCAAAATTCCTCGGATCCGGAATCAGCCGAAGCGACCGGTGATGTAGGATTCGGTCAGTTCATGTTCCGGCGAGGTGAATACCTTGTTGGTCTCGTTCACTTCCACCAGATGGCCGAGGTGGAAATAGGCCGTACGGTGGGACACCCGCGCCGCTTGCTGCATGGAGTGGGTCACGATCACGATAGTGTAACTCTCTGACATTTCCGCAATCAGTTCTTCCACCTTGGCAGTGGCGATGGGATCCAGTGCCGAGCAGGGCTCGTCCATCAAAATCACTTCCGGGCTGACCGCAATGGCACGGGCAATACACAGTCGCTGCTGCTGACCACCGGACATACCCGTCGCGGTGGCATCCAGACGATCCTTGACCTCATCCCACAGGCCCGCTTTACGCAGGCTGTTCTCAACAATCTCGTCCAGATCCGACTTCCGGTTAGCCAGGCCGTGGATACGCGGACCATAGGCGACGTTGTCGTAGATGGACTTTGGGAAGGGGTTGGGCTTCTGGAACACCATGCCCACCCGGGCACGCAGCTCTACCACATCCCGCTTGGGATCGTAGATATCGTGGTCATCCAGTTGCAGCGAACCCTTGACCCGACAGATATCAATGCTGTCGTTCATTCGGTTCAGACAACGCAGGAAGGTGGACTTGCCGCAACCTGAGGGTCCGATGAAGGCAATCACCTCGTTGCGGGCGATATCCAGGCTGATATTCTTGATGGCGCGGTCCTGGCCGTAGAATACCTCGACATTGCGCAGCTTGAACTTCGCATCGTCCGCGAAGGGGTGGCCAACGGTCCGGCCTTCCTCGATCACGGTTTCTGCCGGTCTTTCTTCCTGGGCCGGGATCGCTGTTTCTTCAGGCATACCAGCTTCGCTCGTTACGGTTGAATTCATAGTATTCATGGATAATCTCCTTACCACCGGCGCTCAAGTCGCTTACGGAGCCAGATGGCCAATGCATTCATGGTAATCATAAAGGCCAGCAGGACCATGATTCCGGCGGAGGCCAGCTCAACAAAGCCCTGTTCAGAGCTGCTGGCCCACAAATAGATCTGAACGGGAAGCACCGTTGCCGAACTGAAAAATCCATCCGGCACATCGACAATGAAGGCCACCATACCGATCAGCAGCAGCGGGGCTGTTTCACCCAGCGCCTGTGCCATACCGATGATGGAACCGGTGAGCATCCCGGGCATCGCCAGCGGGACCACATGATGCAGGACCACCTGCATTTTGGATGCACCGATGCCCTCAGCCGCTTCCCGAATGGAGGGCGGAACACTTTTGATGGCCGCCCGGCTGGAAATAATAATGGTGGGCAGCGTCATCAGTGCCAGTACCATGCCACCGACCACCGGTACCGAGCGGGGCATGCCGAACAGGCCGATAAACACCGCCAGGCCCAACAGGCCGAAGATGATGGATGGTACCGCCGCCAGGTTATTGATGTTGACCTCGATAAAGTCAGTAATCCTGTTCTGGGGCGCAAACTCTTCCAGATAGATCGCCGCCGCAATCCCCATGGGAAAAGAGATGGCCAGGGTAACCAGCATGGTCAGTAATGAGCCAACGATAGCGCCCAGAATACCGGCATTGCCGGGCTCCCGGGAGTCACCGCGGCTGAACAGAACGTCATTGAAGCCGGTATCAATCACTCCCCGCTCCAACAACTCATCCACCCATTGCTGCTGCTGTTCCGAGAGCCGGATGCTGTAGCTGGGATCGTCCGCATGCTTCACGTACACCGACACCATGTCATGGGCAAGAAATTCCATGGTCTGAGTGGTATTCAGCAACTCCGGGTTGTTTTCGAGGAAGTCACTGACATCGTTGGCGGCATAGCTTCCCACCAGTCGACTCAGCTCACGCCGCGCCGATGGGCCTTCGGCCTCCGGGAAATACTCCTGGAGCGCCGCAATAATCGGCGCATTGAAATCGGCCATGGAGCGCTGGTCAGGGTCCGTCGGATCATCCAGATACATGGAGTCCGAATTCAGCCTCAGATCCAGAGTGATGGTGGTCTTGATAAACCCGGTGTGGCCTTTGCCAATAATGTCAGCAAACAGAATGACCAGGGACGCCAGGGCGACAAAAATGGCCACAAGACCATAAAGCCGAAACCGGCGTTCCTTCCGGTACCGACGCTTCAGGGACTGACGGACAAGCTCCGCCTGAGAACGTTGATCAGTCATACTGTTCCCTATATTTACGAACAATCTTGAGTGCGATGACATTCAGCAGCAGGGTGACAATAAAGAGCATCATGCCCAGGGCAAAGGCCGACAGGGTCTTGGCGCTGTCGAACTCCTGATCACCCACCAGCAAGGTGGCAATCTGCACCGTCACGGTGGTAACCGATTCCAGGGGGTTGGCGGTAAGGTTGGCCGCCAAGCCCGCTGCCATGACCACGATCATGGTCTCGCCGATCGCCCGTGACGCCGCCAGCAAAATGCCGCCAATGATTCCCGGCAGAGCCGCCGGAAAGATCACGTTCTTCATCGTTTCGGACTGGGTTGCACCCAGTGCCAGGGAGCCATCCCGCAGGTTCTGCGGTACGGCGTTGATCACGTCATCAGACAGCGAGGAAACGAAAGGGATGATCATGATGCCCATCACCAGTCCTGCCGCGAGGGCGCTTTGGGAAGAGGCCTCCAGACCGATCATTTCCGCCAGGTCACGAATGAACGGTGCGACCGTCAGGGCGGCAAAAAAACCGTAAACCACAGTTGGTACGCCAGCCAGCATCTCCAGAAGAGGCTTGACCGTCGCGCGCATTCGCCTCGAGGCGTATTCGGATAGATAGATGGCCGAAAGCAGCCCGACGGGCACCGCAACCAGCAGGGCGATGGCCGAAATCAGCAGGGTCCCGGTGAATAGCGGGATCATACCGAAGGCACCGTCAGAACCAACCTGGTCAGCACGCAAGGCGGTCTGCGGACTCCAGGAAGTGCCGAAAAGGAATTCGGTTACCGGCACTCTGCCGAAGAAGCGCACTGTTTCAAAAATCACCGAGAACACGATGCCGACGGTGGTCAGAACCGCAACCGCAGCGCACACGAAAAAAATGCGCCGGAGCGTTCGTTCGACGTTTTCCCGGGCATTGACGTGGGGCGCGACCCGGCTCCAGGCAAAGGCCGCCCCCAACACCGTAATCAATAACACCAGAATGGCTTTGAAGTTGGCGCTCTGGTCTCTCAGAGATTCCAGCAGACCGGCAGCGCCGGCAATGTGCTCAGGCACGAAATCAGCATTCAGTTTGCCCGCGGCCACGTTACTGATCTGAGACAAGACCAGGCTGGCTTCACCGGGAGAATTGGGCCAGGCATCCTGAGGCAATGAGGCAATCACAATGCCTTGTATCACCTTACCCTCGAATCCGGCCCAGGCCGCCAACACAATCAGCGCGGGTATGGCAGACCACAGTGCCGCCCTGGCTGCGTAGTAAAATGGAAGCGCCTTGAGGTTCCGGATTCCGCCCAGTGGTGCCGCCACCGCCCTGGACCGCATATACGCGAGCCCATAGGCAATAACCGCAAGAACCAGAACCAGAGGCAAAAGATTAGCCGTCTGCATAACAATCTCTGTGTTGATGGCGTGTTCGTTCGATTAGCCGTCTATTCTGCCAGCTTGCTGGCCAGAAATATTCACTTGAACGTAACAAAGGAACGCGGACCATATGGCCCGCGTTCCTTATTTTGTCATCCCTGACCCGTGACGGCAGCGCTTTACAGCTCGTTGCCAGTCATCGGCTTCAGTTCCTTGACGGCCTTGGCAGTGGCCATACGCTGCTCGCGCGGGTTCGGAATCAGACCTACGTCTACCAGGTAGCCGTTGTCACCCCAGGCGCCTTCGCTGGTGAACTCGGCCACGTACTCCTGGATACCCGGAACAACACCGACGTGGGCGTTCTTGATGTAGAAGAACAGGGAACGGGCAACCGGGTAGTCTTCCGAAGCGATGGACTCCGGAGTCGGTTCAACACCGTTTACGGTGGCAGCCTGGATCTGACCGGAGTTTTCCATCAGGAAGCTGTAGCCAAAGATACCCAGAGTATCCGGATCCTGAGCCAGACGCTGCACGATCAGGTTGTCATTCTCGCCGGCTTCAACGAACGGACCGTCTTCACGCATGCTGTGGCACACGGACTTCATGTCGTTCTTGGCCATGTTCTTGATGAAATCGTACTGCTTGCAGCCACCCTGCATGGCGATTTCAACGAAGGCGTCACGGGTACCGGAAGTCGGAGGGGGACCCATCACGCTGATTTCCATGTCCGGCAGGCTGGAGTCGATGTCGCTCCACTTCTGGTACGGGTTGGCCACCAGCTTGTCGCCGCCCTTGGGATCAGGAACTTCCTTGGCCAGTGCCAGGAACACCTGCTCCAGGCTCAGATCCAGCTTCGGAGCGTCCTTGGAGTTGGCGATAACGATACCGTCAGCGCCGATACGAACCTCGGTGATTTCCTTGACACCGTTGGCCTGACAGTTTTCGAATTCACTCTTCTTCATGCGACGTGATGCGTTGGTGATGTCCGGGTGCTGGGTACCCACACCTTCACAGAACAGCTTCAGACCGCCGCCGGAGCCGGTGGATTCCAGCTTCGGAGTCGGGAAGTCGGTGGTACGGCCAAAACGCTCGGCAACCACGGTCGCGAACGGATAAACAGTGGAGGAACCCACGATGCTGATGGTGTCACGGGCCATGGCCGGTGTGGACATGGCGGCGACAGAGCCAGCCAGCGCAACACTTGCGAGTACTTTGTTCAGTTTCATCACGTCAAGTCTCCATTATTTGGTTAGGACGTTGTGTCGGATGTGCTTTACCGATGAGTGCATCCTAGGAGGTCTCTGTGACAAGTTTGTTACAACTTCTGAAATATAGTCGCCATCGCGCAAATTTTCTTGCAGCACGCGTTCAGGCCGTTAACATGCGGGTTTACAATAATTCCAGACTTATCAAAGGCAGGCTCCATGACGGCTTTCGACGATGACAAACCCGCCCCCCGGGGCGAACTCATCCTCCAGGTAATCCCCCTTCCCGCAGACACCAACGCCAACGGTGATGTATTTGCCGGCTGGCTGGTAAAGCAAATGGATCTCGCTGCCGCCACCATGGCGGGGCGGATCTCCCAGGGCCGCAATGCCACCGTGGCCATGGACCGGATGGAGTTTCTGTCGCCGTTGCGGGTGGGCTCCCAGGTTGGGTGCTACTGTGAGCTGGTGGACATCGGCCGCAGCTCCATGAGAATCAATGTGGAGGTCTGGACCCTGGACCGTGCTGCGAAAAACCCCAGAAAAGTCACCGAGGGGCTGTTTGTCTACGTAGCGATCGATGAGCATGGCCGGATCCGGGAAGTGCCCGAGCAGGGCCTTTGACTGTCATTGCCAGCCGTGTAAAAGGCGGGCGTAGTTCAGGCGCTCCCAGGTCTGTGAATCCGGTGCGTTGTCCAGTGACAGGGCTCCCCGGGCGTCAGCCAGGGTGCTGTAACCCATCGATGACAGTCGCTGATCCATGGCGCTTCTGATCCGGGCCAGGGCCTGCGTCCCCTCCGCCAACAGGGCGGACACCACCTGCACCGCGGTGGCGCCGGAAAGCAAAGCCTTGGCTGCATCGTCACCGGTATGGACGCCTCCGGAGACCGCCATTTCCAGACCGGTGCGATTGAACAGCATGGCCACGGCGTGCAACCGAAGGGGCAATTCCGCACTACTGGACAGAACCACCTCCCGGCTCAGGGTCAGCTCGTCCAGATCGATATCCGGCTGATAGAAGCGGTTGAACAGCACCAGTCCTCGGGCGCCCGCCGCTTCCAGACCCGCCACGAAGGCGGGTAATGCCGAGTAGAACGGTGACAGCTTGACGCTCACCGGAATTGAAACCTGCTCCACCACCGAACGCACCACCTCCAGCTGCCGCTGTTCCAGCCTTGCCGCCGTATCGGCGGGATCGGTGGCCAGATCGTAAAGATTGAGCTCGATGGCCTCCGCGCCGGCGTCTTCCAGCTCCCGGGCGTGGTGGGTCCAGCCACCGGGCGAAATGCCGTTCAGTGAGGCAATCACCGGGACATCCAGCCCGTTCCGCAGCAGCTCCAGGCGCTTGAGGTAACTGCCGGAGCCCACCTCGAACATCTCCGATCCGGGAAAGAACGAGCGCGCCTCGGCATCCATATTGATCCGGGAATCGATGAAGCGATGGGCCGCCATCTGCTCCGCCACCAGCTGCTCTTCGAACAGCGAATGCATCACCACGGCACCGGCGCCCGCGTCGACACAGGCCTTTAGGGCATCAAGATCATCGGTCAGCGGGCTGGCACCCACCACCAGAGGCGAGTGCAGGTCCAGCCCGAGCCATCGGGTTGTCAACTCAGTCATGTGATTCCCCCTTCCCCTGTCCGGATTCCGGATGTTCATGGGGCTCAAAATGGATGCCCGCCAGCTGTTTATAGAGTTCCCGTTGGTCCTGCGCCGCCTCGGTGGCGGCGGCGACAAGCTGCTCATACCTTTCCGGATCCCGCAATTCGAGCATTCGGAAGCGGGCTTCCTCCTGCATGTAGGTTTTCATCGGAACTTTCAGGCGCAAAGAGTCCAGCTGTAGGGGCGGCAGGCCCTCGTCTATGCGCCTGGGATCGAAGCGGTAGATCGGCCAGGCCCAGCTGTCCACCGCCCGCTTTTGCTGTGCCGGTGAATGCACGAGGTCGTAGCCATGGGCGATACAGGGGCTGTGGGCAATGATCAGCGCGGGGCCATCGAAGCTTTCGGCCTCCTGCAGAGCTTTGGTGGTCTGGTTACTGTGGGACTGCATGGCAATCTGAGCCACGTAAACATGGCCATAACTCATGGCCAGCAAGCCCAGGTCTTTCTTGCGGGTTTCCTTGCCGGCAGCCGCAAACTTGGCAATCGCGCCCATGGGCGTGGCTTTTGACTGCTGACCGCCGGTGTTGGAATACACCTCGGTATCCAGGACCAGCAGCTTGAGGTTCCGACCGGAGGCCAGGGCGTGGTCCAGGCCGCCGTAACCGATGTCGTAGGCCCAGCCATCACCACCAATGACCCATACGCTCTTGGGGCACAGCTCATCGGCCAGACTCGCCAGTTCCTGCACCTCCTCGCCCTGCTGATCCGCCAGCCAGTCCCGCAATCTTGCGACCGCCTTTCGCCGTGCCGCCATGGCCGCCTCGTCGAGGGTGGCGCAGGGGCCGGTCAGGTCGCTGTAAAGTTCTCGAGGCAAACGTTCGCTCATGCCATCCAGCAACTGTCGGGCTCGTCCCACCAGCTTGTCCAGTCCCAGACGCATGCCCAGACCCAGTTCCGCCGCATCCTCGAACAACGAATTGTTCCAGGTCGGCCCCCGGCCATCGGCATTCACCGTATACGGTGTGGTGGGCAGGTTGCCGCCATAAATGGAGGAACAACCGGTGGCATTGGCAAGCAGCAGGCGGTCACCCAGTAACTGGGTGAGCAGGCGGATGTAGGGCGTCTCGCCGCAGCCGGCGCAAGCGCCGGAGTATTCGAACAACGGGATCAACAACGGCAGCGATTTGAAATCCCGGGGAATACGGTCCCTGGGAACATCCGGCAAGCTGCGCAGGAACTTCAGATTTTCCGCCTCTGCCTCGCGATGCTCCTCCATAGGCTGCATGTTGATGGCCTTGCGCTTGGGCTGGGTGCGGTCCTTGGCAGGACATACTTCCACACACAGGCCACAACCCGTGCAGTCCTCCGGCGCCACCTGAATCCGGTAGTCCAGACCTTCCAGTTCCGCTGTGTGGGTTTCGGGAACGGCCTCGAAGGATTCCGGACCATTTCGCGCCGCCTCCGGCTCGAAGACCTTGCTGGTGATGGCGGTATGGGGGCAAATCATCGCGCAGAAGTTGCACTGCACGCACAGATCGGGCTCCCAGATCGGAATTTCCTGGGCAATGGAGCGTTTCTCGAACTGACTGGTACCCGAGGGCCAGGTGCCATCCAGCGGGAAGGCGCTCACGGGCAGCTTGTCGCCCTGGCCGTCCATCAACAGCCGCGTGACTTTCTGTACGAAGTCCGGCGCATCCTCCGGCACCCTTGGGGGTCGGGTGCGGGTCGCCGTCACCTTGTCCGGTACCGGTACTTCATGCAGGTTGTCCAGTGCGGAATCCACCGCCTCCACGTTACGGCGAACCACCTCCGACCCGCGACGACCCCAGGTTTCGCGGATGGCGTCCTTGATGCGGGCGATTGCCTCGTCCTTTGGCAGGATGTCGGCCAGGGCAAAGAAGCACACCTGCATCACCGTGTTGATGCGCCGCTCTAGTCCAGCTTTCTCCGCAACTTCCGCTGCATCGATGACATACAGGCGGGCCTTGCGCTCCACCAGCACCCGCTGGACTTCGACCGACAAACGGTCCCAGGTCTCATCCTTTGACCAGGGAACATTCAGCAGTACCGTTGCGCCGTCGGCAGCGTGCTCCAGAACATCGAATCGCTCGAGGAACTGGGGTGCATGAATGGCCACAAACTGGGCCTTGCGGATCTGGTAACTGGAACGGATGGGCAAGGGGCCAAACCGCAAATGGGAAACCGTGGTGGCCCCGGATTTCTTGGAGTCATAGACGAAATGCCCCTGGGCAAAGAGGTCCGTGCCCTCGCCCAGGATCTTGATACTGGCCTTGTTGCTGCTGACAGTGCCGTCGGACCCCAGCCCGAAGAACAGGGCCCGGCGGGTTTTTGGCGATTCGATATCCAGTTCTTCATCCACCTCCAGCGACAACCGGGTAACATCGTCACGAACACCGACGGTGAAACGCGTTTTCGGCGCCTCACTCTGCAGCTCGTCAAAAATGGCGCACACCATCGCCGGGGTGAATTCACGGGAAGACAGACCGTACCGGCCTCCGATCACCCGGGGCAGGATCTGCCGCTCACCCCGGCTCCAGGCTTCCATCAGCGCCCCACTGACCTCCAGCAACAGCGGCTCGCCCTGGGCTCCGGGCTCCTTGGTCCGGTCCAGCACTGCCAGATGCTTCACGGTATTGGGCAGCGCCGCCAGGAAACGGTCGGTAGCAAAGGGCCGGAACAGGCGCACCTTGAGTACACCGACCTTCTCCCCCTGCCCAAGCAGCCAGTCCACCGTCTCGTGGGCGCATTCCGCCCCGGACCCCATCAGGATGACCACCCGCTCCGCCTCGGGATGCCCCACATAATCAAACAGCCGGTACCGCCGCCCGGTGACCTCGGCAAACCGCTCCATCACCGATTCCAGCTTCTCCGGGAAGGCCTGGTAAAACGGGTTTGTGGCCTCCCGGGACTGGAAAAACGCGTCGGGATTCTGGGAGGTGCCCCGAACCACCGGCCGGTCCGGGGTCATTCGACGCTCACGATGGGCCGCCACCCCTTCATGGGACACCAGGCCCTGCAGTTGCTCATCGCTCAGGGCGGCAATCTTGGAGATTTCATGGGAGGTTCGGAAGCCATCAAAGAAATGCATCACCGGCACCCGAGCCTCCAGGGTGACCGCGTGGCCGATGGCGGCGAGATCCTGGGCTTCCTGAACCGACCCGGAAGCCAGCAGCGCAAAGCCCGTGCCGCGGGCGGTCATCACATCGGAATGGTCGCAGAAGATCGACAGGGCATGGGTGGCAACACTGCGGGCGGCAATGTGCATGCAGAACGGCGAGAGCTCACCGGCAATCTTGAACAGGTTGGGCAGCATCAACAGCAGCCCCTGGGAAGCAGTGAAGGTGGTCACCAGCGAGCCCGCCTGCAGGGCTCCGTGCACGGCCCCGGCGGCTCCGGCTTCGGACTGCATTTCCACCACACTGGGAACCTGCCCCCAGAGATTGGGACGGCCAAGAGCCGCCCAGTCGTCGGCATGTTCGCCCATCACCGACGCCGGGGTGATCGGATAGATGGCAATGGTCTCACTCAGGCGATAAGCCACCGAGGCCACAGCTTCGTTGCCATCAAGGGTCTGGAACGCCATGGCCGCTTCTCCTTGTCATAACCATCCAACAGTCATGAGTCTAGGCAGGGCTGCTGACGGCCGCAAGCGGCCAGGCTTTCGATGCATCGACCAGCCTTTGGTCAGTGGGCCATCAACTGATCCACAGCATCAGGCTTGTCGTGCACGCCAAAGCGGTCAACGATGGTGGCACTGGCCTCATTCAGGCCAACCACCTCGACATCGGCACCTTCCCGGCGGAACTTGACGACCACCTTGTCCAGTGCACCCACGGCCGTGATATCCCAGAAATGAGCCCGGCCCAGGTCGATTACCACATTGTCGACGGCTTCCTTGAAGTCAAAGGTTTCGATGAACTTCTCGGAAGAGCTGAAGAACACCTGACCCACCACGTTGTAGCGTCGCGTATCGGACGCTTGGTCATAGTCCGACGTCACCAGCATGTAATGGCCCACCTTGTTGGCGAAGAACAGGGCAGCCAGAAGTACGCCAGCCAGTACCCCAAAGGCGAGGTTGTGAGTCGCCACCACCACGATCACGGTAACCACCATGACGATGTTGGTTGAGAGCGGGTGTTCCCGGAGATTTCTGATGGACTCCCAGCTGAAGGTACCAATCGACACCATGATCATCACCGCCACCAGCGCCGCCATGGGTATCTGGACCAGCCACTGGTCCAACACCAGCACCATCACCAACAGGAAAGCACCGGCGGTGAAGGTGGAGAGCCGGGTACGACCACCGGACTTGATGTTGATGATGGACTGGCCAATCATCGCGCAACCGGCCATGCCACCGAGTAGCCCGGCACCGATGTTGGCCACGCCCTGGCCCTTGCATTCGCGATTACGGTCGCTGGTGGTGTCGGTCAGGTCGTCCACGATGGTCGCGGTCATCATGGATTCCAGCAGGCCGACCACGGCAAGCCCCAGGGAATACGGCAGGATAATCATCAGCGTCTCGAGGTTGAGCGGCACATCCGGCCACAGGAACACCGGCAGGGTATCCGGCAATTCACCCATATCGCCCACGGTGCGGATATCCAGACCCAGGATCATGGCAACGGCCGTGAGAGAGATGATGCACACCAGCGGTGACGGAAGGATCTTGCCGATCACCGGAACCAGCGGGAACAGGTAGATGATCGCCAGGCCTGCGGCGGTCATGGCATAGACATGCCAGGTGACGTCGGTCAGCTCGGGCAACTGCGCCATGAAAATAAGGATCGCCAGCGCATTCACAAACCCGGTCACCACCGAACGGGAGACAAACCGCATCAGTGCCCCCAGCTTGAGGTAGCCTGCAACAATCTGAAACACACCCGTGAGCAGGGTCGCGGCGAGCAGGTATTCGAGACCATGTTCTTTCACCAGCGTGACCATCAGCAATGCCATGGCGCCGGTGGCAGCTGAAATCATCCCGGGGCGACCGCCCACGAACGCAATCACCACAGCAATACAGAAGGAAGCATAAAGCCCCACTTTCGGGTCCACTCCTGCAATGATGGAAAAGGCGATGGCCTCCGGAATCAGGGCGAGGGCCACAACGATACCAGCGAGCAGATCGCCCCGAACATTGGAGAACCAGTTGTTTCGTATTCTGCTGAGCATATTCGTTTAATCCGATTAAAGGTTTCAAAAGCCGGGCAACAGACACCAGGCCTATTCCTGTGGAGCCAGAGTCTGGAGAAAAACCATGACAGTCGCTATTCCGTGAGCAAGATATCGAGAGAAACGAATCCACTTGGCCGATGACGATATACCGGCTGGATGCTCAAGCCTTGCTGGACTATCGAGGGAGAAGGGAAGTCTGAATGCTAGGGTGGAAGGATCGTCACAGTCTGGTTTCAGTATCTCTGATGAAAATCAGGCATCGGCCGAAAAGAGGGCGCGGAGTCTATCAAAGCCGTGATGAAAAAGTAAGGTCGCTCTTCCCGGCATGGATCAGGGCATCAAAGAGAGACTGGTATTGTACTGCCAGCACCGATGCCCGCCAGGCATCCGGCCTGCAGGCCTTTGGCTGGCATCGCATCACCCGTTCGAGGCAGTCTGCCGCAGCCTCTGCTTCCGGGTCCGCGGCCTGTTCACGACTCTGGTATCGGCAGTCGTCCGGCACATACTCCGGGTAGGCCAGCCGGTCGGGGGCCAGGGGCACACATCCGGATGCCATGGCCTCCAGCATCGACAATCCCTGGAAATCATGCAGGGCTGTCGAAACAACCATATCCGCCTGGCGTAACAACCGGTCATAGTCCGCCCGGCTTTCAAGAAAGCCCCACTGCTCTATCCGCTGGCCGAACGCCTCACGGATCTGGCCAAATGCCGGCGGATGCTTCCGGAAACTCTCGCCGACAACACTGAGCCGAAACGGAACTGAGCGCCGGTCGAGAACCTGCAGGAGTTTCAACAGGCGATCCGGTCCCTTGTCGTATTCCCAGCGATGGTTCCAGAGCAGGTGTGGCCGAGCCCAGCTCACGCCACGATCATCGGCAAACAAACGGTCCTCAATCGGTACCGGTATCACCCGGGACTTATCACGCAAAGTTTCGATCAGCCCTTCGGGCACTCTGTCAGGCAGTATTTGGACGAAAGTATCGACACCGTCCAGAAAACTGTCCCGGTTCCAGCCACTGTTGAACACCACACAATCGGCAGACAGGGCACTGTAGAGGTTCACCATCTGTGGATCGGCACTGGTGTTCTGGCCACGGGAGACCGGAAAGGCGAACTGGTTTTCGTGCATGTACAGCAGGCAGGGTGTATTGGCCAGGCGCGGGTGCAGACCGCGCAGGGTGGCCAGATCCACCATGGATGTAGCAATAATCAGATCCCAGCGTTCCAGCAGGAGCGGCTCATTAAGCCAGCTCAGTGGATTGCCCCGGATGCGCCAGCGGAAGAACCTCGGAGGCAATGCCAGGCCGTGCCAGTGGAATTCCGGCAACAGTGCCGCCAGTTGCTCACGCCAGCGCTTATGACTGGCGGCGTCGTAACCGGACAGCACTAGTACTCTCGGTTTGGACATATCGGGCTTCATCAGGCTCACGCCCATTAACCAGACTTAGCGTCAGGTCGCGCTCTGGACAGCGACCACAGCCCGAGCACCGGCCCGGGCACCAGCAGCAGAACCACCCAGACATCCAACTGGCCCCATAATCCGCTGGTCAGCCAGATGGCGGGCAGGGTCAGCCCAAACCCGACCGCATTCATCACCGCCAGCGAAGAACCCACCGATTCTTTCGGTGCCGTTGCAGCCGCCAGTGCCGAAAACTGTGGCGAATCTGCCACCACCGCAATCCCCCAGACAACCAGCAACGCGATCAGCAAGACCGGGGCGAGCCCATTCAACCAGGGATACAGAAGGCAGAAAGCCCCGGACACCATCAGCGCCCGCCGGGCCACCCATTCGCTGCCCAGGGTTCGACTAAGCCGGCCGCCACCGACGCAGCCCGCAGCGCCAATGCCGATCACCGCGAACGACAGCCAGGGAACCCATGCCTCACCCTGACCCAGACGCTGCAGTTCCCGGCCGATCAGCAGGGGCGTCAATGTCCAGAAGGCATAAAGCTCCCACATGTGGCCAAAGTAACCACCGGCCACCGCCCGGAATCTCGGTATACGCAGGGCAGCCAGCCCCTGGCTGAGGGGTAGCCGGCCACTGCTTTTCGGCAGGTGCGGCCCGTCGCCCAACAGGAAAACCAGCAGCCCTCCCGCAAGGGCAAGGCAGGATGCCGCCATCAGAGGCCACTCCCAGGGCATGCCCAGCGTCGCTCCCCGCATCAGATGTGGCAGGGCTGTACCCAGGGTAAGCATGCCCACCAGCCAGGCCAGTGCCGCACCGGCGTATTTTGGGATCCAGGCGATCACCATTTTCATGCCCAGGGGGTAGATACCAGCAAGACACAGCCCCGTGGCAAACCGCAGAAGGAAATCAACCGGTGGCCAACCGGCGGCGAAAACAAACCCGCCATTGACCAGGGCACCCAGGAGGCTCGACAGGGCAAAGATCCGGCTAGCGCCAAAGCGGTCTGCCAGACCGGTCACAGCGATGGTCAGGGTACCGGCGATGAACCCTGCCTGAACCGCCAGCGTTAGCCGGCCCAGATCGGTTTCCGTCAGGCCTAATTCCGCGGACAGCGACAGCCAGACACCATTGATACTGAACCAGAGCGAAGTTCCGAAGAGCTGGGCCAGCACAATGACGGGTAAGGGGTAACGTTTTAGCAGGTCGATCATTATTGTTGTCTTTTATGCAAGCGAAGGGCAAAGCCTGGCGTCGGGAACCGTACTTCACCCATGCTACTTTGGTGCCTGGTAGATCCTTGGCAAGGCTTGCGGGATCTGCAATGGTAATATCGTTACACGGAATCCTGCCAACCACCAGCCACCCAACGCCGGAGTACCTGAATGAATCTCCGAATTCTCTCAGCTGTCCTGGTTCTGTCAGCGCCACCGGTGACGGCTGAGGTGAGCCTGTCACCGTTTGCAGGTTTCCGCATGAGTAGTTCAGTGGATATCGAGACCTCCGGTGCCAGCACCACAGACCAGATCAACTTCCGGGATTCCACAAGCCAGGGGCTGGTGTTCAATTTTGATCTGCCAGAGCCGGGCAAACAGGGAGAGCTCTATTTCGGCCGGCAGAGCACCTCTGCACGACTGGACAACGGCCTGTTCGCACCGGCCGTCGATTCCATCGAACTGACGATCTACCAACTACAGTTCGGAGGCCTCTATTTCCCGGGCGGGAAAACCCACGGGGGATTCATTTCCGGCGTCCTGGGCGTTACCCGACTGGAACCGGACGATTCAAAATACGAAACTCACCACCGGGCCGCCCTGTCTCTGGGTGGCGGGTACCAGTTCTTCCTGACTGAACAACTGCGCCTGAGGCTGGATCTGCGCGGTGTTTACACCGCCCTGAATTCGGGAGGTTCCGCGTTCTGCTCCGGTGGCTGCGAACTCAGGTTCGACAGCAGCGGCTACTTGCAGGTGGAAGCCGCCGCAGGGCTGGCCATTCGGTTCTGAGGCCCGGTCAGGCTGTCACTGGCCGCCGCTCAGGCAACAGCACCGACAGCAACGCTGCCATGGCCACCAGACCCGACGATATCCACAAGCAGGCTTCCAGCCCCCAGGCTTGGTAGACCCACCCGGACAGGATCGTTCCCAGCAGCCGGCCGGCGGCATTGGACATGTAATAAAAGCCCACATCCAGGGATACGCCATCGCCTCTCGCGTAACTGACGATGAGGTAGCTGTGCAGGGAGGAATTGACGGCAAACAGCACGCCAAACAACAGCAGGCCACCGACAATCACGATCTGCGGTGACCAGCCCGCCGTCAGACCAATGGCAATCGCTGCCGGAATCAGCGCCAGGGCTGACGCCCAGAGCACGGCCGGCTGTTTGCCTTCCATGTTTCCGGTGATGCGCGGGGCGATGGTCTGGATAAAGCCATAGCCGATAATCCAGGTGGCCATAAAGCCGCCCACTTTCCAGAAGTCCCAGCCAAAGACCGTGTGCAGGTAAACGGGCAGAGCCACCACAAACCAGACATCCCGGGCACCGAACAAAAACATCCGCGCTGCGGACAACACGTTGATGGCCCGACTTTTGGAAAGCACCTCGCTAAATTTGGGCTTGGCCTTGCTCTTGCCAAGATCCTGTCCCAGAAGGAACAGGCTGGCCAGCCACACCAGGCCCAGAGCCACCGCCATGATGATCACGGCACCCGTAAAGCCGGCGGCCATCAGCAATACACCGCCGAGGAAAAAACCCACACCCTTGAGGGTATTCTTGGAGCCGGTCAGGATCGCCACCCATTTGTACAGCGTACCCTGTTGCTCATCCGGCACCAGCAACTTGATGCCGCTCTTGGCGGACATCTTGTTCAGATCCTTGGCAATCCCTGAGAGCGCCTGCGCCGCCATCACCCAGGGCACCGTCAGCATAGCCGCCGGCACCGCCAGCATGCCCAGCGCCAAAATCTGCAGGAACAGGCCGATGTTCATGGTGCGGTTCAGGCCCATGCGGGCGCCCAGGTACCCGCCCACCAGGTTGGTCACCACCCCGAAGAACTCGTAGAAGATGAACAACAGGGCGATTTCCAGCGGCGAGTAGCCCAACTGGTGAAAATGCAGCACCACCAGCATCCGCAGGGCGCCATCCGTGAGGGTAAAGGCCCAGTAGTTGCCGGTGATGACCAGATACTGTCGGATGGCGGCCGTCATATCAGGCAGAACCTACCTTGCGCGCCAGCTCAACGGTGCGGTTGGCGTAGCCCCACTCGTTGTCGTACCAGGCGTAGATCTTCACCTGGGTACCGTTGACCACCATGGTGGACAGGGCATCGACGATGGACGAACGCGGGTCGGTCTTGTAGTCGATCGACACCAGCGGGCGCTCTTCGTAGCCCAGAATACCTTTCAGCTCACCTCCCGCCGCCTCTTTCAACAGCTGGTTTACGGTGTCCCTGTCTGTGGCAGTTTCAACTTCAAACACGCAATCGGTGAGTGAAGCATTGGTTAAAGGCACGCGTACTGCGTGGCCATCCAGGCGTCCTTTCAGTTCCGGGAATATCTCGATAATCGCCGTTGCTGAACCAGTGCTGGTGGGGATTAGTGAACTGCCGCAAGCCCGGGCACGGCGAAGGTCCTTGTGAGGCGCATCGATGATGGTCTGGGTGTTGGTCAGGCTGTGGATTGTGGTGATGGAGCCATGCTTGATGCCCAGCTTCTCGTGAATCACCTTGACCACCGGCGCCAAACAGTTGGTGGTGCAGGAAGCGGCGGTAACAATGCGGTCGTTGGCCGGATCGAAGATGTGTTCGTTCACACCCAGCACAATGTTCCTGGCGCCCGCTTCCTTGACCGGCGCGGTGACCACCACCCGTTTCACGCCCTGATCCAGATAGGCCTGCAGGACATTGACTTTTCTGTTCACGCCACTGGCCTCGATCACCAGATCACAGCCGGTCCAGTCGGTTTCGCCGATGGTTCGGTTGTGGGTCACGCGGATCCGCTGCCCTTCGACCACAATACCCGTTCCGTCCGCCGTTGCCTCCTGACTCCAGCGGCCATGAATGCTGTCGAAATTAAGCAGGTGCGCCAGCGTCCCGGCATCAGCGCCCGGGTCGTTGATGGCGACAAATTCCATGTCCGGCCACTCCCAGGCCGCACGCAACGCCAGACGGCCAATCCGACCGAATCCGTTAATTCCTACCTTGATCTTGCTCATGCTGTTCTCCTTGCGCGTTGGCTAATCTGTGCGTGGATAGTCAGGGGCACTGCATAACCGGGCGATCCACCATGGCCTGTAATCGTGACAGTGACTGTTCGATCAGTACGACGTTGTTCCGTGCGGTTTCATCCAGAACCCGCGCAACCCATTCTGGCAACCCCGGATTAAGGTAATAATAAACCCACTGGCCCCTGCGCTCCGTTTCCAGCAGGCCGGCATCCCGGAGTGAGGCCAGATGGCGGCTGACTTTTGGCTGGGGTACTTCAAAGGCCTCGGTCAGTTCACACACGCACAGCTTTTCCTGGTCCTTGATCAGTAACAGCGCGGCCAGGCGAAGCTCGTCCCCCATCGCCTTGAAAATAGTCACCGGGTTGTAGCTGGCCTGTTTCAGGCTGGTCTCTTTCTGGTGGACCAGGGTGAACAGGCCGATGCGCTCTTTCAGTTCCTTGAGGGTCAGGGCAAAGGTGGCGTGACGGTTAGCTTCGGCCGGGTCCGGAAAATCCCACGCGATCTGCTGGGGTTTGGAAGCCACCAATCCGCACTCCCGGGCGGCTTTTTCACACAGGGTAATCACGTAATCCCAGTACTGGCCCCGCAGCTCCGCCAGCGACTTGCTGTACAGCCCATCGGTCGGAATGCCGGCCTCCTGCAATACCTGTATCGCCAGAGGATGGGGGCGAGAAGGCTCGGTACCGGCACTGGCCACCTCGAACCGGTCACCGGCCATGTGCCTAAGCAGGGCTTCCGCCATCAGGGAGCGGGCGCTGTTGGCCGTGCACACAAACAGGACTCTTCTTTTCATACGCATTTCCGCATATTCGAATTGCCATATATTCAGTTTTTGCGATAATAACCGTCAACCATGACAGAGTAAAGACAGTAACCCACCCTGCGGCCTTCAAAAGGCCAGCCACGAATAACCAGACAAAGGACACCGGAAAGGGCCATGACAGAAAAACTGCTGGAGATCTATCGGAGCAATCAACGGGAAGGAAACCTGCTGTTTGTCATGATCCTCGCCTTTCTGGCCATCTTTTTTATGCCCGCCGGCACCGAGCGATTTGACAACGCCGTGCTGGAAGCTTTCCGGCTGACCAACTGGTATGCCCAGGAACACGTCATCCTGTGCCTGCTGCCTGCCTTCCTGATTGCCGGTGCCATGGCGGTCTATATCAGCCAGGGCTCGGTAATGCGTTATCTGGGCCCCTCCGCCTCCAAGCCGGTGGCATTCGGTGTGGCATCGGTGTCCGGCACCTTGCTGGCTGTCTGCTCCTGCACCGTGCTGCCACTGTTTGGAGGAATCTACCGCCGGGGTGCGGGCCTGGGCGCGGCCGTAGCCTTTCTCTACTCTGGCCCCGCCATCAACATCATGGCCATTGTGGTCACCGCCAAGGTACTGGGCGCCGAAATCGGCCTGGCCAGGGCCATTGGCGCCATTGTGTTTGCCGTGGTCATCGGCGCGATCATGCACCTGATCTACCGCAAGGAGGAAGCCGAACGCTCCGTCAACAATGCCCGGGGCTTTGGCGGCGATGATGCCGACAAACCCGTAGGCATCATTACCCTGTTCTTTGCGCTGATGGTGGGCATTCTGGTGTTTGCCAACTGGGCTGCGGCCGACAACAGCACATGGATGGCCATCTACGATCTGAAATGGCCGATCACTGCCGCCCTTGGCGCTGCCTTGGGCGCTCTGCTGGTCTGGCGCTGGCACTGGCCACCCCGTCAGCTGCTGATTCTGGCAGCGGCGGTTGCCATCGCGGCCACCGTGGCTCCGAGCATGCCGGAACTGCCATTCGTGATCGCTATTGGCGGACTGATGCTGATCGCCACCATGCGGGATGAAGACCGGGAGTGGCCGCTTCAAAGCTGGGATTTCGCCAAGCAAATCCTGCCACTGTTGCTGGCCGGTGTGTTTGTAGCGGGCTTTGCCCTGGGCCGGCCGGGCCATGAAGGCATGATTCCCTCGGCATGGGTAGCCGCCGCCGTGGGCGACAACTCCCTGCTCTCCACCATCCTGGCCTCGGTACTGGGCGCCCTGATGTATTTCTCCACCCTGACTGAGGTACCCATTGTCGAAGCCCTGATGGGCTCCGGCATGGGCAAGGGGCCGGCACTGGCGCTATTGCTGGCGGGTCCGGCCCTGTCGTTACCGAACATGCTGGTGATCCGGACCATTCTGGGCACCCAGAAAACCCTGGTGTACTGTGCCCTGGTGGTGGTCATGGCGACCACCACAGGCTTTATTTACGGAAACTGGTGGGTCTAGACCTGCCGCGTATACGCGAAGGAGATAACGATGAAATTCACTATCTATGGCAGCGGCTGCTCCAAATGCAAACAACTGACCACCAACGCAGAGGAAGCTGCAAAGGCGCTCGGGCTCGACTACGAAGTGGAAAAAGTCACCGACGTGAACGACATCATTGATGCCGGCGTCATGCGCACACCCGCCCTGGCCGTGGACGGCGAGATTGCCATGGAAGGCAAGGTGGCCAGTGCCGACGAGATCAAGAAACTTCTGGGCTGAATCCGTTCACAGGAAACCTGACGCTGACCATGAATCCATCTGATCTGCCGAACATTGATAACGGGCTGTTCCGGGCCCCCACCAACGAGGAGCTGTTTGCCGCAGCGCCTTCAAGCCACCGGCCGAGAATTCTGCTGCTGTACGGGTCCCTGCGGGAGCGCTCGTTCAGCCGCCTGGCGGTGGAAGAAGCGGCCCGGTTGCTCGAGGCCATGGGCGCGGTTCGACCGACTCAGGGCAAGACTCTGGCAGTGATGCAGGTGTGTGGCGGCTCCCAGTCGTTCAATGCGGTCAACCAGTTGCGAGTTCTGGGCAGGTGGATGCGCATGGTCACCATTCCGAACCAGTCGACTGTGCCCAAGGCGTTCATGGAATTCGACGACAACAACCGTATGAAGCCCTCGCCCTGCTACGACCGCATCGTGGATGTCATGGAAGAACTGGTAAAGTTCACCCTGTTGGTGCGGGACCGCAGTGAGTACCTGACCGACCGTTATTCCGAACGCAAGGAAAGCGCGGAGGCATTGTCGAAGCGCGTGAACCAACGTTCCATTTAAGGATGTGCAATGAGCAGCAACCAACTGACCACGGAAGCTTCATCCGGCGGCATGGGGATATTCGAACGCTACCTGTCTGTATGGGTGGCACTGGCGATCGTGGCTGGCGTGGCCCTGGGGCAACTGGCCCCGTCGATACCGGAAACCCTGTCGCGTTTCGAATACGCCCAGGTGTCCATCCCCATCGCCATCCTGATCTGGGCGATGATTTTTCCGATGATGGCGCAGATTGATTTCAGTGCTGTTGTCGGTGTTCGCAAAGAGCCAAAAGGTCTGGCCATTACCACTATCGTGAACTGGCTGATCAAACCCTTCACCATGTTTGCCATCGCCTGGTTCTTCCTTATGGTGGTGTTCGAACCGCTGATCTCGCCACAGCTGGCCCGCGAATACCTGGCCGGCGCCATTCTGCTGGGCGCCGCGCCCTGCACGGCCATGGTGTTTGTCTGGAGTTACCTGACCAAAGGTGATGCCGCCTATACGCTGGTACAGGTGTCCCTGAACGACATCATCATGCTGTTCGCCTTTGCACCCATTGTTGTTTTCCTGCTGGGCATTTCCGACATCCAGGTGCCCTGGGATACGGTGCTGCTGTCAGTGGTCCTGTATATCGTCATTCCGCTTGCCGCTGGCTACCTGACCCGACGCACCCTGATTGCCCGCCATGGCCAGCGCTGGTACGACGGGGTGTTCATGAAGCGGCTGGGGCCGGTTACGCCGGGGGCGCTGATTGTCACCCTGGTGCTGCTGTTCGCCTTCCAGGGTGAGGTAATCCTGAACAATCCGTTGCACATTGCGCTGATTGCCGTGCCGCTGATCGTGCAGACCTTCCTGATCTTCTTCCTGGCCTATGGCTGGGCCCTGCTGTGGAAAGTGCGCCACTGCATTGCCGCACCCGGCGCCATGATTGGTGCCAGCAACTTCTTCGAGCTCGCCGTCGCCGCGGCTATCGCCCTGTTCGGCCTGCAGTCCGGGGCTGCGCTGGCCACGGTGGTTGGTGTGCTGGTGGAAGTGCCCCTGATGCTGGTTCTGGTGCGCATTGCCAATAAAACGAAGGATCGCTTCCCCGTCTAGAACAGGTAACAGTCGCCAGTCACCAAACTTGATCGTGGTCAAAATTTATCCAGAAAAAGGGCTGCCGTAACAACATCAAGCATCCAGATCGATGCTTCTCGACAGGTCTGAACTACTCTTTAATGTGAACTGCAACACATTCGGAACAAGGGCCCTGTTATTGAGCAGGGCCCTTTGCGCAGTTACAACAAAAATGGAGAGGGACGACCAATGAAACTGTCAAGAAGGCGGTTCCTGGCCTTTACCGGTACAACCGCAGCCGGCTCCGCCGCACTCGGCGGCAGCCTGTTACTGAACCCGGCGCACGCCGCCGAAGGTAGCCAGCAGCCCGGAAAGGTCATGCTCGACTACCCGAAAACCACTATCAGCAAGGCAGGCGACCTGAAAGTCGGCCAGCCGGTTTCCTTTAGCTATCCCGATGCTTCCTCACCCTGCACCCTGATCAAAACCGGCCGTAAAACCCAGGGTGGTGTTGGTCCGGATGGCGACATCGTCGCCTACAGCACCCTGTGCACCCACATGGGTTGCCCAGTGTCCTACTCTACTGAGGAGCGCACGTTCAAGTGTCCCTGCCATTTCAGCGTGTTTGATTCCGAGCTCAATGGCCAGATGGTATCCGGCCAGGCCACGGAAAACCTGCCCCGGATTCTCCTGACGTACCGGGATTCGGACGATTCCATTGAGGCGATCGGAGTGGATGGTCTGATTTATGGCCGCCAGTCCAATCTGCTTCCCGGCGCCTGAAGGAGGACGAGCTCATGTTCGAACATAAGAGGGACCGGATCGCACTGCCGCCGGCCAATGCCCAGAAAACCCAGACCTGTTGCCATTTCTGTATCGTTGGCTGCGGTTACCATGTCTACAAGTGGCCTGCCGATCAGGAAGGCGGTCTGGCGCCCGATCAGAACGCGCTGGGCCTGGACTTCCGCCAGCAACTGCCACCTTTGGCAGCCACCATGACCCAGGCCATGACCAACGTTATCCAGGATGATGATGGTAGCTACCACCGAATCATGATCGTCCCGGACAAGGCGTGCAAGGTAAACGGCGGGCTCTCGTCCACCCGGGGTGGCCAGATGGCCTCCATCATGCATTCGCCGCAGACGCCCGTTGGCAGTCAGCGCCTGAAATATCCACGGGTCTTTGCCGGTGACGAATGGCGGGATACCAGCTGGGATCAGGCCATCGCCCTGTATAGTCATCTGACCAAGCGGATCCTGGATGACGACGGATCTGACCAGCTGATGTTCAACCTGTTCGACCACGGTGGCGCCGGTGGTGGCTTCGAGAACACCTGGGGCACCGGCAAGCTGATCTTCACCGGTCTGGGCACAAAGATGGTGCGGATTCACAACCGCCCCGCCTACAACTCCGAGTGCCACGCTACCCGGGACATGGGCATCGGCGAGCTGAACAACAGCTATGAAGATGCCCAGATGGCGGACTGCATTTTCTCCATTGGCGCGAATGCCTACGAAACCCAGACCAACTACTTCCTCAACCACTGGCTCCCGAGCCTGCAGGGCCAGACAGCCGACAAGAAGCGGGCTGTCTATGAGGATGGGGAAACCATTCAGCAGACCAGGATCATCCTGGTCGATCCCCGTCGGGCACTCACCGTCGCTCTGCTTGAGCAGGCCGTCGGCAAGGACAACATCCTGTTTCTGGACATCGAGCCGGGCACCGATACCGCTTTGTTCAACGGCCTGCTGACCTACGTCGTGGATCAGAGTTGGCATGACAAGGCTTTCATCGAAGCTTACACCAGCGGCTTCGAGGACGCCCTGAAGGCGAACCGCCAGAGCCTGGACGAAACCAGCCGGATTACCGGCATCAGCAAGGACAAGCTGATCAAGGCAGCGGAATGGGCCTACAAGCCCAAGGCCTCCGGCCACGCGCCCAGGACCATGCACGGTTACGAGAAAGGCATCATCTGGGGTAACGACAATTACCGCATCCAGTCGGCTCTGGTGGACCTGGTGCTGGCCACCCACAACGTAGGCCGCCGGGGCACCGGTGTGGTTCGGATGGGCGGTCACCAGGAAGGCTACTGTCGCCCGCCGTACCCCGGTGGCCGTCCGGCTCCGTATGTGGATCAGGAAATCATTCAGGGCAACGGCCAGATGCTGACGGTCTGGGCCTGTAATGCCTTCCAGACCACCCTCAATGCCGAGCAGTACCGAAATGAGGTCCTGCGCCGCAGCGACATCGTTAAACAGGCCCTGCGCAGGGTCCGTGGCGCCGGTCCGGAGAAGATGGCGGAGGTCATCCACAAGGCCGTCAAGGAAGACGGTGGATTGTTTGTCACCGTAATCGACCTGTACGCCACCAAATTTACTGAGGCCGCCCACTTGATGCTGCCGGCGGCGCACCCCGGTGAAATGAACCTCACCTCCATGAACGGTGAGCGTCGCCTGCGTCTGTCGGAGAAATTCATGGATCCTCCCGGAACCGCCAAACCGGATTGCCAGATTGCGGCAGACATGGCCAACGCCCTGCGCAAGCTTTACGAGGACGAGGGCAACGCCGAGATGGCCAATCGTTTTGAAGGCTTCGACTGGCAAACCGAGGAGGACGCCTTCAACGACGGCTTCCGCCGCGCCGGCCAGTCCGGAGCCCCAGACATCGACAGTCAGGGCGGCCCCACCGGCCACCTGGCCACTTACGAGCGCCTCAGGGCCGCTGGCAACAATGGTGTGCAGCTGCCGATCAAGGAGTACACGGACGGTCAGCTGATCGGCACGGAAATGCTCTACACCGACGGCAAGTTCGACACGGACGACGGCAAGGCGCACTTCCAGCCCGCACCCTGGAACGGGCTACCGGACACTGTTGAGGAGCAACGGAAGAAATACCGGTTCTGGGTGAACAATGGCCGCACCAACCAGATCTGGCAGACAGCCTATCATGACCAGCACGTGGAGTTCCGCCGCGGCCGTTACCCTATGGCCCCGCTGGAGATCAATCCGGAGGACGCCAGGGATCTCGGTATCGAGTCCGGCGATGTGGTCGAGCTGTTCAACGACTACGGCGCTACGACGGCCATGGCCTATGTGGAGCCGGACATCAAGCCAGGCCATGTGTTCATGGAGGCGATGTACTTCAACTCCGTCATGGGCGATCTGGTGACACCCTGGACCGACCGGAACATCATTCCTTACTACAAGGGAACCTGGGCGAATGTCCGCCGCGTCGGGCGGATTGAAGACTATGCCGACAAGGTAAGCTTCAAGCGCAGACGCTACGTCTGAATGACTGCCGGACACCCGCGAACGGGTGTCCGGCTTTTTTGCCCCTTGGATAACTGTTCAGCCCCCGCCCTCCCTGCTACTATCCCGCCCACATTTCTGACGCATTGAACCGAACGGAACCCACAGAATGGATCTTTTCCAGGCCCTGTTCCTTGGCCTTCTCCAGGGACTGACCGAATTCCTGCCCATTTCCAGCTCCGCCCACCTGATCCTGACACCGGCGTTCTTCGGCTGGACCGATCAGGGCGTGGGGTTTGATTTATCAGTGCACGTGGGCACGCTCCTGGCAGTGGTGCTCTACTTCCGGCGGGACGTGTTTGGCATCGCCCGGGACGGATTGAAATCCGTGTCCCAGCGCAGGATTGTCGGCCAGGGTGCGCTGGCCTGGTACCTGGTGATCGGCACCATTCCCGCGGGCCTGGCCGGGTTGGCATTGCTGGATATGATCGACAACGAACTCCGGGGCGCCTCGGTGATCTTCGTGACCACTCTGGTGTTTGGAATCCTGCTCGGCATCTCCGACTGGCTACCGAAACGGCAACGCACCCTGGACTCGCTGAACTGGAAAGACGCCCTCCTCGTCGGCATCGCCCAGGCCATGGCCCTGGTACCCGGCACCTCCCGCTCCGGCGTCACCATCACCGCCGGCCTGTTCCTGGGCATGACCCGGGAGACTGCCTCCCGGTTCTCGTTCCTGCTGGCCATCCCGATTATCGTGCTGGCGTCGGCGGTGAAGCTGCTGGAAGTGGCAACCTCCGATGTAGTCGTGGACTGGAGTGGGTTCTTGATTGGCGGGGTGACCTCGTTCCTGATGGCCATTACTGGCATCCACTTCTTTCTGAAGTGGCTGAACAAGGTGGGGATGTGGCCGTATGTCATCTACCGGATTGTGTTGGCTGGGGTGATTTACACGGTGCTGATGTAGGCATTCTGGATGTGGGGAAGGCAGGTGCCGGGCAGGGCTTTCCAAAACACGCTCCTTGCGGCACGTCCCTGTGACGCTTGAGCTCCGCCATCCATGGCTCCGCACAGTTTTGGAAAGCCCTGCCCGACACCTGCCCCAAGCTCCGAGAAACCCCAGGGGTCAGATGAAAGCTTTCATCTGACCCCGTTTTTACCGCGGAGTCTGACCCGAGATCGGGGTCAGACGAACGCTTTCTTCTGACCCCTTTTTCATGCCGGAAAGCCTGACCAGCCCGCTGCTACCCCCAAACCTCAGCAAGCCTCCAGCGGCGCATAAGCCAACACCAGCCACTTGGCCCCGTCATCAAAGTTCACCTGCACCCGGGTATGATGCCCGGTGCCTTCGCTATTCATCACGATGCCCTCACCGAACTTCGGGTGGCGCACTCGCTGGCCCAGGCTGAACCCGGCCTGCTGGGCGGAATCGTGGCTGAACAGGCTTTCGTTGGGTCGCTCGACCATGGCCGGGCGGGTCACGGTGTTGCGCAGGCGGACTTCCTGCAGGCAGTCGCCCGGGATCTCCCGCACGAACCGGGACAGGGCGTGGAATTTCTCCTGGCCATACAGCCGCCGGGACTCGGCGTAAGTGAGCACCAGCTTTTTCATGGCCCGGGTAATGCCGACGTAGGCCAGGCGGCGCTCCTCTTCCATGCGGCCGGGCTCTTCCAGGGACATGCTGTGGGGGAACAGGCCCTCCTCGACACCGGCCATGAACACCAGCGGAAACTCCAGGCCCTTGGCGGAATGCAAAGTCATCAGCTGCACACTGTCTTCATGGGCGTCCGCCTGGGACTCGCCAGCATCCAGGGCGGCCTGGGCGATGAATTCCGCCAGCGGATCCACGCCTTCCTCCACCTCGAAGTCGGACAGGGCGCTGACCAGTTCTTCCAGATTTTCCACCCGGGCCTGACCTTTCTCGCCCTTTTCGCTGGCGTGGTAATCCTTCAACCCGCTGACTTCGATTGCCTGTTTCATCAGTCCCTGCAGGGAGGCATGGTCCACCATCTCAGACAGGCCATTGATGATGTCGAGGAACGACTGCAGACCGGTTTTCGCCCTACCCTTCATCTGGCCGGCCGCCAGCAAGCGCTCGGCGGACTCCCACAGAGAGATACCCTGTTCGGTGGCGTATTCCCGCAGTTCCGCCAGGCTCTTGGCACCGATACCCCGCGTGGGCACGTTCACCACCCGCTCAAAAGCGGCATCGTCCCGGTGGTAATGCACCAGGCGCAGATAGGCCAGGGCGTTGCGGATTTCCTGGCGATCGTAGAAGCGCAGGCCACCATAGACCCGGTAGGGAATGCCCTGGCGCATCAGCGCTTCTTCCAGCACCCGGGACTGGGCGTTGGAGCGGTAGAGGATCGCTGCCTCACTGCGCAGGTTGCCCTCGTCCACCCAGGCACTGATGGAATCGGCGATATAGTTGGCCTCGTCCTGTTCGTTGAACGCAGCATACAGGCTGATCGGCTCGCCCTCGGAGCCATCGGTCCAAAGTTCCTTGCCCAGACGCCCCTGGTTGTTGGCGATCACCGAGTTAGCGGCCTTCAGGATGGTTTGGGTGGATCGGTAATTCTGTTCCAGGCGCACCAGCCGGGCGTTGGGGAAGTCCCGCTGGTACTGCTGGATGTTCTCGATTTTCGCACCGCGCCAGCCATAGATGGACTGGTCGTCGTCTCCCACAATGGTCAGAGGCACCCGGTTGCTGGCCAACACTTGCAGCCAGGCGTACTGGATGGTGTTGGTGTCCTGGAACTCGTCCACCAGCATATGCTGGAAGCGCTGCTGGTAGTGGGCCAGAAGCTCAGGCTTGTGCAGCCAGAGTTCATGGGAACGCAGCAACAATTCGCCGAAATCCACCAGCCCACTTTGCTGGCACAATTTCTCGTACTGGCGGTAGATCTTCAGCATGGTGGAGGTGAAGTGGTCGCCGGGATTCTCCTGAATGTGGTCCGCCCGCAGGCCTTCATCCTTCTGGCTGTTGATGAACCACTGGGCCTGCTTCGGCGGCCACCGGCTCTCGTCGATCTGGTTCTCCCGCATTACCCGCTTGATCAGGCGCAGCTGGTCGTCGCTGTCCAGCACCTGGAAGTTCTCCGGCAGTCCGACATCCTGCCAGTGCGCCCGCAGCAACCGGTGGGCAATCCCGTGAAAGGTCCCGATCCACAGTCCCCGGGTCGGGATCTGCATCATTTGCTCGACCCGGTAGCGCATCTCCTTCGCCGCCTTGTTGGTGAAGGTTACCGCCAGGATAGCCGTCGGCGGTACCCGATCCACGGTCATCAGCCAGGCAATCCGGTGCACCAGCACCCGGGTCTTGCCACTGCCTGCGCCGGCCAATACCAGCAGGTGGTCGTTCTGGGCGGTGACAGCTTCACGCTGGGCGTCGTTCAGGGGATCGATGATGTGGGAGACGTCCATAGGGATTCGGTTCGCTACTGGTTAAATAAACAGGCTTGGGAGTATAACAGGGTATGGCGGGGCTTGTCGGGCCTGGGATAGCCCTCGTTCTTTAGGGGGAAACGCACGAGGGCGGGGCCCCTTCCAGGACACGCTACGAGCACGTCCATGTGCGCTTGACTGTGGCCATCCTTGGCCACAGACAGTCCTGGAAGGGGCCCCGCCCTCGCGCTATTCGCGCTTGGGAGAGAGCTTTTCGTCAGAAACCTCTGGGCACAGTCTGAGGCTCGACGAACTCGAACAGGCCTTCAAGACCACCTTCACGCCCGATACCGGAGGCCTTCATGCCACCGAATGGCGCTTCCGGGGTCGGGCCAGTGCCGGTGTTCCAGCCGACGTGGCCGAAACGGAGGCCGGCGGCCACGCGCTGGGCGCGGTCAGCGTCTGCCGTGAACACATAGGAGGCCAGGCCGAATTCGGTGTCGTTGCCGGCGTCGATGACTTCCTCTTCGGTACGGAACAGGGCCATGGGCACCAGCGGACCAAAGGTTTCTTCCTGGTAGCAACACATGTCCCGGTTGACGCCGACCACCACCGTCGGCGGGAAGAACAGTCCGTCACCGAGCTCGCTCGGCTGCTTGCCGGCGACCAGGCTCGCACCCTTTTCCAGGGCGTCATCCAGGTGACGTTTGACCTTGTCAAAGCCCTGCTTGTTGACCAGCGGGCCAATGTCGACGCCTTCGTTCATGCCGTCGCCAACCGTCATCTTGTTGACCCGTTCCGCCAGCTTCTCGCCGAAGACGTCGGCCACTTTCTCGTGGACGAAGATGCGGTTGGCGCACACGCAGGTCTGGCCACCACCCCGGAATTTGTTGGCGATCAGGTTATCGGCTGCGGCGTCCAGATCAGCGTCTTCAAATACGATGTACGGAGCGTTGCCGCCCAGTTCCAGGGCCAGTTTTTTGACCTGATCGGCGGTGTCGACGATGAGCTTGCGGCCCACTTCGGTGGAACCGGTGAAGCTGAGCATGGGGACGTCCGGGCTTTCGCACAGGACCTTACCGATCACGCTGGCCTTGCCCATCACCAGGTTGACCATGCCGTCGGGCAGGTCCAGTTTGTCCATCAAACTGAACAGGGCAATCATGGTCAGCGGTGTTTCGCTGGCCGGTTTGATCACCGACGGGCAGCCTGCCGCCAGCGCCGCGGACAGTTTCTTGGCGATCATGCCGATGGGGAAGTTCCACGGTGTGATCAGGCCCGTCACGCCGACCGGCCGGTAATGGACAGTCCAGGTGCAGTCCTTGGGCTTTTCCGGGATGGTGTGGGCGTCGAGGGCCTGGATATGTTTGGCGCAGTAATCGAAGAAGCCGGCGGCGTAGTCGACTTCGCCCTGGGCTTCCTTCCAGGGCTTGCCGTGCTCCATACAGAGAATTCGGCCGATTTCCTCGCGGTTCTCCTTCAGACCATCCCGGATGTCTTCCAGCCATTTGCGCCGGGTTTCAATGGAATACGGGTTGGTGAGTTTCAGAGCCGACTTGCCGGCAGCCACGGCAGCCTGGACATCCCGCTCCGGCATTGACGGTACTTGCGCGATGACTTCGCCGGTCGCCGGATTGTAGATATCAAAAGTGTTACCTTCGGCGTTGTCTGTCCAGCGACCGCCAATGTAGCCAGTCAGCTTTTCCAACAGGGGTGACTCAATCATCTCGGCTCCTCTTTCGGTATTTGGCGGCGCCCCTTCCGGGACGGCATTGCGTCAGTGGCTCATGTCTTTCATAGTGAGTGTTGTAGCGCAGCCTGTAAAGTCAAGGGCAGGCTTTTGAACATCCTGCGACTGTGCTTATACTCGGAGCATTACCATTTCAGGAGGCCGGACAATGAAAGCGTTTTTCCATCCCGCACAGGATCAGCATATTCCCCAGACCTACTTTACCCGTGGGCAGATGCGTCAGCCGCAGGAAGTGCCTGATCGTACTGGTCAAATGCTGGACGGCCTGAGGGAAATGGGCATTTCGGTTCTGCAACCGGCGGACCAGGGTGCCGGCCCGATATCGAAGGTTCATGATCTGGGCTATCTCCGCTTTCTGGAGTCCGCCCACCGCCGCTGGAAGCAGATGGATGACTGGGGTGACGAGGTGATCTCGAACATTTTCGTCCGCTCGCCCAATCACCTGACCGGCATTCTCGCCGAGGCGGCCCGCTACCAGGCCGATGGCAGCTGTCCGATTGGCGAACACACCTGGCACGCGGCCTACTGGTCAGCCCAGAGTGCCTTGGGTGCGGCCGATGCACTGATTGCCGGCGACAGGACGTCCTATGCGGTATGCCGACCACCCGGACATCACGCGCGCCGGGACGCGGCCGGTGGTTTTTGCTACCTGAATAACGCTGCCATTGCCGCTGAACACATGAAATCCCGGTTCCCGAAAATCGTGATTCTGGATACCGATATGCACCATGGCCAGGGTATCCAGGAAATCTTCTATGACCGCAGCGATGTCCTGTACATCTCCATCCACGGCGACCCCACCAACTTCTACCCGGTGGTAAGCGGCTTCGAGGACGAACGTGGCGAGGGCGAAGGCTATGGCTACAACATCAACATGCCCATGCCACACGGTTCCAGTGAGGAGGATTTCTTCGCCAAAGTGGACGAGGCCCTGGCCGCCATCAAGCTGTTCCAGCCCGATGCCCTGATCCTCACCCTGGGCTTTGACATCTACAAGAACGATCCCCAGGCCAAGGTATCGGTATCCTCGGAAGGTTTCCACCGGCTAAGCACCCACATCCGCCGGCTGGGCCTGCCGACACTGATTGTCCAGGAGGGTGGTTACGACCTGGAAGCCCTGAGCACCAACGTGCAGCAGTTTTTCCGGGGCCTGGAAGGCTGAGGCTCACCCGTTACGAGGCCGGGGCATAGACCTTGACGTTGTCGTGCCCTTCGGCCTTCAGGTGGCCGGCGTGCATCCGGCTCATGGTGCCGCGGTCACAGTACAGCAGGTACTGGCGATTCTGCGGCAGTTCGTCGATCTGCTGATTGAGTTCGTAGAACGGGATCTTCAGGACCCGGTTGTTGGTCAGCTCCAGCGGTGACTGCTCTTCTTCCGTCGGATGGCGCACATCGATGATGACGTCGTTCACCGCCGGCGTTTCCACCAGCTCCACTTCTTCCGGCGTGACCGTAGTTTCCAGCAGACGGTTGACCGGGGTTTCGGTCCGCTTTTCGACTACCCGGGCCAGCACCCCGGCATCCATGTTCGCCTCATCGGCCTCGACCCGGTGCAGTTTGGCCCGGGTGGCCGGCTTCTGGGAAATCACACCACAGTATTCGGGCATGTTGCGGGCAAAGGACTCGGTGCCGATATCATGGGCAATACGGATGATTTCCTGCTTGTCCATGGCGATCAGCGGCCGCAACACCACTTCGTCACTGGCCCGGTCCACCACGTTCAGGTTTGACAGGGTCTGACTGGACACCTGGGCCACCGCATCCCCCATCACCAGCCCGGCGATGTTGAGGTCACGGGCAATTTCAGCCGCCGCCTTGAGCATCTGACGCTTGAGCACCACGCCCCAATGGCGGTTGTTCACCGAGCGCATGATTTCCGCCACCACGCCTTCGAACGGCACGGAAATGAACTTCACGTTGTGGGAGGCGCCATAGCGCTCCCACAGGTAATGCACCACTTGGCGAACACCGACCTCATGGGCAGTGCCACCGAGGTTAAAGAACAGGAAATGGCTACGCAGGCCACGGCGCATCATCAGGTAGGCCGCCACGGAGGAGTCATAGCCACCCGAGATCAGGGTCATCACGCTTTCCACCGAACCCAACGGGTAGCCGCCCAGGCCCTGATGCTTGCGCCGGGCGATGTGGAAGCCATCTTCCTTGACCTCGATCCGGACCTCGACCTGCGGTGATTTCAGATCGACACCGGCGGTATCGAAAGCTTTGCAAAGCGCCGCCCCCACCGAGCGCTCGATATCGATGGACCGGAAGTCGTGGCTCCCCAGGCGTTTGGCACGCACAGCGAAGGTCTTGCCGTCCAGGCGGCCAGCAAAGGCAGCGACAGCTTTTTCGCCGATATCTTCCAGGGACTGGAAGGGATACACCTCAATTTCCTGAATGCTGGAAATGCCCGGGATCCGCAACAGGGCATCAATAACCGGACCATAGAGACCCCGGTCATCCGGAACCTCCACGTCCACCCGATCCCAGCTGCCCTCTACGACGATTTCGTGATCGAGTCGGGCCAGGAGCTTGCGAATGTTCTGACGGAGTTGTTTCATCTGCTGCCGACGAACGGGCTTACTCTTGATGGCAACTTCCGGAGCGGGACGAATCAGTAATTTCATAGATCGGAGTTTTGTCGGGTGGCGTACAAAGAGGAAAGCGCTTAGTGTACCGTTTTGTCAGAGTGCCTCAAAATCCGGCATTGCCGAAACCTTCAGGAGTTTCACCGTTAAATGACAGAACCCACGAACAACGCCCTGGTTTCCCCGGAGGGCGCCCTTGAAATCCTCTCCAATCATGAAGTCAATCGGCTCAAGGACCGGAGCGAGGGTGGTCTTTACCAGCTGTTCCGCCAGTGCGCCCTGGCCGTGCTGAACACCGGCGTCGAAACCGACAACTGTAAGGCCCTGATGGAGGCCCACGCCGATTTCGACGTGAGACTGGTGCCCCAGCCCCGGGGACTGAAGCTGGAACTGATCAACGCCCCCGGTTATGCCTTTGTCGATGGTGAAATGCTGCGGGCGATCCGCGAGCACTTGTTTTCCGTGCTCCGGGATATCGTATACACCCACTCCATTCCCCAGACCATTGCCGGGTTCCGCCGGGATAATCCCGAAGACATCACCAACCTGGTATTTCACATCCTGCGCAACGCCGGCGTACTGGAAGCCGGGCGCCAGCCGGATATGGTCGTTTGTTGGGGCGGCCACTCCATCAGCCAGGCGGAGTACCAGTACAGCAAGGAAGTTGGCCACCAGCTGGGCCTGCGCGGGCTGAGCATCATCACCGGGTGCGGTCCTGGTGCCATGAAGGGACCGATGAAGGGAGCCACCATCGGCCACGCCAAGCAGCGGGTTAGGAATGGCCGCTATGTGGGCATCACTGAGCCAGCCATCATCGGTGCCGAGGCACCGAACCCGATCGTCAACGAACTGGTAATCATGCCGGATATCGAAAAGCGCCTCGAGGCTTTCGTGCGCTGCGGCCACGGCGTCATCGTGTTCCCCGGCGGCGTAGGTACCGCCGAGGAAATCCTGTACCTGCTCGGCATCCTCCTGCACCCGGACAATTCGGACCTGCCGTTCCCGGTCATTTTCACCGGCGAGAAAGAAAACGCGGAATACTTCGAGATGATCGACAAGTTCATCCGCAATGCCCTCGGTGACGAGGCCGCCAGCAAGTATGAAATCATCATCGATGACCCGGCCCGCGTCGCCCAGGCCATGAGAAAGGGTATGAAAGAGGTGGAAACGTTCCGCCGCGCCATGCAGGACGCCTACTACTTCAACTGGATGCTGAAGATCGATCCGGTATTCCAGCTGCCGTTCGAGCCCAACCACGACAGCATGCGGTCACTGGAACTGCACCGGGACCAGCCCGTGCACATGATTGCGGCAAACCTGCGCAAGGCATTCAGCGGAATTGTCACGGGAAATGTGAAGGAAAGCGGGATTCGCCAGATTCAGGAGAAAGGGCCGTTCGAGATCGCAGGAGATCCCTCGCTGATCAAGCCTCTGGAGGCGATGCTGGAGCAGTTTGTAGCCCAGAACCGGATGAAGCTGCCTGGCCTGCAGGCTTACCAGCCGTCTTACCGTATTGTCAGCGGGGCGGCCTGAGCCGCCCCGCTGACACCAAGCCGGAGCTTACTGACCACCAGCCGGCAGGCTGGCGTAGTAAGCTGCCAGGTTGGCGATATCCTCATCGCTCAGGGCTGCGGCCTGGCCTTGCATGATGGCGGCCTGGCCACCGGAACGCTGCTTGTTCTTATACGCCTTGAGCGCGGACACCAGGTACTGTTCGTTCTGGCCGGCCAGGTTCGGATAGGTCGGAATCTGAGCCAGACCATTCTGACCGTGGCAAGCGGCACAAACGGCAGCCTTGGCCTTGCCGGCCTCAACGTCGCCCGCAGCGGAAGCCAGAGTCGGCAGGGCAACAGCGGCAGACATCAGTCCTGCAATCGCGAAGTTCTTGAATTTCATAGTTACTACCCTCTCATCGTTGTCGGCGTGAAAATGCCTTTAGGTGTTATAAAACTCGACTGTGATGCACTTATAGCACAGAGCGCGCCTGACTCAAATGTGATAGATCAAGGCGCTCATTTCGACAATCGTCCCCTTTACCGCACTCGCGGGTTAATGGGAAAGTACGACAACGTAGAATACCCAGATTTCTGTTTTAGCCAACCCGGAGACACACCCCATGTCCGTAGAGGTCCAGGAACTACCCTGCCGTGAAGGCTTTCTTGGCTTGCTCACCCTGAACTCGCCCGGCACCCTCAATGCCCTGAGCGAAGGCATGGTGGAGCAGACCCAGGATGCCCTGGATCGCTGGGCGACGGATGACAGGATCTGCCTGGTGGTACTGCAAGGGGCTGGTGACCGAGCCTTCTGCGCAGGTGGCAACATCCGCCAGCTCTATGGCGCCATGACCGGTCACGGCGACCATGAAGCCCCTTCCCGCTTCTTTACCCGGGAATACCGGCTGGATTACAGCCTGCACCGATTCCCCAAGCCGGTTGTTGGCATCGGGCATGGCTTGGTCATGGGGGGCGGCCTGGGCCTGTTGTCCGCCTGCCGCTACCGACTGGTAACGCCGGACCTCACTCTGGCCATGCCGGAGATCTCCATCGGCCTGTTTCCGGATGTCGGCGCCAGCTGGTTCCTCAACCGCCTGCCGGGACGCCTGGGCCTGTTCATGGGACTGACCGGTGCCCGGCTCAACGTGACCGATACCCTGCGGGTGGGCCTGGCGGATATGGCATTGCTGCCTGAAGATCGGGACACCCTGCTCTCCCGGCTGCAGGAACAGCGCTGGGCCGGTGAGGCCGCTGCCGATGACAACCGGTTGTTCCGACTGCTCGACCAGATGCCGGCGCCGGATTACCGGGCGCTGCCGACAAGCAACCTGGAACAGCACGAACAGACGATTGCGCGCCTCAGTGCCGGCGGGGAATTGACGGCCGTGGTGGATCAGTTGCTTGGCTCGGATATTGACAGTGACTGGTGGCGGGCCTGCATCGACAACCTGCGCGGCGGCTGCCCGGTCTCTGCCTGGCTGGTTTGGACCCAGCTAAAGGAGGCCCAGCAGATGTCCCTGAAAGATGTCTTCCGGATGGAGCTGGCCATGGCCCTTGAGTGCAGCCGGCGCCGGGATCTGCCCGAGGGTATCCGGGCCAGGATGGTGGACAAGGACCAGAAACCAGCCTGGTCCTACGCCACGGTGGCCGAAGTACCGGAGACCGTTGTCGCCGCCCACTTTGAGCCGGAGTGGGACGATGAGACCGACCCGATGCAGCTGAAGTAACCTGTCACAGGCGAGCGCCCGCCTGCACCAGCAACATCTCCAGATCCCGATTGTTGATGGCCCGGGCCCGGCTCAGGGCGGTGCTGCCGTCCTCCGCCCGGTAGTTGACGTCGGCGCCGGCCGCCAGCAGCATCTCTGCGGTCAGCAGATCCCCGCTGCCGACAATTTTCATCAGCAACGACTCGCCGCCCTGACTGACATTGACGTTTGCCCCGGCGGCCAACAACACCTTGACCACGGACAGGTTGCCCTGCTCGGCAGCCCGGATCACCGGCGTATACCCTCGTTCATCCACCGCATTGACACTGGCACCAGCCGAGAGCAGCAGCTGGACCAGCCGGCGGCTGCCGTCACCCGCCGCGACCATCAAGGGCGTTGACTCACCCCGCGCGGCAAGATCCGGATCCGCTCCCTCACTGAGCAGGTACCAGGCCACCCGGTCACGTCCGGCGCGCACGGCCGCCATCAGGGGGGAGCCCCGCTCGGTCAGGGTATTGAGCGAGTGACCGGCTTCTGCCAGGGTTTTGACTTTCTCAAGGTTGCCGGCTGCCGCTGCCCGAATCAGCGGCGTAGCGGTCTCGGTGGCCGTTTCCCGGGCGAGGTTGCCGGGTTCATCCCGGGTGGCACATCCCGACACCAGCAGCGAAAGCAAAAGCGACAGGAACAGTGCGTGGAGGGTGCCGGATCCCTTGGCCATATCAACGATCTCTGTATTGAATGTGGGCCTATTCTGCGCAGGGGACGACGGGAATTAAATCGAGCGGGTCACATCTCAGGTCCGTTCTCCAGGAGTTCCCGCACCAGTGCGCGAAGGCGGTCCTCGCCGTCCCTCCGGCCGCGGCACATGCCGGCGGCTTGCACATCAGCCCAGGAGCGGCCCTGAAGCACCGCTGCCGTCCACAGGGCCAAGTCTCGTCGCGTCCTCAGCCAGTTCATGACACCCGGCACTTGCCCAAGCTCCCGGAGTACCGGCAGGCAAAGATCAAAGCCCCTGTGTCCGTGGCCAAAGTTGTCCAGATCGCGCCGGTCATCATCATTCAGGATGCGGGTTTCCGGCAGGTCGTCACTGATGGCCGCCAGCAGTTCCGCGGGCATCCCGCACCAGTGCCGCGGGACCAGTGTCAGCCAGTGCCGGGCCAGCCGCCCTCTCAGGCGATCGACCAGTTCGACACCCTGGGGACGCGATCCAGTCAACATCTGCAATGGGTACTCACCGCTGCTACTCTCCCGGTAAAACCCCACCCGGACCACGTTCAGCTCGCAGGACTGCCAGAAGGCGAGCAATTCGGGACTGCCGCCAAAACTGGTGCCCAGACTATCCAGCCGCTGCTCAGCCACCCAGGTCCGGGCGGCCGCCACCAGGCGCTTGCCCACCCCACTGCGGCGCGCATGACTGGCAACGGCAACCCGGACGACCCGAAGGGTCCTCTGGGTTGCTGCTTCCGGAAAGCCACTGTGGGATGCCAGGGACTGGGCCAGAAGATGACCCCGGATACGGCGCTGGCCCCGGGTAACACTCTGCGCCAGCTCCCTGCTCAGTCCGCCTTCAACTGCTCCCCAGAGCATCCCGACGATGCGGCCTTCGTGCCAGGCACACCAGGTCACAGTCGATGGATCATCCAGCCATTGGCGCAGATCGGCCGGAGTGGTCCGGTAGTGGGCATCGACCAACAAGCCGAAAGCGTCGGCGAGTTCGGACTCCGGCGCGTCAGCGGGGCACCACCGATCAATCCGGATAACATTGGCGGGAAGCCGGGCATCATCCCTGTCCAGGCCGGAAGCAGACAGCAGGAAAAGGTTAGAGGCCAGCGCCTCCAGTGGATCACCCGAAGCCCAGCGCACTGGCTCGGTCAGGGTGGCAGACTGCCAGTGCGGTGTCTTGCGGTCCAACACGGAGCGGAATCGGATGGCAAAGCCACGGCCTGCGCCCTCGTAGCCATGGATCGTGGAGCAAAAGGCCACTCTGGGCCAGCCCAACAGGATGGTCTCCAGGATCTGGGGCGGGATCGCTGCCGCTTCGTCGACCAGGACCACTTCGGCCGGTGACCTTAAAGCCAGCATTTCCTGCACCGGTACGAAGTGGAGTTCGGCCCCGGCCCGGTTGACGAGGCCGTTGCCGTCGTCAGCTACCAGGTCGTTCCCGAGGGTTTGCCGGGCGTGGTGGAACAGAGTTTCAACACTTTCGCGGCTGGGCGCCGTCACCAGGATGCGCGCGCGGCCCTGTTGTAACAGCCCCGCTGCAGCGATACCCAAGGCAGCGGACTTACCCCGGCCCCGGTCTGCGGTGACCACCAGGGGACGCCGGCGCCGGCCCTGGCCGAAGTGAAGCAACAGGCCGATCAGGCGCTGCTGGTCGTCGGTGGTAGCTACAGTGAAGGGGCTTTCTGGCGCCTGCAGTGTCGGTATCCGGGTACGGCCGGGATCACGGGCGTCGACCCAAATCACGCTGGGATCGTTGCCGAGAATGGTTGCCATGCGCCGAGCAAACGGGTGGTGCTCGGCATTGTCGAGGCCGGTACGCCGGTAATCCGGATCGGCAAACCGGCCCCAGTCGGCCAGACGAGGCATCAGCCAGAACAACAGGCCCCCGGCCTTAAGGGTGCCGGTAATCGCTGCCAGGCCATCCGGCGGGTTGCCCTGCCAGCCGTCCCAGACCACCACTGCCAGTTCGCGGCCCAGCCAGTCTCTGGCTTTGGCCGGCGGCACCGGGGTGAGGCCTGCCGATGGATTGTCATCACTGGGGCCGGTCCAGATGCCGGGTGACTGGTGCAGTTCGGGCAGGATTTGCTGAAGCCATGCCAGCGCACGGTCGCGGTCGCCCTCGACGAGGACCAGCCTTCGCTCGCCGAGGGCACCAAGGTGCTCAACCAGCCGACACCAGGCTAGACGCCCTGTGGCTTTGTCACCGAAGGGCGGAGTCATCAGTTGAGGTCTGCGGCGTGGGCTTTGAGGTCGTTCAGGCCGCTTTTCTCGAGGGCGGCCTGGTGTGTGGCCCGGAGCCGGACCCTGGGGGCACACCCGGCTTCGAACGCTTCCTGCCAGCGGGCGGCGCAAAGGCACCAGTTGTCGCCGGCTTTGAGGCCGGGGAAGCCGAATTCCGGTCTTGGGGTGCCGAGGTCGTTGCCCTGGGCTTTGGAGAATTCGAGGAAGTCATCGGTGACGACGGCGCAGACTGCGTGGAGGCCGAGGTCATCGGGGCCTACGTTGCAGCAGCCGTCGCGGTAGAAGCCGGTTTCGGGGTCGGTGCCGCAGGTTTCCAGTTTTTCGCCCAGGACGTTTACTGGTTCTGACATTTCCATCTTTCTTAGACCTTCTGGTTGCGGGGGCAGTAAGTTGGGAGAGCCCCTTCCAAAACCCGCTCCTGGCGGCACGTCCATGTGGCGCTTGAGCTCCGCGATCCATGGCTCCGCACAGTTTTGGAAGGGGCTCTCCCAACTCACTGTCATGCCTGTGAGTCATAGGCCGTGAGGCATCAACAATTGTTTTCAATTATGCGGGACCGGTATCCGCACTACCAGTTGGCCAGTACAATACCGGCCATGCCGACCAACCCCCAAACTCCTTATACATCCAACCTGCCGGATTTTCTGACCGATGAGCAGCGGGCGATCATTACCGCCGGCTACGAGCATTCGGTGATTACTGCCGTGGCGGGTAGTGGCAAGACATCGACGCTGGCCTGGCGGATCCGGTATTTGCTGGAACAGGGGCACGATCCGGACCGGATGCTGGTGTTGATGTTCAACCGAAGTGCTCGGGTTGATTTCGGGCGCAAGCTGCAGGAGGTGTGTCATCAGTCGGGGCTGGCATTGCCGGAGATCCGGACATATCACGCCATGGGGCTGCGGCTCTATAAGCGGTTTGTGCGGGAGGGTTATCTGCCCGGGTTTTCGGACAAGATTCTGACCGAACAGGAGATCAGTTTCCAGGCCTGGCAGCTTACGCGGCGGCTGGCGCCGGAGGATCTGGCGGATGAGATCCGGCGCAACAAGAAGGATTTTGTGGAGACGGCCACCGGCTTTATCGATCTGGTGAAGACGACGCTGTCACCAGCGGGGATGGTGTTCGAGGAGTTGGGGTATTCGGACAAGCACCGGTACCTGATCGATCTGTTCCACAGCTTCGAGCAGTGGCGTAAATCCCAGAGCCGGATCAGTTATGCCGACATGCTGTACGAGCCGGTGATGGCGATTCACCAGAATCCGCCACTGCAACGGCTGGTGGGCAACAAGATGGATCTGATTCTGGTGGATGAGTACCAGGATACCAATGAGATCCAGCACTTGTTGCTGCGCTATGTCGCCGGTGACCGGGCGCGGGTGACGGTGGTGGGGGATCCGGACCAGACGATCTATGAGTTCCGGGGCGCGAAGCCGGAGTTTATTCTCAAGCGGTTCAGTGATGAGTTCGAGAGTCCGCTGGAGCAGACGCTGAGCTATACCTTCCGCTATGGCCACCGGGTGGCGCTGCTGGCCAATCATCTGATCTGTCACAACACCGGGCGCAAGGATGTACTGTGCCATTCCCATCCGTCCACGCCGGATACAGCGATTCACCTGCACCGGGTGGAAAGCGACAGCGATCAGGTCCTGCAGATTCTGAAGAACCAGGCCAAAGAGGCCTTGTCGGCGACGGCGATTCTGTTCCGGGTCTGGAGTCAGAGCGTGCCAATCGAGCTGAAGCTGCTGGCCCGGCAGATTCCCTACCGGATTGATGCCGGCAAGGGGGCGCTGTTCAGCCGGGAGGTCCGGGCCATTACCGCACTGCTCATGGTGGTGACCGGCAAGCTGGGTCAGTTGCCGGATGCGGATCGGCTGGAACTCGCCCGGTTATTACTACGGTTTCCCCATGTCGGGCTGAAGGAGCCGGAGCTGGAGAATCTGGCGCAGTTCCTGGCCGGTTTCGGCGAGGCCTGGCATGAGCGGATTCTGGCCATGGATTTCGGTGCCCTGGCACCCCTGGCTGCCCGCAAGCTGCGTAAGCTGGGCGACGTGCTGGCCCAGCTGTCCGGATTCAGGGGCCCGGTGGCAGGGCTGATCAGCGTTTATGCCGAGCACACTGACCTGTACGAGGGCATCCGCAACCTGGCATTGACCCATGAGAGTGCCGAGGAGCGGATCGATACCGTGCAAGGTTTCCGGCATTACCTGAAGAGCCTGGATGTGGACGCCGAGGGTGCGTTGACGCATCTGAAAACCCTGAAACAGCAGGCCGGCGAGAACAAGGAAGGGGGCGTGCTGCTGTCGACCATTCACCGGACCAAGGGCCTGGAATGGCCGATGGTGATCATTCCCGGTCTGCAGGAGAAATACCTGCCCTACTCTCCCCGATCGCACGATGATGCCCGGGCGTTCCTGGAGAGCGAACGTCGGCTGTTGTACGTAGCCATGACACGGACACGAGAGGCCTTGCATCTGGTCAGCCGACCGGTCAGCAAACGCCCGCACCTGGACGGTGACCAAACGCCCAGCCGGTTTTTGGAGGAGTGCTGTTTCGAACTGTCGGATGAACTCGGCGAGCAACTGAGAACAGGCGCTGAAATCGGGTCAAGCATCCGCCTGGATGCGCCGCTCACTCCGGTCAGCCAGCGCTATGCCCAGCGGGAAGGCGTCAGTCTGGAGGGGGCTACTCAGCCTGTCGGAGATCTGCAAGCGCCCGTCTGGCACTGTAAGCGGGTGAGCCATGCAATTTTCGGGGCAGGGACGATCGTCGGTGAGGACGAAAGCTCCTTCAAAGTCCGCTTCGACAACGGAGACACTCTCAATTTCAGCAAGAAAAGTGCACACCTCTACTTTTCCGCTTTGGCCTGATTCGCCTGACTGCTTTGGCCTGATTCACCGCATCCGATTGCAAATCATCGCCGTAAACTCACCTCGGTAACCAAATATTTCAATCTTTGTCTTTTCTGTCTCATTGTCCTAGTTTGCAGGTAAGAAGCCCTGAACTCTGCAGCAAAGCATTGGCAAGAGAGACAACCGAACAGGAGGTTCAGCATGAATGCCATGCGCACGATAGTTTTAGCCGCCCTCACCCTGGCGACGCCTGCCCTGGCCGAGGAACGCCAGGAAACCATCTATCTCAACCCTTTCGCCGGCTTCCAGTATTTCGATGACAAGCGGGACCTGAGCGAAACCGGCACCTTCGGTGTGGGTGCGGAATACCGCTTTACTCCGCACTGGGCGGTAGAGGCGGTGTACTCCCGAGCTGATGCGGACCGCAAGTATGTTGATGGATCTTCCGATTTCGACGAAATCCGCCTTGACGGGCTCTACTACTTTGCCGGCCAGAACGAGGCCTGGAACCCCTACCTTGCTCTGGGTGCCGGCCACGCCGACTTTGGTGAGGATGTCACAGGTCCGCACACCGCAGGCGGCAACCACGAAGAGACCCGGGTGAATGTCGGTGCCGGTGTCCGCTACAACATCAGCGACGCGATCTCCCTGCGCGGCGATCTACGCGAGTTCCACGGCATTGACGAAAGCACCTTCGATACCATGGTGTCCCTCGGTATCAGCTTTGCTTTCAACCGCACTGTGGGTGAAGCCGCACCGGCGGACAGCGACAACGACGGCGTCCCCGATACCGGTGACCAGTGCCCGGGCACTCCGGTGGGCGCGGTTGTGGACAGCACCGGCTGTGAGCCGGATGCGGACAGGGATGGCGTTGCCGATGCCCGCGATGCCTGCCCGAACACGCCTCAAGGCGCTGAGGTTGACGCCCGTGGCTGTGAGCTGGACAGCGACAACGACGGCGTTGTGAACAGCAAGGACCAGTGCCCGAACACCGTCGCTGGCGCGGAAGTGGATGCTACCGGCTGTGTGGGTGTGGTCGAGACCATCGAAACTTTCGAGATCGAAGTGCGGTTCCCCACCAACAGCTCGGTGATTGGCAACTCCTACGATGCTGAAATCAGCCGTGTGGCCGATTTCCTGAACGAGAATCCGGAAACCATCGTGGAGATCGCCGGTCACACCGACAGCATGGGTAAAGCCGACTACAACCAGCTCCTGTCACAACGCCGCGCCGAGGCTGTGGCTGAGCGCCTTACAGGCCCGCTGGGCGTGGATCCGGAACGTGTAAACGCCATGGGCTATGGTGAGGAGGCGCCCATTGCCTCCAACGATACCGCGGAAGGCCGTGCAGCCAACCGTCGCGTTGAGGCTCGTATCCAGATTCGCCGCTAACGCGAAGCCGGAACGAATGAAAGGCGCCTGCGGGCGCCTTTCTTTTTAGTATCAACAAAATCATCAATGGCGATAACAATATGAATCGCGTTCTGGCACTGACAGCCCTGTTGCTGGCCTTTTCCGGCACTGCCCTGGCCGAGGTCTACCGCTGCGAAAGCAACGGCTCGGTGACCTTCTCGGACCAGCCCTGCGGCAGCGATGCCCGGGCCATCGAGATTCAGGACAACCGGATCGGCGGCAGTTTCAACCAGAACCTGCCCGAGCCGGCCAGCAAGGATCCCGGGCGCCAGAACACGAAAACCGAACAGCCCAAGGAGGCCTCCACCTGCCGCTTCATCAACTCCACCGATTTGAGACGCTACCTGGTGCGGGAGGAGGTAGTCCGGGGCATGACCCGGGATCACGTCCGACGGGCGTTTGGCAATCCCCCGGAGGTGCACACCAGCCCGCAGGAAGTCTGGATCTACCAGACCCGCTATTACGGTGCCCTGTATGAACTTACCTACGTGTACTTCAGGGATGGTTGCGTGGAGCGCGTGGAGTATCGCAAGCCCTGACCGCGTCCAGCAGCAGGTTACGCGGAGTCAGTGAGCGGTCACAGAAGGTCCCCAGCCGCACCCGGTAACCCTGTTCTTCCAGGGCCACGGCATAGTCCAGTACCAGCCAGAGTTCCAGCGGCCGGCGGAACAGGTGGCGTAACAGTTCATGGCGGCGGACCTGCCTGAACCGCCGCCGGCCCGCATCAATCCATTGGTCCCAGTCCACCTGATCCGGCAGTGCCAGCTGTTTTTTCCGGGCCGCCCATCGACAGAAGGCTTCAAAACCCTCATTCACTACCCGGGGCGGATGGGAGGGAACCGGAAGGTATTGGTCAGTGCCCCGCACATGTCTTTGTATGGCGTCAAACCCCAGTCGCCACTGGCTGACCAGTATGGTCTGTGCCCGCACCCGGGCAGGGGCGGTAACGGTCTCCTGGACCGCCAGCCGCAATCCATTTCGGGTCATTCTCAGCCGCTGCGGATTTTCATTCGCTTGCGCAGAGAGGAGCTGATAATTGGAGTGAGCGGTCAGGTGATAGCAACAGGGCGACAGACTCAGGCGCGGCGCGCCGGCGGCGCTGCCCTGACGGATCAGCTGGCGATGCAGGTCGCCACAGGCATGCAGGGCCACGCCATGGCTGCCGGCCGGCCAGGACAGGTCTTGCGCCATCACGTCCTGGCAATGCACGGTCACGGTATCGTCAAACTGGCAGGCCAGCCGGTTACCGTCAGCCACCAATGCCGGGTCCCATTCGAAGCCCTGCACCGGTTCCGGGCATTGCCGTGCCAGGGTTCGTGACAGGTGGCCCTTGCCGCAGCACCAGTCCAGCACCGGTCGGTTCATGGGGATCACCGAAGCCGCGAAAGCCCCGGCCTGGAGCCGCTTGCGACCGGGCATGTCGGTGGCAGCCACCTCCGGCAGGGTTGTCCCGGCGAGAGTATCCGGGGAGGGAGAGAGAACCGGTACCGCTATTCTCTGCTCATAATCGGCCAGGCCCGGAAGCCAGCCACTGATCCGCCTAGCAAACTCGCTCAGGTGCTGTTCGTAGTAATCGCAGTCCTCATCACTGAGGCCCTCAAGCCAGGCCGACAGCTCCGGACGCGCCTGCGCCCAGGCCGGAGTCGGCTCCATGAACGGTGCCGGCCGCCAGAATTCTGCGTGGCCGGCAAGCCAGTGGTTCAGCGCCTGCCATCGGCTATAAAAAGATGTCGTCGGCTCGTGTAAACTCGCGGCCGGAGGAAACGTCATGCAACTGGCCTTTGTACTTGTCGAACCCAAGGTTCCTGAAAACGTCGGAGCGGCTGCCCGTGCCCTGTGTACCATGGGGTTCGGCGAGCTGTGGTTGGTGAATTCCGACCTGCACACCCGCCCGGAAGCCCATTGGCTGGCCCACGGCAGCGATCATATTCTCGATAACGCGCGCATTTTCCCTGATCTGGCGGCGGTGCGAAACTCCGTAGACCTGCTAATGGGAACTTCCGCCAAGCCCCGCCACAACCGCCAGGACTGGCACACACCTGATCGTCTGCGGACGGTGCTGACTGACAAGGGCAAGTCGGTGGCCACCGCCGCCCTGGTGTTCGGGCGCGAGGACCGGGGCCTGGCCAACGAGGAGCTGGCCCTGTGCGACCTGCTTACCGGCATTCCGATGAAGGTCGCCTACCCCTCCCTGAACCTGGCCCAGTCGGTCATGCTCTATGCCTGGGAGATGTCGGAGCTGTCTGTCAGCAGCGAGGCAGAAGGCGACAAGCCCCCACCCGCCGAGGCTGGCCTGGGCGCGCTTCGGGAACGCCTCGAGCACCTGTTGCCCAGTGTCGACACGCCCCCGGAAGGCAAGCTGTCGCAGTGGGTGTTCGAACGCCTGCCACTGCTGTCGGAGCGGGATATCGGGCTCGTCCACACCCTGTGCGGGAACATCGAACGGACCCTCAGGAAGAAATAGCCTTACTCCTGAAAACGTCCGGGCCGGAAGGCATCCAGGTTTACCGGTGACGTTTCACCGTCAATGACCCGGGCAATGACATCGGCACTGCCGGCGGACAAGGTCCAGCCGAAGGTGCCGTGGCCGGTGTTCAGGTACAGGTTCTCCCTCGGGCCCCGGCCGATGATGGCCGGTCCATCCGGCGTCATGGGCCGGAAACCGGTCCAGGTCTCTGCCGCGTCCAGATCGGCACAACCGGGATAGCGGGACTCCACCGACTTGCGAATGGTGGCAATGCGGGCTTCCGGAATGTCCCGGTTGAAGTCCGCCAGCTCCACGAAACCGGTCGCCCGCAACCGGTTGCCCAACCGTGTGGACACAACCTTGTAGTTGTCATCGTGGATGGTGCTGACCGGCGCGTGCTCTGGATTTTTCAGGGGCACGGTAATGCTGTAGCCCTTGATCGGGTAGATCGGCAAGTCCAGCCCGAGCGGCCGAACCAGTGCCCGTGACCAGCAACCGGCACTGATCACAAAGGCATCTGCCTTGAGGATTTCCCGCTCACCATCGGCGTTGCGCAGGGCGACTGCATCCACCCGTTGTTCATCGGCGATCAGGTTATCCACTTCAACGTTATAGCGGAATTTCACCCCCTTCTCCTCGCAGGCACTGGCCAGGGTCCGGGAAAACAGGTGGCAGTCACCGGTGCCGTCGGTATCGTAGCTCAGTGCCCCGTACAGCGGGCCGCCACCGACCATGCCGGGCTCCGTTTCACGGACCTGTTCCGGCGTGAGCAGTCGCGACGGAATACCGAGCTCGGTCAGAAGAACGTGCACGGCACGGTAGCCCTCCAGGGCTTCCGGCGTGCTGGCCAGATGGAGCAGCCCCTTGTGGTCACCGTCAAAACCGAGGTTCAGCTCTTGCTCCAGCTTCAGGAAGCGCTCCCGGCTGTGGATCCCCAGGCGCAGCATGGCGCGCCGGTTCAGGCCAAACAGGCCCGGCGACCAGGCATAGCGGAGGGTGGCAAACATGAACCTCACCGCTTCCACCGACGGTGGCATCCGCAGTTTCAGCGGGCCGTCCTGTTTGAACAGCCATGGCAACGCCTTGAACACCATGGAGGGATCCGCCCATGGGTAGACCACCCCGTAGGAACGCTGGGCCGCATTGCCCTTGCTGGTCTCATTGCCGGCAACATCATGGCGCTCGATAACCGTTACCTGGTGGCCCCGACGGTTCAGTTCCCAGGCCGTGGTCACCCCGACCACACCACCACCGACTACTACAATGTGCATGCACGCCTCCGTGTCCGTTGTTTTCAGCTGATCCCGTTCCGGGCCAACAGTTGCCGGTATTCCTCGAGCACCGATTCATCTTCCGCCGGATAGTCCGGGGCCAGTTGCTTGAGCTGTTCGGCCAGCATCGCGGCCACAATCGCGCGGGCCTGGGGTTTCCTGTCCCCGGGAACCACAAACCAGGGCGCTTCCCGGGTATGGGTTGCGGCCATCGCCTGCTCGGCAAAGGCCCCATACTCCGCCCGCCTGGCCCAGCCATCAATATCGGATTTATCGAATTTCCAACGTTTGCGGGGCTTGTCCAGGCGTTTGAGCAGGCGCCGGCGATGTTCGTCTTCGGACAGGTTTTGCCACACTTTCAGGATCGTCGTGCCCTCCTGTACCAGGTGGCGCTCGAAATTACGGATGGACTGGTAACGGTTGTCCCAGTTGTAGCTGTCCGGGGCATGGACCGGCCAGACCCGCTCGGCAATGACCGCTTCGTGATGACTCCGGTTGAAGGCTACCATTTCGCCCAGACCCGGCAGGTAGGGTGTAACCCGCCAGAGAAAATCATGGCGGACTTCCGCCCCTTGCGGCCGGCTGAACGACCAGGCGTGGAAGCCTGCCGGGTCGGCGTAGGTGGCCAGGGTACGGATCAGGCTGTCCTTGCCGCTGGTGTCGGGCCCGTGAACCACCACCAGAAGTGCCCGCTTGCGATTGGCCCAGAGCCTGCGCTGATATTCGCCAATCTCTTCCAGGCTGGCTTCCAGGGCGGGAATATCCTCGTCATCGTCCAGCAGCGTGGAGTAGTCCCGGAACCGGGGCTTACCGGGATCAAAACACCAGGCACTGGCGAACGGCGATACCTCCATAACATCCTTTCCCATAGTCATAGTCCGAAACAGGTTAACAATCGCACAAACTGGTAAACTTGCGGGATCAAGTTCCCAGAATAGCAGCCAGATTCAAGGTTGCGATGGAGTTCAGTCAAAGCAATGAGCAAGAAACGTCGTGAGATTCCGGTTTTTGATCACCCGATCATCGAAACCCACTGTCACCTGGACTACCTCAAGGACCGCCCCCTGGAGGAAACCCTGGAGCAGAGCCAGCGGGTGAACATTGAACGTGTGATCACCATCGCGGTGTCTCCGGAGAACCTGGCCACAGTCCGGGAACTGAGCCAGGTTGCGCCCTGGGTCTATGGCACCCAGGGCATCCACCCGCACGAGGCGGAAACCTACACCGATGCGGTCGAGGAAGAGATCCGTGCCCACGCCGGTGATGACAAGATCGTGGCGGTGGGTGAGATCGGGCTGGATTATTTCTACGACAACGCCGACCGCCAAACACAGCGGGGCGTATTCCGCCGCCAGCTGCAGATTGCCTGTGACACGGACCGGCCAGTGGTGATCCACAGTCGTGACGCGGACGAGGACACCATCACCATCCTTAAGGAGTTCGAGGCGACCCTGAAAAGCCGTGGTGTCATTCACAGCTTCACCTCCGGCCCGGGGCTGGCCCGCTATGCCCTCGACCAGGGCTGGTGTCTGGGCTTCAACGGCATCACCACCTTCAACAAGGCAGAGAACGTGCGCGATATCGTACGCATGGCGCCCATTGGGCAGATCTTGCTGGAGACCGATGCCCCGTTCCTGACCCCGGTTCCCTACCGGGGTCGTGAAAACGCGCCGTTCTACCTGCCATTCGTGGCCGAGAAGATTGCTGAGGTCAAGGACATGCCGCTGGATCAGGTTCTGGCGCAGACTTATACCAACAGCCTCAGGACCTTCTTCCCGGACCGATGACCACGACCGTTTTCCAGATCCTCGGCGGGCTGGCACTGTTCCTGCTGGCCATGGAGATGATGACCGATGGCCTGAAGAATGCCGCCGGACGCCACCTCCGCCACCTTCTGGGAAGCTGGACCAGGACGCCCCTCCGCGGCCTCGCGGCGGGTTTTCTCATCACCGGTATTGTCCAGTCCTCCGGCGCGGTCACGGTGGCCACCATCGGCTTCGTGAACGCCGGCCTGCTCGGGCTCTCCCAGTCTCTGGGGGTCATCTTCGGCTCGAATATCGGAACCACCATGACCGCCTGGCTGGTGAGTCTGGTGGGTTTCGGCTTCAATATCGAGGCGTTTGCGCTGCCCCTGCTAGCCCTCGGCATGGGGCTCAAGCTGGCCACCAACAACACCCGGAGCGAGGCACTGGGTCAGGCCCTGGCAGGCTTCGCCCTGTTCTTCCTGGGCCTGTCGATCCTGAAAACGTCGCTGGAATCCCTGACCGTCGGAATCGACAGCCAGACCCTGATCGATACGGGTTACGGATTGCCGATGTTCATTCTCATCGGTTTTCTGGCCACGGTGCTGACCCAGTCCTCCAGCGCGGCCCTGGCCATCGTCCTCACCGCAGCCGCCGGGGGCCTGATCCCATTGCACAGCGCCGCTGCCGCAGTGATCGGGGCCAATCTGGGCTCCACCTCTACCGCAGCCTTGTCCGCCCTCAAGGCCACCGCCAATGCCCGACGCCTGGCTATTGGTCATATCCTGTTCAATACCGCAACTGGCGTCATCGCTCTGGTTATTCTACCGGTGATGCTCTGGATAGTGGCACTGATGGCCCGCTGGCTTGAATTGGACGCCAATGTCGCTGTGTCCCTGGCCCTGTTCCACACCCTGTTCAATGTCCTCGGGGCGCTGCTGATGCTGCCGTTCACGCCCCACTTTGCACGCTTTCTCGGACGGCTGTTCCGAAGCAAGGAAGAGGATAACGCCGAGCCACGGCACCTGGACAACACCCTGGTGGCTACACCTGAACTGGCGGTTGCCGCTGTGGATGAGGAGATGAAACGCCTGACCGGCCTGATCCGGGGACTACTCAGGGTCTGCCTGGACCGGGAAGACCTGAAGCCCGCACAGATTCAGCCAAAGGCGGATGCCTGCCGGAGCCTGAACTCGGCTATCGTCGATTACGTCTCGAGAGTCCGGGCCGAAAAGATGCACCCCTCGACTGTAGACGCCCTGACCCTGAGCATCCGCACCTGCCGGTACCTTATGGAAGCCACGGACCTGGCGGCGGAACTGCTGAAACTCAAGGAGGCTGAGGACCAGCCCGGCATGGCCCGGCTGTCCGAATCCCTGGAGCGGTACATCGACACCCTGAGAACCCTGGTCGCCGCAGATGAGCCCCTGCCGGACACCGTGGATGTGGCGGAAAAAATCTACCATCAGCTCAAATCGGAGTTGCTGGCCATGATCGTCCGTCGTGAGATCGCAACCACGGATGGCGAGAGCACCCTGGATACCCTCAGCTCCGTCCGACGGCTGGTGGACCAATGGAACAAGGCTCTCGCCTGGCGGCCCGTATCTCGCCTTGTGAACGGAGATCAGGAACCCGCGCTGTCGAACCCGCAGTAGCGGTTACGTCCCTGCTTTTTGGCCTCGTACATGGCCTGGTCTGCCTGACGCAGTAACTGATCACCATCCAGCTCTTGAGCCTGGGGGTAGAGGGCATAACCAATACTTGCTGATACCTTTACCCGGTGACCCGCCACCAGGACCGGTACCGAGACGGCACGCAGCAGCCGCGCCAGCAAACCTGTCAGCACGGCCGGTTCCTCGATATTCACAACCAGCGCCGCAAATTCGTCGCCTCCGATTCGAGCCAAGGTGTCCTCTTCCCTCAGCTCGGCTCGCATACGGGCGGCCACCTCAATCAACAACTCGTCACCTGCCTTGTGGCCAAAGGCATCGTTGACCGGCTTGAACTGGTCCAGATCAATGTAGATAACCGCCAAGGAATCCCCCTGGCGCCGGGCCTGGGCCATGAACTGGCTCATCCGGTCAGCAAACAGTACCCGGTTCGGCAGATGGGTCAGCGCATCGTAATGCGCCATGGTGCGCAATTCCTTCTCATGAGCCTTGAGCTGTGTGATGTCGGAGAAAATGCCCATGAAATGGCTGATCGCACCCTGTTCATCCCGAACCCCACTGATCGTCAACGCCATGTTAAAACGTTCACCATTGTGACGCTTGCTGACAAACTCACCGGACCAGAAGCCGTCTCTCCGGGCGCTGGAGAACACTCCGGCCCCCTCCTCCAGAGGCAATGGTGGCAGGCCACCAATCGTGCTGGCACGGTTCCGGCCGGTAATACCCACATAGGCATCGTTGACGTCGGTCACCGACCCATGAAGGTCGGTGATGAAAATGGCTTCACGGGCATGATCAAACACACTGGCCGCCAGCCGCAGGCGTTGCTCGGCTTCCTTTCGGTCCGTGACGTCATACCATGAACACAGGACGTAGGGCTGTATATCACCCTTTTCATGAACCGGCGCCAGCGTCATGTCTACCCAGATTTGCGAGCCGTCAGAACGCCGGAACGCCCACTCGACCTGCACCACCTCATCCCGGCACACCCGACTCAGAAGCTTTTGCATTTTTTGCCGCGAAACTTCGCCATCCGGCTGCACCTGCGGCGAGAACGCGGCGATGTCCTTGCCAAGGATCGACTGTGGTACAGCAAATCCCAGCAATTCCAGGGCAGCGCGATTGCTGTCTACATAGGTGCCATCGCGGAGCATCAACATGGGCTGAGGCCAGCTCAGGATCAAGCGGCGAAGTCGCCGCTGCTCTGCCGCCAGCTCCCGCCTCTTCCGGCCCAACCAGAACATGGAACCGGTCAATAACAACAGTACGATCAGGAGAGCAGCCAACCAGACCCAGTATTGTCGAACGAGCTCCGGCCAGGTCAGACTCGGTATCTGGTCATAGGGTTCAACCCGTAGTTCCCGGGCCAGGTATTCCACAGGCTGGTAGTCGGCGGGCGGGGCGAAACCGGCAATACCTGCACTCAGTGCCGCCGGATAATCCTCCTCGATCGCGAACAGAGCCGACGCCACCCGGCGGACAATATTGCTGTCCACATGGGGCAGAGCGACAACCGGCCATTCCGGATACAGGCGTGTGGAGACAACATAGGGAAAGCCAACCAGGTTCTGACGATTGAGGATCTTGATACGGTCCAGCAACGAAGGATCGTCCTCGGCCAACTCCTCGAGGATACCGGTCCTCACAAAGCCAATCTCAGCGTCTCCCCGGAGCACCGACTGTATCACCCGGTCATGGCTGGGAACCAGTTTGATCCGGTTGTCTGTAAACACATCTACGCCGGCGTCCTTCAATTCCAGCGCCTCGGCCTGAAATCCGCCGAGGAAGTGGCGCCCGGGCGAGGCAATCGTCCTGTCCTGGACATCCACCAGGCTGGCAATGTCGTCCTGACCGGCTTTCGTAAAAATCACGCCGCCGAGGCTCGCTGTTGCGACCTTGCCCTCGCTGCGCACCAGGGTCGCCAATACGCCGGAAAGACTGCGTTCACTGCGGATTATCAGAAACTGGCTGGGGTTGGTGAGGAAGAAATCCAGCTGGTTTGAGACCAGAGCACTGTGCATTTTTCGATCATTAAGCACCTCGAGCTTTACAGGGACCCCGATCTTTCCGGACAGATAATCTGTCAGGGGTTGATATCGCTCCTGGATGATGAGTTCGGGCCGATAGGCATAGACGCCAAACCTCAGTTCCTGAACGCCCTGTGAAATGACCGTTTTGGAGAAGGACAATGACAGAGTGACGAGCGCGAGGCACCCGATGGGCCACTTCCTCACACACCACTCCTGGGCAGGAAGTCACTGCTGGAGAAACGGTCCACTTCCAGCGCCCGGGCAATCTGACCCTCCCTGGCCAGCATCCGGGAGAGATTGTGGGCAACCCGCTCGATCCGGCCATTCTTTGCCAGGTACCGCTGATTGGAGGCGATATCCGGCAACATGACAGAGGCCAGCGCGGACCTGACGGCCGCCGGCGATGTGTCCTGTCGGGTAGCGACCCGGTAAATGGAGTCATACTGGTTTCGCACGAGGTGGCGGAGGCCGGCAAAATGCGCCTCCAGTAAAGCACGAACAGCCTCTCGTCGCGGCGCAGCGAATGCCCGGGTTACCACAAGCACGTCAAAAATCGTCTCGGGCAACTGGCTGCTGTCAAAGAGCCTCACACCGCCAAGGCCAACCACAGTTGATGCGGTTGGCTCATAGCAGGCGACGGCGTCCAGATCTCCTCGCTGCCAGGCCGATACATGCTCGTCCATCGACAGATCGACTATCGTCACCTTATCCCTTTCAATGCCGGCCCTGTCCAGAAGGTTTAACAGTAAGGTGCCGGAAACGCTCGACATTTCTGCCCCAATCCGACGTCCTCGCAACTGGTCAAGGTCTTCGATCTCCGGCTTCACCACCAGCATATCGGCGCCCACGGAAACATTCGTCACCCCCACCACCAGCAACTCGGTACCCTGAACATGCACCCGAATGGCCTCATCCAGGGTCAGTGCGGCGCCGTCGATGTCACCGGATTTCAGGAGCCCCATGGAGTCCAGTGCCGATTGCCCTTTTGTCAGCGTCACGGAAGAGGGCAGCCACCCGAACTCCTCGGCAAGGTACAGTGGCTCATAGCCGATCCAGGGGTGGATTCCGAACCGGAGCGGGCGGGCAGAACCGCAACCACTGAGCCCTAGGACGGCAAAACCGGCTGCCAGAGAGGCTCCCAGAAAGTGGCGGCGACGCATCGGAAACTCCGGATTAAAAGATTACACTTTTTTCATTCTTGCAGGTTCTTATCATACTGTTTGGCATTACAGCGGTAAAACCCCGATTGGCGACCGGTAATAGGTTCCTAACCCAGGGACAGAAAAATCCCCATCAGTACCGGCGAGAAAAACGAAAGCAGGAATCCCGAAGCAATCGCCACCGGAACACACACCAGACCACCACTACTGCGAATCACCGGCAAGGTAAAATCCATCGCCGTTGCCCCCCCATAACCGATGGCCATCGCGGGCCGGGAGGCAATCAACAGAGGGATGATCGCCAGAGCGATAATCTCCCGCAGCACATCGTTGAGGAAAGCGACTCCTCCCCACGCAGGACCAAGGGCATCACCGATGACGATACCCGACAGGGAGTACCAGCCAAATCCTGAAGCCAGAGCCAGCACATCATGCCAAGGCAGCCCGAGGACGGGAATCAGCAACACGCCGGCCACCAGCGAGCTGACCATCACCGACAGGGCCATGCCCAACCCCTGCCGGTTCATCAGCAGCTTCTGCAGGGACAGCCCGGCGTTGCGCAGTTGCAGACCGATCAGGAACAGCAGGAGCATCAGTGCCCAGGTGGCCACCTGGTCGGTCATGGGCAGGGCCGGCAGCAGGAAATAGCCGGCAACCAGCCCGGCGATCACCGCCACCAACGGCTTCAAGCCGGCCAGGAACAGGCGCCGGTAACCCGGCCGCCCTTCACTATCATCCCGTTCTACCTGCATCGGCTGCCAGCGATGAAACAGCCATAGGCCGACCATGTTGGCCACGAACAGCAAAGCCACCAGGGCGGTGACCTGTACCGCCATGTTGCCCAACTGGGCAGCCAACCCCTCCATCTGACCCAATCCGAGGCCCAATAACACCAGGATGAAATACACCAGGGTCTCGACAGTGTAATGGATAAACGTCATCACCCGGCGCTTGGCCAGGGGAATGGCAAAACCGAGAAATAGCGGTGCCAGTATCAGCAGAGCTCCGGTGAGCATGGTGTCCTCAGGTTGGGATAAGGGGTAAGAGATCCGGACGGGACGCCGGAATGTCCGGTAGGGACAAAATCAATGCAGCACGTGGCCCGAGCGGTCCTGCACCAGCAACCAGGGCGCCACCACCACGGCCCAGAGTTCGGCATTGCGATCGTACCAGGTCCGGGCTACATCAGGGGCTACATCGCCCACCTGCCCTTTCTGCATCCACTGCTCGAACTGTGCCTTGTTATCGGCGGTGAGTTCGGCGGCAACCTCCAGCAAATCCAGCTCCGGCGCCACGCGCACGACCTGACCCCGGGCAAAGTAGGTCTGGAGTTCGTGCCAGTTGATGCGGGAAGTCTCGAGGTTGAGCTTGGCCTTGATGTCGTCTCGGGAGGATTCAGCCATGGGACCTTGTCTTCGTTCAACGGGTTGTCGGGAAGGGCGCCAGCTTACCTGAAAACGAGGTGTAAAACACGGGGTGAAGATGGGGTCAGATCGGCTGATCTGACCCCGGGGATTTTCCCGGGCTCGGCGGTTAACCAGGGTTCAGATGAAGGAGTTCATCTGAACCCACTTTGACGCCTCAGGCATTCTTCAGCATCTCCCGCACCACATAGTGCAGGATACCCCCGTGCTTGAAGTACACCGCCTCGTTCGCGGTATCAATCCGCGATTTGAGTTCACAACTGTCGGTGGAGCCATCCTTGTACTTCACGGTCATCTTCAAGGTCTGGCCCGGTTTGATATCGCCGGACAGGCCCTCGATGCTGATAGTCTCCTCACCGGTCAGTTTCAGGCTCTTGCGGTCCACACCCTCCGGGAACTGCAGGGGCATCACACCCATGCCGATGAGGTTGGAGCGGTGGATGCGCTCATAGGATTCCGCCACCACGGCTTTGACGCCGAGCAGGCGGGTACCCTTGGCGGCCCAGTCACGACTGGAGCCGGTGCCATATTCCTTGCCGGCAATGACCACCAGCGGCGTACTGCTTTCCTGATATCTCATGGCGGCATCGTAGATGGCCATCTGCTCACCGGTGGGCACGAATTTGGTGAATCCGCCTTCCACGCCATCGAGCATCTCGTTCCTGATGCGCACGTTGGCAAAGGTGCCGCGCATCATCACCTCGTGGTTACCCCGACGGGAGCCGTAGGAGTTGAAGTCTTTCGGCTCCACACCATGTTCCTGCAGGTATTTGCCGGCCGGGGTGTCCGGCTTGAAGGAACCGGCCGGTGAGATGTGGTCGGTGGTCACCGAGTCACCCAGCAGCGCCAGGATATTGGCATCCCTGATGTCGTCGATGGGATCCGGCTGTTCGCCCATACCCTCGAAGAACGGCGGATGCTGGATATAGGTGGATTTGTCAGACCACTCGTAGACCTTGCTCTCGGGCACCTTGATGGACTTCCAGGTCTCGTCGCCCTCGAACACCTCACCGTATTCCTTGCGGAACATGTCGGTCTTGACCTGTTCCACCGCCTCGGCGATTTCCTTCTGGCTCGGCCAGAGGTCTTTCAGGTAGATCGGGTTACCCTCCTTGTCGGCACCCAGCGGGTTCCTGGTCAGATCCACGCGGACGTTACCGGCCAGGGCGTACGCCACCACCAGCGGGGGCGACGCCAGCCAGTTGGTTTTCACCAGCGGGTGCACCCGGCCCTCGAAGTTCCGGTTACCGGAGAGCACCGACGCGACAGTCAGGTCACCATCGATAACCGCCTTTTCTACCGCTTCCGGCAGCGGACCAGAATTGCCGATACAGGTGGTGCAACCGTAGCCCACCAGGTTGAAGCCGAGCTTGTCCAGATCGTCCTGCAGACCGGCCACCGCCAGGTAGTCGGTAACCACCTTGGAACCCGGCGCCAGCGAGGTCTTCACCCAGGGCTTGGTGCTCAGCCCTTTCTCCACCGCCTTTTTCGCGATCAGGCCGGCGGCCATCATCACGCTGGGGTTGGAGGTGTTGGTGCAGGAGGTAATCGCAGCAATAACCACGGCACCAGGGTCCAGTCTGGCCTGCCGGCCGCCGATCTCGATCGGCCGACTGGCAGGATGTTCGAAATAGGCTTCATCAACACCTACAGCCGTTCCACCGCCTTCGGATTCCATCCTGGCTTCCCGGGGCTTGGCCGGGCCTTCTGAGGTTTCCATGACCAGATCAAAGGTGGCCTTCATGTTCTTCAAGGCTACGCGATCCTGAGGGCGTTTCGGGCCCGCCAGGCTGGCTTCCACATCCCCCATGTCCAGCTCCAGGGTATCGGTGTACACCGGCTCATGGCCCGGCTCGCGCCACAGGCCCTGGGCCTTGGCGTAGGCTTCCACCAGCTCCAGCTGGGCGTCATCGCGACCGGTCAGGCGCATGTAGGTGAGGGTCTGCTCATCCACGGGGAAGAAACCACAGGTGGCACCGTATTCCGGAGCCATGTTGGCAATGGTGGCCCGGTCCGCCACCGGCATGTCTTTCAGGCCATCGCCGTAAAATTCAACGAACTTGCCCACCACGCCCTTCTTGCGCAGCATTTCGGTGACGGTAAGTACGAGATCCGTTGCGGTGATGCCTTCCCGCAACTTGCCGGTAATCTTGAAGCCGATCACCTCGGGAATCAGCATGGAAACCGGCTGGCCGAGCATGGCAGCTTCGGCTTCGATACCGCCAACACCCCAGCCCAGGATACCCAGGCCGTTGATCATGGTGGTGTGGGAATCGGTGCCCACCAGGGTGTCCGGATAGGCAATGGTCTTGCCGTCCACGTCTTTATGCCAGACGGTCTTGCCCAGGTACTCCAGGTTCACCTGGTGACAGATACCGGTGCCCGGCGGCACCACCCGGAAGTTGTCGAAGGCCTGCTGGCCCCAGCGCAGGAACTCATAACGTTCCTGGTTCCGCTCCATCTCGATGGCAACGTTATCCTTGAAGGCCTCAGGCGTACCATATTCATCCACCATCACCGAGTGGTCGATAACCAGATCCACCGGCGACAGCGGATTGATCAATGCGGGATCCTTGCCGGCCTTTTTGACCGCCTCACGCATGGCCGCCAAATCGACCACACCGGGCACCCCAGTGAAGTCCTGCATAAGCACACGGGCCGGACGGTACTGGATCTCGGTATCGGACTTGCGGTCTTTCAGCCACTGTACCATGGCATCGATCTGGGACCGGTCCACGGTGGTACCGTCCTCGTTGCGCAGCAGATTCTCCATCAAGACCTTGAGTGAGAATGGCAGGCGGTTGAGATCGCCGAGGGTTCTGGCAGCCTCGGGCAGGCTGTAGTAATGGAAGGCCTTGCCACCCGCATCCAGGGAGGAAAGAGTACTCAGGCTGTCTTTACCCAGACTTTCATTCGACATGTGGTGCCTCCTTTTCGTCGTTATCCGAACATTCCGGAAGGCTTCTCGGGAGCCTTTTCATCATACTGCTCGTAAAAATGCGCTCGCCCGACTCGCCAAACAGGGTGATGAAAAGGCACGGCATTGTGACGTCATCCTTAACTATTGCAGCTATTGGCAGGACTTCAACCGTTGGCCGGTGAATGTTCGGGATCACTTCCGTGAATATCAGACCAGGGTCGACACCGAAAGTTGCAGAGAAGGAACAGGCTCACCGCCGGCCCGGATCTCAGGTCTGGCGCTCCCCATACAGCTGGGCATAGATACCTTCCCGAGAAATCAGCTCCTCATGCCGCCCCTCCTCGATGATCCGGCCATCCTCGAACACGCAGGCACGATCCGCCTGTTTCACGGCACTGAGCCGATGGGCGATGATCAGGGTGGTCCGTTGCCTGAGGAAATCCTCCAGGTCCCGGTGCAGCTGGTACTCGGTCTCGGCATCCAGCGCCGAGGTGGCCTCGTCCAGAATCACCAGCGACGGATCCGACAGTACCATCCGGGCAATGGCCAGACGCTGGCGCTGCCCCCCGGACAATCGAACACCCTGACGGCCGATCACGGTATCCAACTGCTCGGGCATGGCCGCCACCATGGTGTCGAGCTGGGCAATGCGCAACGCCTCCCACAGCTCGGCATCCGGCTTGTCCCGACCGAGGGTGAGATTCTGCCGGACGGAGTCGTTGAACAGGGCAGGATGCTGCAGCACGGTGGCCACATGTTCCCGTAGCCTCGGCAACCCGATCCGCTGCACCGGCACATCGTTGATCAGCACCTCACCCTGCTGCGGCGTGTACATGCCCAGGATGATCTGCACCAGGGTGGATTTGCCACCACCGCTGGCACCGACAATCGCCACTTTCTCACCGGGTTCGAGATGGACGTTTATGCCCCGCAGCACCTGCTCGTCGCCATAGGCGAAATGAATATCCCTCAACGTCAGGCTCACCGTGTGGTGACCACGGAACGGGTCCTCCAGCGCCGGATAGCGCGGCTCCTCCTTCAGTTCCAGCAACCGGTTGATGCGCCCCAGGGCGGCGTTGGCGGCGAACCAGGCGTATTGCATGTTCAGCATTTCCTGGACCGGAGTGAGCATGAACCACAGGTAGCCGAAGATGGCGAACATCATGCCGATACTCAGGTCGCTGAACAGAACGGTGACCATCGCGGCGGCCCGGAATACATCCACACCGAACTGGAACAGGGCAAAACTGGCCCGGGTGGCAGCGTCACTTCGCCATTGAAACCGGATGGCATGATCCCGGACCACCCGCGCCCGGTCGATCAGCAGTCGCAGGTAGTGTTTCTCCCGGTTGGCCGCCCGGAGCTGGTGAATGGCGTCCAGGGTTTCGGTCAGGTCGCCCTGGAACTCCTCGTAAGCGCTGTTCTCCCGGCGCTTGAGCTCCTTGACCTGCTTGCCGATCAGGATGGTGGCGAATATTACCAGCGGGTTGAACAGCAGAATCAGCAACGCCAGTTGCCAGTGCACCCACAGCAATACAACAGCGGTACCGATGACGGTCAGGCTGGCCACCAGGAACCGGCTGATGGAGGTACCGAGGAACTGGTCCATGGTATCCAGGTCGGTGATGAAGTGGCTGCTGATGGCCCCGGAACCACGGGTCTCATACTCCGACATGGCCACGCGCTGGAGCCGGCCCAGCAGGCGGGAGCGCATGCGGAACACGACATCCTTGGAAACCTTGGAAAATTCCCGGGATTGCAGGACATTGAAGAACAGTGCGGCCGACCGGAGCAGCAGCGCTGCCAGCACCATCAACCCAATGTAGACCACGGGCTGCTGCCACCCGCCAGGCAGGATGGCATCCATGACCGGAAGTACCGGTCCTGCTTTGTCCAGCAAGACCTCGTCCACCAGCACCGGCAGCAACAGAGGTACCGGTACGGCCATGACCGTTGCCAGGATCGCCAGCAGGTTTGCGCGCACCAGACGCGGTTTGTGCTTGAGTGCCAGCAGAAAGATGTCGCGCCAGCGGTAGGGCTGATGCCCGCCAGCGGAATCAGCCGACTGTTGCAGGTTGTTGTGTTGCAAGACGCCTCCGGACCCCGAGTACCTTCCGTTCAATACGGTCACTATGGGTTGTCAGTCTACCTGTTAACCAGGTAGCTGCGCGGCCCTTTCAGTTCTGTCATCATGACCCGCCTGACTCTGACGGACCAGGAACCCGACCCGCTGTGAAACACGATTGCCACTACCACCCCGGTGAACCCGCCAAATGGCACTGCGGCGAATGCCAGATCCGCTACTGCAGCCGCTGCATGCCCGATGCCGATACCCGCCAGCGCAAGGCGCTCTGCCCGCACTGCAGCAAGGCCATGCGTTACCTTGGGGCCGCGACCGAAGCGGTCCCGTTCTGGAACCGGATCGGCGCCTTCTTTCGCTACCCGTTCCACAGCGACCCACTGATCGTGATTGCCATCTGCACCCTGGTGCCGGTGATCGCCCCGGCAAACCTGATCGGCATCCTGATCTGGATTGTGCTCGCCCTGGCTCTGTTCAAGTATACCTACGCTGTAATCAATCACACCGCCGAAGGTAACCTGAAACCACCGCCTGTGGCCGTGGCCTTTACCGGCAGCGGCTTTGATATCGTGGTTTTGCAACTTCTGGTGTTCGTGGTGATGGGTGGCTTGGTCGGGGCCGCCGCCATGCTCGGCGGCCCGATCTTGGGAATGCTGGCCATCGCCTTTGTCGTGCTGGCCCTGCCCGCCAGCATCATGGTTCTGGCCATGGAGCGCTCGGTCGGGGCGGCCGTGAACCCCATGAACCTGGCTCTGCTGATTTCCCGCATCGGGACACCCTACTTCCTGCTCTACGGCTATCTGATCCTGCTCACCCTGGCCTCCGGTGCCGCACAGGATTTCGCCCTGAACCACTTCCCGCTGTGGTTCTCACAGCCCCTGGCCGGCTTCCTGAACAGTACCTTCACCCTGATCCTGTTCCACATGCTCGGTTACCTTCTGTTCCAGTACCAGGAGGAGCTGGGTTTTGCGGCAGACGTTCAGGATGGCGAGACCCTTGCCCAGGCACAGAGTCGGGACAGGGCCGCCCGCTTTGATGCCGATATCGACATGAACCTCAAGGACGGAAACTACGACCGGGTGCAGTCCATGCTCGGGGAAACCCTGAAACGGGACCCGGACAATGCCCTGCGAATCGCCCAGCTATACAAGCTGCTGATGGCCCGCCGGGATGTCCCGGAGCTGCACCGTCACCATGCCCGGATCCTCAACTGGCTGGCGAACAGCAACGACGGCGAGGCAATTGCCGAACTGGTCACCCTGCTGCAGGAGGCCGAGCCCACGTTCCGGCTCGAGGATCCGGAACTGAGTGTGCGCTGTGCCGGCGCCATGTATCACCGGGGCCGGTTCAAGCCCGCCCTGCGCCTGCTCCAGGATTTCCACAAACGCTTCCCGCACAGCGACCAGCTCGCTCCGGCGTACCTGCTGGTGGCCCAGATCCTGGCCAATGGCCTGCAACAGTGGGAGAAAGCCACTGCCTTCCTGACCTTTATTCAGAAAAAGTGCTCCAATCATCCGCTGTATGGACAGATCGGAACGTATCTGGCGCAGGCGGAGAAGCGGGAGCCATTGAAGGGGCCCAAAGCGAGCTTTGCGGTAGCGGAGTGAAAAGTGAAGGTGGGGTCAGATGAAAACGTTCATCTGACTCCGGAGTTCGCGGGGATCTGAAGAGGTTTGCCTGAAGTTGGGGTCAGAAGAACACTTTCTTCTGACCCCGCTTTCATAGCAACTGCCGATAATGCCGCGCCTTCGGCTCCATCTCCCGCTTCTCGAACTCGCCTACCAGCAGCCGGCAGGCCTCTGACGTCAGCAATTCATTCCCCGTCGCCCGCAACCGTTCAAACGCTTTTTCGGCGGCCTTGAAATTCTGCTGTTTCAAGCTGGTAAACAGCACCCGGTTGTGGTCTTCGGCAGCCAACGGATGGTAGTGCTCGCCCTTGCCAAGATATTCCTCCCACACTTCAACCATCTGCTCTGGTTGGCGCCGGCTGAGGGTGTCCTCCATGAGCTCCCGGGTACGGTCCCGGTAGTCGGGCAGGTCCGGCCTCAGCTTGGCCAGCTGGTACAGGTGCTCCAGCAAAATTGGCCGATCCGGGTAATGCTGGCGCAGGGCCTCAAACTGACGGCGGGCCAGATCGAATTCCATCCGGCCCAGGTTCGCCATCGCCTGGGCATAGCTGGTGGTAAAGCGGGCATCCTGTTCGGCTTCCTCCGGCTCGAAGAATTCCTCCCGCACATGCAGCCAGCTACGTCCGAACAGCCAGACCAGGCCGGCCCCCGCTACCAGGCCGCCGGCGTGGGCCATGTAGGCGATACCGGTCGCTCCGGCGAACCAGTAATCATAGATTTCCTTGCCCAGCCAGACCGGCAGCATGGCCAGTGCTGGTGCCCGGAAATAGTTGAAGTACACGCCGAGAAAAAAGAAAAACCGGATCTTCTGCAAACCGTAGATGGCAACGTACATGCCCATCAGACCCGAGATCGATCCCGAAGCCCCTACCAGGGGAAGCGGACTGCCCGCGGAAAAGGCCGTGAACACCAGGCCGGAAATGGCACCACACAGCAGGTAGGCCACCAGAAACCGCCCCGGCCCCAGCGCCTTCTCCACCGTGAAGCCGAGCAGGAACAGGAACAGCAGGTTACCGATGATATGGCCCCAGCCACCATGCAGGAACTGGTAGGTAATCAGGGTATAGGGTTTGAGATCGGCCGGCACCAGGCCCAGCTGCTGGGCACTGAGCTGGCTGATGAAGTCCTGCTCGATCGCGGTCCGCTGATCCAGCCAGTATGCCCGCTCCGCCGGTGCCCAGAGGATATCGCGGTTCTCCAGCAGGTAGTGGTAGAACTCGCGGTCCATCATCAGGCTGATGGCGATCCAGAAGTCGGCATTCTCCTCCCGCAGCTGCTGGAATTCCTGAAGGTCATAGACACGCTCTTCCTCGCCCCGGAACTGGATCTGCCGTTGCAGGTAATCCTCGTAGACCGGGGCTTCCAGCTCCTGGAGATCGTGGGAGAGATACTGCTCAACCGCCTGCTCGATCCGGCGGCTGTCATCCCCCTGGTAAAACAGGAAAACCAGCACGCAGGCGAACATCAGCCCCAGGGTGACCAGGGGCGGGCGTTTCCAGTTAACGGCGTTCTCGGCGGGGATAATCAGCATCGGCGGTCACAATTCATCATATTCTGCCCCTGAAAACCTGCTTTTTTACCACAGCCCTGCCCGCATTTCCCGGTGTAATAGCTCTTGTGGCGACGGTTACAACGGCTTAAGCCGAGAAATGTGGACAGCCCCACAGATAGCGGGGCTGGTGCGGGACACTGTCACACCTGAGTCATTCAAATGACATTAAATCGGTGGCAGCCAGACGACGTACCCGCGTCCTATCGACCTTTCGCCAATTGCCGTTATTCCTGCCACCGCCAATAGTGAACAGGAATAACAACAAGAACCGGATACTGGAACCAAGGATACTGCACATGACCGTACTCGTTTTGGACAACCCGGAACTGCTGGCCAAAGCGGCGCTGGCATCAGGTTTTACGGCGGCGATGGCCACCCCTGCGGGACAACGACCTCATCGACTGAAATTTCATTTCGGTTTCAACAAGCATGCTCTGGACCATGATGATCTGGAGATCATCCACCGGCACGCCACCTACCTCCGCCAATATCCGGGGTTGAAAGTACGAATCCACGGCCATGCCGACAACTTCGGCACCGAGGATTACAACCAATTCCTGTCCCGATTGCGGGCCAGCGCCATCGCCCGGATCCTGATCCGGGAAGGCGTGGGCGAAAACCAGATCCGGCTGGCGCACTGGGGATCAACGCGACCGCTGGCCACCTTTGAGGATCATGCTGCCAACCGGCGGGTGGAGCTGGAATATCTGTCACAGGAAATGGCCCAGGCCCTGTAATCCGGGGAGACCATGCCACTACGGAAAACGGGGGCCATGGGCCCCCGCTTGCTTTGTGACGGTTCAGCCGCCGTATACCTGCCAGACGTTCCAGAACAACAGCAGTGATGCCACCAGAATTGCCAGCCAGGTCAGGATGATGCCGATGATCCGGGCCGGGTGAGGACCACCATGGCCATTGATCATACCCCAGGCGTGCAGGATGCGCCCCACCACCAGGGCCATGCCAGTCCAGTACACGAAACCACTGGGTACACCATTGAGTTCCGCAAGCCCCAGCATCAGCAAACCCAGAGGCGCATACTCAACCAGATTCGCATGGGCGCGAACCGCCGCTTCGAAATCCCGGTCCTCGGTGACGCCAAGGCCCTTGCGGTACTTGAGCCGAAACCTCACCACCTGGACCGAAAGCACCAGCAGGAGCAAACCGATTACAGCGGCATAGACACCGGTTACCGGGACAATCATGCTTAACCCTTCTTGATCTTGTTAACGATGGCCAGAAGCAGAACGGCCCCCACGGTCGCCGTCACCAGCCGGCCGACTGCGCCGTGGGCCGACAACTGCAGAAGCCCGAACAGGAAGCCACCAATAAACGAGCCGACAATTCCGATACCAATGTTGGCCAATACGCCAAAGCCGCGCCCTTTCATGATCAGCCCGGCCAGCCAGCCGGCCACACCACCAATAATCAGAAAATAAATCAGGTTCATCTCTCGCCTCTCCCTGAGGATGCTTCAAGAAACGGTCAGTCCACGCAAAGACTGCCCTGTTTCCTGCGGTGCTTCAAGCACTTCCGGCACCAGAGGCGGGCGTGATGGAGACAATGGCTTCGGCCATCCGGGACCGGCAGCGCTCGATCAGCTCGGGCACATCCTCGGGCTTGAGATCACCGGTTTCGATCGGAGGGAGGATGCGAATGGCCACCGGCTCACGGCGCCCCAGAACGCCGCAGGTCTTGTCGGCGTATTCACTGGCACAGACCATAGTGATGGGGGCACCGGAAGCAATCGCAGCATAGAAGGCGCCCTTCTTGAAGCTGCCCAGCCCCTTGCCATGGCTGCGGGTACCCTCGGGGAACACCCACAGGCTTTTCCGGTCGTGGGCGATGGTTTCGCCAACCAGCTGCATTGCCGCTACGGCTTTCTTGGATCGGCCCCGGTTCAGGATGACATTGCCCCCGAGCCAGAAGACCTGACCGAAAAACGGCAACCAGACCAGAGAGGATTTGCCGACGGCGACCGTCCGGGGAGGAAGCAGATCCCCCATGACGAACAGGTCATCGTTGTGCTGGTGATTGGCGATCACCACGGTGGGCCGGTCCTGGGGCATGTTCTCCCGGCCTTCGATGGGGCGTTCCATGCCCAGAATACAGCGTCCGAAGCGGGCGACTACCCACCCCAGCATACGGTTGTTATCCGGATTGAACGGGCGGGCAAGGTACAGGACCATTGCAAACAGACTGATTACCGGCACGCTCAGCCACGCCAAAAGCTTTCTCAAAACACCCATCTGGTACAGCTTCTCTGTCACATAAAACTGGCGCACAAGTGTACGCCAAGGTCATAGCCCTGCAACAGTATCAATTTGTTCCAGCGGGTTACCCGTTGCCGGATCCTGGCGCCGCGCCGTCACCACATAACGCAACGGCCCGCCGGCATCCAGGCTCTCGAACGGGTAGCAGGTCACCAGCAGCAGCGTGTCCGGAGAGAGGCGCTGGGTGTCGATCTGCTCCCGGCGACTGTCCACCACCCGGGATGCCTCAACCCGGTAGTCCTGCCACTGGCCATCCTGCCCTTGCAGACGAATCCCGCTTCCGGGCGCCAGTTCGTTGAGCTGCCGGAAGTGGGTATCCCGGTGGCCAGCAATGATGACCGGGCCCGCACCGGGCAACCCGCCAACCACCCGGCCCGGACCGAAGGCCAGGCTCTCGCCGTGGGTACCCTCCAGCACGATCATGGACCGGTTCAGTTCCGGCAGCGCCATCCTGGCCACCGGCCAGGTGTCCGCCCAGGGCCAGGGACGGGTTTCGGTCTGCCGGGCCTGGCTCTCCGCCCACGCCAGTGCCAGCAATTCCTGGGCGACCACCGCCTTGATGGGTATCCAAAGCCCGAAAACCAGCAGGGTGGCGGATGAACTGAGCAGCAACAAAAGGACCCGGCTCACAGCGCTACCCTCCCGCGCAGGAATACGATCGCTGCACTGAACATCAGGCCCACGAGGCCCAGGGCAATCAGTAGCGGTGACAGGGTGGCGGTCTGGGGATATCGCAACATTCCGGCCGAGGTTCCGGCCGGCAACAGGGTAGGCACGTTGTCAGAGATTAATGGATCATCACCGGGGCGCACCGGTGTGCTGTCCACCGCCACGAAACTGGTAAACGGCGACATCAGGCTGTGGGCCATCGCCAGCCGGACAATCTGCTCCTCATTCGGCTGTTCACCCTGAACCCTGGCCCGGTCGAGCAGGCTGTCAATCTTCGCGCGGGCCCAACGCCGATGCAGCCCGGAGCCTCCGGCAGACTGCCGAAGGTCCAGTGTCCGCTCCCAGCGCTTGCCATCCGGCGCCAGGCCGGTTAGCAATAGCCGCCCCTCCGGCGGCACACCGCGAACAATCTGGATCAGCGGCTCACCCCCGAACAGGTCGCCCGGGCGTTCCGGGTACGCTTCCGCGTCAGCCCCAGGCCATTGGGTTTGGAGCCCTGTCAGCACCGGTGCTTCCATGGCCATAAACAGGGCCTCCAACGGGCCACTGAGATCCGCAGGATTGCTGACCGCGGTATAGGTACCCCGCCCCCAACGGGCCGCCTCCCGCATAAAGTGCATGTTGGGGGCCGAACCGATCCCGACAGTGAACAGACGCTGGTTGCCCAACTGCGCGCGAATCTGCCGGAACAGGCTCGCCTCGTTGCCCACCGCACCGTCGGTGATAAACACCACCTGCCGGACCCGTGCGGCATCGTCTGTTGTATCGCCACCAGCCCCATTGAACGCCAGCGACAGGGCCGAACTCATCTCTGTGCCACCCTCGGCCTGTAACCGACTGACATAACGACGGGCCCGGGACAGGCTGTTGCCATCGGCCGGCACCGGCTCCATGAACAGGGCATGGGGTTGTGAGTTGAACTGGATGACATTGAACCGGTCTTCGCCAGCGAGGGTATCGAGGCCCCGCCCGAGCGCCTGCCTGGCCTGGCGTATCGATTCGCCAGCCATGGAACCAGAGGTGTCGATCACGAACACCAGGTCCCGGGGCAGAGCCCTATCCCGCGTGGCACCCGGCACTACCATGGTCATCAGGTAATCCTCACCGCCGAATTGCTCATGGAACACCGCGGCCACCGGCTCCCTTCCACGAACCGGGCGCCAGCGGAGCACAAAGTCCCGCTCCATCAGCACTGTCGCTTCCGAAGGCGAAACATGGACCTGCTGGCCATCGGTCCGGGTTTCCAGTTCGTGGCCGGGACTGGAGACATCCGCCAGCTCCAGTCCGGTATTGAGAGACACGTTGATCCGGGCCCGGTGGCTGTCGGCGGCAACGTCCTCCGGTCGCACCGTGAACGGACTGATGGCATCAGCATCCGGCACTGCCCTGGTGGCGATTGCCCAACCCTCTCTCCAGTCAGAGACTTCGCCTGTCGGCAGCGGCCGCCCGGGCATATATCGCGGTGTCAGGGTGGTGGGCAGTCGCAACGAGAACTGACCGTCCCGGTAATCCACCGGTTGCTGATAGCGCAACTCGATGGTGATATCTTCCCCGGGCGGTATATTGGCTACCCGGGAGGTAAACAGGTTGGGGCGCTGTTGCTCCACCGTCGCAGCCTGCCGGCCACTGTCCCGGGCCTCGGCATACTCCTGACGGGCCTGCTCTTTCGGGCGCACTTTGCCAGTAATCGTGCGCTCACCCACCGTCATGGTCAGGGCATGGACGCTGGCCTTCTCCGGCAGCGGGAACACGAAGACGCCTTCGCGCCAGTCGTCACTGGTGTTGCGGAAGCGCCGGGTGAGGCGGGTGTCAGCGATCAGTCCGCTGACCGTGACATCAAAGTCACTTTCAAGCACCAGCGCAGGCTCCTGCCATTCACCCCGGCTGTCGGTGAAATGCAACAGCCCGGGCTGGAGTTCATCAGCCACATTCGCCTCGGCGTAAAGGGGCTGAACGAAGAGGAGCAGCAGAAACGCCAGCCAGAGGGTGATACCCTCCATGAACCGGCGCAGCCGGACCCGGCTTGCGGGTTTTGCTGGCACTGAGAGTCTGAGCAGGGTCGTCGATAGCATCATCACAAGGTCCTTTCCTGATCAATTCCGTGGATGACCGCTATTTCACCAACCCGAAAGGTTCAGGCCGTGGCAGAGTGCGACAATACGGCGACGAATAATGATCAATTGTGGCAACAGGCCCCTGGACCTTGTCCTGGCCGGTTGCCATGGTTAAATAGGGACTCCATTCAGGCAACCGGTCGATGACCATGAAGAAACACCTTGTGCTGATCGAAGACGAACCGGCGATCCGGGACAATTACCGGGCCGCCTTCGAGCGCCGGGGCTACCGGGTCTCAGCCTACGGGGACCGGGCTTCGGCCTATCAGGCGCTGCACCAGGAATTGCCGGATCTTGCCATCATTGATGTCGGGCTTGGCGATGAGCCGGAAGGCGGTTTCCTGCTGTGCCAGGACCTCAGGCAGCTGTCGATGACCCTGCCGATCATCTTCCTGACTGCCCGGGACAGCGACATCGACACGGTTCATGGCCTGCGGCTGGGCGCCGATGACTATGTCACCAAGGACATGAGCATCGATCATCTGCTGGCCCGGATCACCGCGCTCCTGCGCCGGGCCGATGCCTGGGCCGAGGCGCTGCAGAAACCGGATGAGCTGCTCCGGCGGGGCCGGCTCACCCTGAACGTGGACCGGATGACCGTGGCCTGGAACGATCAGCCCATTGACCTGACCGTCACCGAATTCTGGATGCTGCACTCGCTGGTCCGCCACCCTGGCCATGTCCGCAGCCGGGATCAGCTGATGGACGCCGCCAGCACCGTGCTCGATGACAACACCGTGACCTCCCACATCAAGCGCATTCGCCGCAAATTCCAGCAGGAGGATGACCAGTTCGATGGCATCCAGACCGCCTACGGCATGGGCTATCGCTGGAACGCCCATGAGGTCTGACCCTTGAGCCTCAAGCGCCAGCTCCTGGTTGCCAGTCTGCTGATGCTGCTCATCCCCTGGGCGGGCCTGAAATTCGTGCTCGAACTGGATACGGCACTGCGGGAACAGGCGATCCGGCAGCTGGACTCCCGCGCCGAACAACTGGCGGAGTTGGCGGGAGACCGGCTGTTGGGCGAGCCGGCGATTCCCGCCGAGGTGCCGGTCATCTATGTTGCGCCCCTGAGCCAACCCTTCACACCGGACGGCTATGGTTCCGAATGGCCCGGCTACGATGACACGGCAGCTTCCCAGCCCTGGCAAGGCACCCGGACCGACGACGGTCTGCAATTCCAGTGGCAGGCGGCCAGCAATGGCCAATACCTTTATCTGCTGATCAGACTGCGCGGTCGTCAGTCCAGTTTCTTCAGTCCCTCCGACCCGGGGCAACCCCATGATTCCCTGAAACTCTGGCTACAGGCGCCGGCCACGGCGGTGGATCAGTCACCGGCGCGCCAGGCCTGGCTGGTTCGTCCGTCCGCACCCGGCGAGCTCTATGGCCAGACCGACAGCAAAGAACCGCGCCCGGACTACCGTGTCAAAGGTGCATGGCAGGAGCACGGCGAGGGCTGGCAGCTGGAGCTCCAGCTGCCGCAACCACCGGATAACAGCCGCCTTGGTTTTGCCGCCTACCGGGATGGGGAGTTCCCATTGGCAACGTCACTCGAGCCACTGCCGGTTCTGGTCGGTCGCCGGCCGGCGCTGGAACGCAGACTGGCGCAACAGCTCGACCCGGGCCAGCAGGCCCGGATTGTCGAGCCGGCTGGCTGGGTGATTACCCACGCCCGAAAGCCCGGTAGGGGTACGTCACCGGAATTCGACAGCCTCAGCCCCGTGCAGGTGCTGGAGCAAATCAGCCTTAACGTCCTGCGTTACCTGGTCCAGCGTTATCAGCCCGAGCCCGGGCTCCTCCCCGACCAGGCGCGCCAGCTGGAAGCCCGCTCCCTGCCGGAACAGGGGCTCTTCCAGCACCCGGATGACAGCCGATGGCTGTTGGTCTCCAAGCCGGTTTTCGGGGACCGGACCCTGATTCTGGAACAATCCCTGGACCAACTGCTGACCCTTTCCGGTTCGACCCTGGGCTCGGTGATTGCCCGCAGCACCCTGATCATCGTTGCCCTGACCCTGGTTCTGCTCGGCTACGCCAGCTGGCTGTCCTGGCGCATTGCCCGCCTGCAGCGACTGGTGAGCGCCAGCGTCGACGAGGACGGCCGGATCATCGGCACCCTGCCCTCGGCCGCCAGCCGCGATGAACTGGGTCAGCTTCAGGCTCACTTCGCCCAGATGGTGGAACGGCTGCATGGCTACAACCGCTATCTCGAGAGCTTCTCCCGCCGTCTGTCCCACGAGCTGAAGACCCCCGTCGCGATCGTGCGCTCCTCCCTGGAAAATCTAGCCCATGCCCGATTCGAGGCGGAGCGCCAGCAATACCTGGAGCGCGCTTCAACCGCCACGGAACGTCTGCGCCAGATCCTCCACGGCATGAGTGAAGCGGCACGACTGGAACAGAGCTTCGATCAGGCCGACGCGGAACCCTTTGACCTGGCCGAAGTGGCCGCCGGGGCCACCGCTGCTTATCAGGGCCTCGACAGCGGTCACGAGATCCGGTACGTCGGCCCGGAACACGGCTGCCACCTGACCGGTTCCCCGGAACACATGGTGCAACTGTTGGACAAGCTGGTGGATAACGCCCGGGACTTCACCCCCGAGCACGGGCTGATCGAGGTCGCCCTGGCACAGCACCCGGAGACTCTGGAACTGTCCGTATTCAACCAGGGTTCGGCCTTGCCGGAGGATGGCTCCGCCGATATCTTCGGCGCCTTCGTGTCCCATCGGGAGGGCAGCGGGGAGGGCCATCTGGGGCAGGGTCTGCTGATCGTTCGACTGATTGCCGAGTACCATGGTGGCCGGGTAGAAGCCGCCAATGAGGCCCATGGTGGCATTGACGGGGTGCGTTTCCGGGTTATCATCCCGGTCAACCCCAGATAAGCCCGGATTCTGCTGTGAGCTCACGACTGGAACATCTCGACATCCATCCCCTGCGGGATGACCTGTACAACGAACTCCACTCCCGCCCCTTCCAGGTGCTGCCCACCCCGGCGCGGGTGACCCAGATGGCGATCCTGACCACCCCGGACCAGCGCCGGGAGCAGTTCCTGCACCTGCAGGAGCTCCACCGCATGTTGGGCTACCCGGTTCCCGAGGAGGAGGTTGGCTGTTTCGAGCAGACCTTCGGCACCCTGAAGGTGCGCCGGGAAATGCACATGGAGTTCGCCTCCTACAGCTTTACCAACCTGGCCGAAAGCAGTGCCGATCCTTTCACCGAAACCGGGATCACACCGTTGCCCGAGGGCTGGCTTGAGCAACTGGCAGGTACTGTGATTGCCGCCTTCCACGTGGACATTCGGCCCTCGTCCCACGATGCCGCCAGCAATCTCGCCTTTGTCCGCCAGCATTTCGAGGGTCTGCGCCTGGTGGGTAGCAGCCCCCAGGAAGGTGCAGCCAGGATCTGGGGCACCTTCAAACTGCACAGTGACGGTTTCGGTCGGTTCATGGTCCAGAACCACCACATGTCCAACAGCCAGCTGGGCCGCCTCACCCAGCGCCTGATGGAAATCGAGACCTACCGGCTGATGTCCCTGCTGGCCCTGCCCGTGGCCCGGGAAATCACCCCGTCCCTGAACGACATGGACCAGAAGCTGGCGATCATCACCCAGGCCCTGGCCGACAACCAGGACGTGGATGAGCAGCGGCTGTTGGGCGAACTCAGTAACATCGCCGCCCGGATCGAGGCCTTCCGCGCCCATTCCACGTTCCGCTTCTCTGCCACCCGGGCCTACCACCGCCTGGTACTGACCCGACTGGAGGAGTTGCGGGAAGACGAGCTTTCCGGCCACCTGACCATGACCGAGTTCATGACCCGGCGGCTGACGCCAGCGGTGAAAACCTGCGAGGCGGTGAGCGAGCGGGTTGAAGACCTGAGCCGGCGTGTGGATCGGGCCTCGGACATGATGCGCACCCGGGTGGAGTTGGCCATCCAGAGCCAGAACCAGCAGCTGCTCAGTTCCATGGACCGCCGGTCACGTATCCAGCTGATGATGCAGCACACCGTGGAAGGCTTCTCCGTGGTGGCCATCTCCTACTACCTGATCGGCCTGCTGAAACTGGGACTGGACGCGCTTTACGACAGCGGCGTGGCCTTCAACAAGACCCTGGTGCTGGGCATTGCCATCCCCGTGGTCATGGCCCTGGTATTCCTGGGCATCCGTATCGTCCATCATCACTTCATCAAGATGGCCAGGCGGCAGTAGCTCAGCGGAACCGGCTGTCTCCGGCCACCTGCCGGAAAAACTGCTGGGCGGTGCGCCCGTTGCGCACGCCTTTGCCGGTGGCAAAGCGGATGGCTTCCAGGTGCAGGGCTTCCCGGTCCTGAACCTCGGGGAACAGGGCATCAATGGCTTGCAGGTACACATCCTTAGCGAACGGGTAGAACGACAGCTGCAGGCCGAACCGGTCCGCCAGGGACACCTGTTCCTCGATCGCCTCCGCCGGATGCAGTTCGCCGTCCCGTACCTCGCTCTTGAGATTGTCGCTCATGAACTCCGGCATCAGGTGCCGGCGATTGGAAGTGGCGTATACCCGGACGTTTTCCGGCGGCAACTCCAGGGAGCCTTCCAGCACACTCTTCAGTGCCTTGTAGCCGGATTCACCGACATCGAACGACAGGTCGTCGCAGAAAATGACGAACCGAAACGGCAGATCACAGATGTCATCGACGATCTCGGGCAGGTTCACCAGGTCGTCCTTGTCCACCTCGATCATACGCAGCCCCTGGTCCCGATACCGGTTCAACAGGGCCTTTATCAGCGACGACTTGCCGGTGCCCCGGGAGCCCCAGAGCAGCGCGTTATTGGATGGCTCACCGGCCAGGAAGCGTTCGGTATTGCGGGCCAGCGCCTGCTTCTGCCGGTCAATGCCTTTGAGATCGCTCCAGCTGATCGGATCCAGCCGCCGGATCGCCCGCAGACCCGAGCGGTGGCGGCGCCAAACCGCCGCCGGTGTGTGTTGCCAGTCAAACTGCGTGGTGCCCATAAACCCTCTTTCCTATTTCGTCCCGCGTCAGGCTGTGGAACACTGACAACCAATCTTGATCCATAACAGGAGACTTTACCGCAAATGGCCGTAAAATCCGTCGCCCTGGTGGCGCACGACAACAAGAAGAAGGAACTGGTGGAGTGGGCCAACGAGAACCGGACCCGGCTCGCGCCCCTGCGTCTCTATGCCACCGGTACCACCGGAAGGCTGTTGCGGGAGAGCCTCGGACGGGACGATCTCAACTGCCTGCTGAGCGGCCCGCTGGGCGGTGACCAGCAGATCGGCGCCAAGATCGCCGAGGGCGAGATCGACCTGCTGGTGTTTTTCTGGGACCCACTGGAACCCCAGCCCCACGACCCGGACATCAAGGCCCTGCTGCGCATTGCCGCCCTGTGGAACATTCCCGTGGCCTGCAACCGGGCCACCGCCGAGTTTGTGCTCACCTCCGCCTACATGACCGATGACCAGCACCATCCGCAAAAGCCGGACTTCTCCGACTACACCGGGCGCGAAGTCAATCAATGAGGCGGGCTTGAATTCAGGCATCGGGGCTACTATCTGATAAGCAGACCCATTCCGTGAGGAGTTCCTGATGTCTGATCCACTCCAGATCAAGTGTCCCCATTGCCTGAGGACCAATCGCGTCCCGGCCGCCCGCCTGGGTGACAAGCCCAACTGTGGCGCCTGCAAGAAACCATTGCTGAATGGCGATGTGGCCAATCTCGACGATGCCTCCATGGCCAGCTTTACCGGCCAGTCAGACCTGCCCGTACTCGTCGATTTCTGGGCCAGCTGGTGCGGCCCGTGCAAGGCCATGGCACCGGAGTTCGAGCAGGCCGCCCGCAACTGGGCCGGCAAGGTCGCCTTCGCCAAGCTCAACACCGAACAGGCCCCTCAGGCCTCCAGCCAGTATGGCATCCGCAGCATCCCCACCCTGATCCTGTTCCGGGGCGGCCGCGAGATTGCCCGCAAGAGCGGCGCCATGCCCACCGCCCAACTTTCGGCCTGGCTCAACAGCGAACTGGGTTGAAAACAGGACGGCCGGCTATCCGGTGCTATGATGGCTGCAAAAAGGAGGATAACACCATGGCACGAATCTACGAAGACAACTCCCTGTCCATCGGCAACACGCCGCTCGTCAAACTCAACCGCGTCAACGACGGCGCCACTATCTGGGCCAAGATCGAGGGCCGTAACCCGGCCTACTCGGTGAAGTGCCGGATCGGTGCCGCCATGATCTGGGATGCCGAGAAACGCGGCACACTGAAGCCCGGCATGGCCATCGTCGAGCCCACCAGCGGCAACACCGGCATCGCCCTTGCCTTTGTCGCCGCCGCCCGTGGCTACAAGCTGATCCTGACCATGCCGGCCTCTATGAGCCTGGAACGCCGGAAGGTTCTCAAGGCCCTGGGCGCTGAACTGGTGTTGACCGAGCCGGCCAAAGGCATGCCCGGCGCCATCGCCAAGGCCGAGGAAATCTTCGCGTCCGATCCGGACAACCACTTCCTGCCCCAGCAGTTCCAGAATCCGGCCAACCCCCGTATCCACGAGGACACCACCGGCCCGGAAATCTGGAACGACACCGACGGCGAAGTGGACATTTTCGTCTCCGGGGTCGGCACCGGTGGCACCCTCACCGGTGTGGCCCGCTACATCAAGGGCACCAAGGGCAAGGACATCACCGTGGTCGCCGTGGAGCCCACCGATTCCCCGATCATCACCCAGACCCTGAATGGCGAAGAGCCCAAGCCCGCCCCCCATAAGATCCAGGGCATCGGCGCCGGCTTCGTACCCAAGAACCTGGATCTGGATCTGGTCGATCAGGTGGAGGCAGTAACCAATGAAGAAGCCATGGACATGGCCCACCGGCTCATGCAGGAAGAAGGCATCCTGTGCGGGATTTCCTGTGGTGCCGCCGTAGCCGCCGCCGTTCGCGTCAGCAAGCAGCCGGAACACCAAGGCAAGAACATCGTGGTGGTGCTGCCGGATTCGGCGGAACGGTATTTGTCCACGGCCCTGTTCGCGGGCATTTTCAGCGAGCAGGAAACAGTTCAGTAACTCAACGGGGCGCCACAACCCTGGCGCCCTTTTTCCCCTATGAGACGGTCTTATCCTCAGCAAACCGTCATGGTCACCCCTCCTTTCCAACCCATCAATAACTTCGACTTAAGCACTAAGTGTCTATATAAGCGACTTATTCTTCTTGTGCATAAACTTAAGGATCACTAAACTGCACCTTGATCTTAATCAACTCGATGAAAGAAAAGTCAGACCATTCAGCTCTCCCGAACGAGATGGCGAAAATTTGGTGTCCTCCGACTGGCGTACAGACCAGCCCCTTGTACCGCAGAAAAGCCTTTCAACTTTCGGTCAGGGTTTGAACGTTATCAAGACCTGACTTTCGGATTCGGATACAGCGTAAATCAGCAATTGCGAAGAGTAGATCATGCCCGATAGAGCTAATAATGAGGTGCTGGAGGTTCCCAGTCACGATCGATCAGCACCCTTGCTCTCGCTATCCGGATTCGGAGTCGCCTTCGGAGAAAAAACCGTACTCGCCGACATCAATCTGGAGTTGCCGGAATCTGGCGTTACCCTGCTGCTTGGACCCAGCGGCACGGGCAAATCAACCCTGTTACGAACACTTGCGGGATTCAACGATCCCAACCCCAACCTGAGAACCTGGGGGCAAGCCAGCTATCGTGGCAAACTCATGGAGGCCTGGACAAAACGTCCTGTCCTTGCTGCACAAAATGCCCGTCTGATGATGGCCAGCATCCTGGAAAACATCGTTCATGACCTGCCCGGGAGACGGCACCTCTCCCCAATGCAGCAAAGAGAACTTGCCGTAACCATGCTGGAATCAGCTGGACTTCAGGAACTCGTCGACCGGATTGATGAACCAGTCATACATCTGGAGCTGGCTCAGCAACGTCACCTTGGCATCATGCGGCTGGCAGCAACAGGTGCCCCTCTTCTACTTCTTGATGAACCCTCCGCTGACATTTCCGAAGCCGAAGCTGATCGATTACTCGACTTCATTACCATGAAAAGTGCCACGCGCTCTATATTTATGGCCGTGCACAATCAGATCCACGCCCGGCGACTACGTGGAGAGACGATATTGATCGCTGGCGGCATTGTCCAGGAGAAGACTCCGACAGATACCTTCTTTAGCACGCCGATGACTGATCCGGGGCGTTCCTTTGTTCGTACGGGCTCGTGCTCGGTTCCCTCGCCTGACACCGACCCCGATATTCTGGATGTCTCAACTCCTGCCCCGGCAAAAACACCCGCCATCGCTAAGGATTACGCAAGTGACAACTTCGGACCTCGGGGTTTTCTCTGGCTCAAACAGGGACAGTTGGCCGGCATGTCGAGTCCAGGGGTCTTGGGGGATCTCGAAGGTGACCTGAAGGCCCTGCAGCGGGTGGGGATCACCACTCTCATCAGCCTCACCAAGACACTACCTGAGACGACCAGACTCTCTGGGTTTGGAATCGAAAGTATCTGGTGTCCTTTCAGGGACATGGCAGCCCCTGCTATCACTCAAGCTGTGGGTTTGTGCAAACAAATTCAGGAAATCACCAGCAGCGGCGGCATTGTTGCCATCCACTGCGGCGCAGGCTTGGGACGCACCGGAACAATTCTCGCGGCCTACCTGATATGGGAAGGCAAAGAGGCATTGGATGCACTTGAAACGGTCCGCCAGATGGAGCCTGGCTGGGTGCAATCCGAAGTCCAGGCTGAGTTTCTAGAAAGGTACGCCCGGTTTATAGCCAGGCGAAAAATACAAGCAGGCTAAAAAAACTGACCTGCGTCAATCAATCGAAAAGATCCGGAGTTACTTATGTCGAACCTTGATAATACTATTCAACAGGCTATTTCCACTATTCCGGAGTGCCTGGCAGGTGGTTATGTGGACTTAAGCAGTGGGATGCTTCTTGGCATCAAAACCGTTGACTCACATCCTCAGGAAGTCCTTGAAATGCTCGCCGCAGCAACTGCTGATCTGTTTCAGGGCCCTAACGTTGTGACCATCGAGAACATGTTCAAGAAATCCCGAGGCCTTCCGCTGGATGATTTCCATTACTTTCAGGAAATCATCGTCAACAGTGAGAACCTGATTCACATTTTCATGCGCACCAAGGAGAACCAGGACCACGTAGTGACATTCGTATGTCGTAAATCCGCCAACCTTGGCATGGTTTTAACCAAAGCCCGCGCTGCACTGCCTAAGGTGGAAGCTGCGCTGTAGCCGTTACATAGTAACAATTGACCCAACGGATGAACTCCGGTTCACTGCAGGGGTTGTGAACTAGAAGGATGAACACCATGGGTTATTTTGGTCAGTCCCATCCGAAGGCCAGTGCCGCCCGCTCCATTCTCCGGGAACTCAATGCTTCCTCCTCGGAAATTGAAGCGTCCGCCACTATGACGACAGATGGTTACATCATTGGTGCTGTCCTCGGCACCACTACTGATGAAGATCGTTTTTCCGCCATGTGCGCTTCACTGCTGGCGCTGGCAGAACAGGCGTCGGATGAAATCGGGCGCGGTCAGATGAAGCAGTTATTGGTGGAAGGAACTCAGGGGTTGATGCTTCTGATCCGGGCTGGCGACGACAAGGTTCTGGCTCTGGCGGCCAAACCGACAGTGAACCTGGGGCGGGTATTCCTTGAGGCGCGCAAGTGTGCCGCGAAGATCGACCAGGTGATCAACGCCTAATCGCCCTGGCTGGAGTGTAAATAGCCGACAAAGGGTTACTCGGGTGAGTCGAACTGTCTGAACAGGGGGCACAAGCCCCCTGTTTTCCGTTCATACTAGTCGGACAAATCCGAAAGCACTTCTGGCTTTCCGAAATGGAAACCCTGAAAAAGTCCACATTCATATCTCGCAATACATCGGCAATCTCTTCATTACACACAAACTCCGCAACCACCTTTGCATCAATCTTGTGTGCAAACTCAACGATGCTCTCAGTAATTAGACGACTCTTCTCATCGTCCAGTATCCGGGAGATTATTGAACCATCGACCTTGATAAGGTCCGGCTGAATTTCAATCAGATAAGAATCGTTGGAATAGCCGCTGCCAAAATCATCAATTGCAATTTTCGAATTTCTGGCGCGTACGCCTTCGACAAACTGCTTGACCTTGGAATAGTCCTGAATAGATTCCGTTTCCGTAATCTCAAAAATCAGGTTATGGCCACCGTGGAGCGAAAGCTGTTCCAGAATAAAGGCCGAGATGTCCGGATTTTCCATGTCCTTGGCTGAGAGATTGTTGCTGATAGAAACTGGTTTCAACATCGGCTACCCCGAACCGAACACACCCACCACACTCCACTTTACCGGCAAATACCTGTACTAAACCAGTCTGATAGGCGAGACCATGATCGCTGACAAACTTCAACAATGATTCCTGATCCTGATACAGGTGGTTATGCATCTTCATGGTGTCAGCGAAGCCTTTTTTGATAACGGACAGAAATAAAGTAAGATCCTGAGCTTTGACAAATAACCCTAGTTAATTAAAGGTTATTAAGACTGCCGCCAAAACTTTAAGAACAAAATTCTAAAACTCCAGCGCAAAACAAAGTTTTACATTCGGCAACAAAAACCGGCACAAATGTTGCCAAACAGGACATGTCGTATGTTGCGCACCTGTTAAGGGCTGCCTAGAGTACGGTGATGCCAATGCTTAAGCATTCTCAACGAGTCAGCCTTCGCAAGAAACTACCAGACCAATCACCTATTTAAGGCTCGACAACGCTGGCCTGGAGCCGTCAACAAAACTTTACCCGGACATTTACTGCGTATGGACGCACAGACCCTCAATAACAAATCCCCGGATGCCTCTGCGGCAGCAACCTATTTCAGTCCAGAGGACTATCTGCTCAATACTCTGCAACGTGCAGTTGCCAACAATCAGGATATCCGCATAAGCGGCGGGAGCATCGGCAGCCTGACGGTAATGAGCAGCCGGGGAGAGTATTTTACGGATAGCCCGGATCTGCCCGCATTACTCTGCCAGAGCCCGGATAACTGTCGCGTGAGGATTCTTGACACAGGGGACGATCAACTCTCTACGGACTCCGGGATCGGACGAAATATCGATGAGCTGATGTGGCAAGCTGCATTTTACGTTTCCGATGGTCGACTGATGGAAGGCTGTAACCAGGCTGACGTGATTCAATTGGATTACTGGCCCAACCTGACTCGCCTACCCCGCACCCCAAACAGTTTCAGAATCCTGGCGCTGCTCTCAAAACATCCGACGTCCGTGTTCTTTGCCTCTCGGCTACTGAAGGTCCCCGCCAGCGAAATCTTTCAAATCTACAGCGCTGCCAAAGCCGCGGGTCTCGGTCGCGCCATCAACCGTAAAGCTGAAGAGCCCAGCCTGGCGCCTCATCGCAGCCAATCGCTGCTTTCGTCACTTCTGAAAAAGATTGCCAGGTTTTAGGAGAACTCAGTGGAGCACAAAATCATCTTTACCGGACCGGTCGGTGCTGGCAAAACCACCGCCATCGGCTCTATCAGTGACATTCCGGTTGTCAGTACCGAAAGCAAGGCCAGTGACGAGGTCGCCAAGCAAAAAGCGACAACGACGGTCGCCATGGACTATGGCGTAATGAAGCTTGGGGAAGGGTTGAAAGTTCACCTTTACGGTACCCCTGGTCAGGAACGTTTCAGATTTATGTGGGACATCCTCACCATTGGCGGCCTGGGCATCGTGGTATTGGTCGATAATGACCGCGAAGATCCACTGGCCGATCTGGAATTCTACGTCCGTGCTTTCGAGACTTTTATAAAAAAGAATGCCTTGGTTGTAGGCGTTACACGCATGGATACCAAGCCCCGCCCGGGACTTTACTCTTACCACACCCGACTCTCGGAACTCGGTATTCAGGCCCCCGTCTTTGAGGTGGATGCCCGTGAGCGGACAGACGTCTCCATTATGCTACAGGCGCTGCTCGCCATGTTGGACCCGGGGGCTCAACGATGACCCCTGGCGACTCGGCGGATTCCACACCTCCGGTTTTATCCATGCGAGGTTTCGGCGTCGGCTTCGGAGAAAAAACCATCCTCGCCAGCCTGGATCTGGATATCCCGGACCGACAGGTGGCAATCCTTCTCGGGCCAGCCGGAACCGGAAAATCAACGCTGCTCCGAACCCTCAGCGGTTATAACGATGCCAGCCCTAACCTCAGGACCTGGGGCGAGGCAACCTATCTGGGCAATCCCATTTCCACCAGAGAGCGCCCGGCGCTTGTGGCCCAGAATACCCGCATGATGATGTCCAGTGTCCTGGAGAACATCATCCACGACCTTCCTGAACGCCAGGGACTTTCTCCCCTGCAGCAACGGCAACTGGCAGTGCGTCTTCTGGACTCGGCCGGCCTGAGTGAACTCATCGAACGGATTGACGACCCGGTAGTCCACCTGGATCTTGCCCTGCAAAGACTCCTAGCCATCATGCGCATGGCTGCAACCGGCTCCAGATTGTTAATGCTGGACGAGCCGACCACGGGGCTCAGCGAATCGGAGGCGAGACGACTACTGGAGTGCATCGCCGACGAAGGACGAAAACGCTCAATCATTGTCGCTCTTCATAATCTGGAGCACGCGCGCCAACTCGCGGGCAACACTATTTTGCTGGCAGGTGGCAACATCCAGGAAGTTACGCCTATCGAAGAGTTTTTGATAAAGCCCGGAACCGACGCCGGGCGCGCGTTCATTCGATCCGGATCCTGCGCCTTGCCTGATCCCGATACGGATCCGGAAAGTCTTGACCCTGAGGCACCTCGACCCGCTGCAATCCCGGCCAGGGCAAAACAATACGTAAGCGACAGCTTCGGGCCACGAGGCTTCGTCTGGCTCCACAAGGGGCAATTGGCCGGCACCCCCCGACCGGGCATCGTCCAGGATCTTGAATACGACCTGAAGGCCTTGCGCCGGGTCGGTGTTACAAATCTGATAACCCTGACCGAAACGCCACCTGAAGTCGAGACGCTGAAAGCCTTCGGCATTGAGAACATCTGGTCCCCGTTCCCGGACATGCATCCACCCACAAAGGCACAGGCATTGGAACTTTGCGAAAAGATAAACCAGCTATGCAGCGAGGGTGGTGTTGTTGCAGTTCACTGTCGAGCAGGGCTGGGAAGGACCGGAACCATTTTGGCTGCCTACCTTATCTGGGAGGGCGCCGAAGCACTGGAAGCATTGGAAGCAGCCCGGCGTATTGAACCACGCTGGGTCCAGTCAGAAGCCCAGGCTGAGTTCCTGGAACACTTCGCCCGGTTTCTTGCCGGGCGAAAACAAGCCATACCGGTGTCTTGAAATACAGCCACCAAACTAACGATAACAACACAGTAAAATAAAGGAGAATGCACCGATGAGTCTTGAAGACGCGATCCAGAAGTCGATTTCCGAGATTCCTGAATGTCTTGCGGGGGGCTATGTCGATCTCAACAGTGGCATGCTGCTGGGTATAAAAACCGTGGACTCCCACCCCCAGGAAGTTCTCGAAATGCTGGCTGCAGCCACAGCCGACCTGTTCCAGGGCCCCAACGTGGTTACCATCGAGAATATGTTCAAGAAAGCCCGCGGGCTTCCACTGGATGACTTCCACTACTTCCAGGAAATCATCGTTAACAGCGAAAACCTGATCCATATCTTCATGCGCAGCAAGGCAAATCAGGAACATGTGGTAACGTTTGTCTGCCGCCGCACCGCAAACCTCGGGATGGTACTGACCAAGGCTCGCGCTGCATTGCCGAAAGTTGAGGCTGCTCTCTAGGCACTCGGTATCTGGTTTATTGCCAGGTACAAAGCCAGTGCTGTCAACAGTACTGGCTACTATGAACTTGCCGGAGGAGACACTGCTGTATGTATACCATCGAATATCAGGGCCAGAACTATCAATGCAGGAGCGAGGAAACCATCCTGGAGGCCATGCTTAGGCACGGGGTCAAGTTTCCCTTCTCGTGCCGAAAGGGCTCATGCCATGCCTGCATTCATGTTGCCGAAAAAGGACGTCTCTCGGAGGAATCCCAGAAAGGACTCGATAGCCAAAAAAAAGATGAGGGGTGCTTCCTCCCCTGTCTATGCCGTCCCGTGGACGATATGGTGATTGCTGCTCGACCGAAACGCAGCGGAAACAGGAGCGCTACTCCGTCGGAGGAGAGGAACGAAAGCAATTTCCACAGTCCGGATCCGGAAATGTGGCAGGCACTCGGGGAAGGGTCAGTGCTCAGGGCGGTGCTCGAAGACTTTTATAGCCGGGTCTACGAGGATCCCCGCTTGGCACCTTTTTTCCACGGCGTCACCATGAAGCGTGCCGTCGAGAAACAGTTCCTGTTCCTGCGGCAGAAGTTCACCGGCGAGAAAGTCTATTTTGGCGACCGTCCTCGCAATGCCCATCACTGGATGGTCATCTCCAACGAACTGTTCGACTACCGCGAATCGATCATGCTGGATTGCCTGCGCCGTCATGGACTGCCGGAGCATCTGGTTGAGCGCTGGAGGGCGCTTGAAAACAGTTTCCGCAGCGATATCGTCAAGGACAAACCCTGGAATCGAAAGATCGGTGACATAGAAATACCGGTTTCCGGTTTTGACGAGGTCACTCTGGACGTAGGCTCCCTCTGCGACAGCTGTGGCAACGAAATTGATGCCGGAGTCACCGTACGCTATCACCTGCGACTGGGTACCGTGTACTGCCCGGACTGCATGTATTCCATCGGGGAGTAACAAAAACCCGGCGCCAATAAAGGGACTTACCTCGTCGTAGGTCTCGCTCTCGGCGAGCGCATCCACATCCAGACGGGACACTAGAGCGCCGGTTCAGTGAGCTGGAGAACGTGAAGCGACAGCCTTCGGACGTCAGTCCTGTCAGGGACTGACGTCAAATACTCCATGCACGACTTCGTCACCACCAGCGTCCGTGATCACGGCGGTGATGACATGCTGGCCCGCCAATCCCTCAAGGCTGAATCCGTAAGCATCGCGCGGAGGCTTGGTAACCGTGCCCGCGAAATCCCAGGGGGCACGGTTTTCCACCTTGATCGCGCTACCCAGTCGGTCCGGATCATCCAGATAGAACGCCACCCTCTTCATGCCTTCAATGTCGGGCACAAAGATGTACACCTCACCGCTCAGGTTTGAGCCGTCAAGCGGCACCGGATTACTTCGGTCCGCCGCCTGGGATACCACCAGTGTGTACAGAGAGGGCTGGTCATAGACGAGACTGACCGGGACACTCAGTTGCTCTCCGGTCCCTGCTTCAATCACTACATCCGCCTGGTACTGGCCGGGGGAAAGCGCCGAGGCATCGGCGGTCAGCACAAGCGTTTCAGGTAGCACTCCGGCAAGGGGCTCTACGCCCAGCCAGGCCGCCGTGCTGCGCGCGCTGTAGTTCGGGTTACTGCCATCGGTCATCTGTACCAGGACATCCTGCTGGGCCAGTGACTGAGGCGGCGTTAGTTCAAACAGAACGCTGCCCGGGGTGGCATCCAGCTGCGGGACATCATTGGCCACCATGAATCCGGCCGACACCAGAACCTCAAGCCCCCCGGAAATGGTGAGGCGAGCGCCCAGTTCATGGCCACCATCCGCCAGCGTCCCGGTGTCATAGGGATAAGCGGTATCATCGGCGGCAGTGCCGGCCAGATCGAAGGGGGGTACATTCTCGGTTTTGGTGACTACGCCGGTACCGGTCGGATCGTCCATGTAAAAACGCACCTGACTGACATCGGTATCCGGACTGGTGAAAATGTATTGCTCACCCTGCAATAGGGCGCCTTCCAGGGGGACGGCTCCCGTCCGCTCGGGGCTGTTCGACACCCAGAGTCCATAACTGGAAGCGCCTACCCGCAACACCACCGGCACCCAGGTGGCACTGTCTTCCCCGGCAGTGATCTGCAGGATGCCGCGGTACTCACCGACCGCCAAACTGGAGGCATCTGCCACTAACTCTATACTTGCCGGCGTCACTCCTGAGACCTGCGAAAGCGACAACCAGCCCGGGACCTGGCTGATTTCGAAATCCAGTACAGCGCCATCGCCGCCGGTTACGTTCAGGCTCTCAGAGACCACTTCACCCGGCTCGGCCAGCAATGCGACCTGCCGAGGCTGCGCCAGCACCTCCGGCGCACAGCCATTCAAGGCATATCGGACCCGATCGATCTGCAGCGGCACAGAGCCATCGCCTTCAACTCCGAACACATCCACATTGAGCGTACCGGTTGCGGTCAACGAAAGATGGGCAAAATGGTGCAACGTATTGTTCCGGAACACCGTCCAGGCAGGCGGCTCCGAGGTACGCCAGGGCGAGAAATCCTGCGAAATATTGCTGAGCTTGCCACCTGGGGCAACCTTCAGCCAGCTCACACCATCCTCTGGGCCATAACAATGACGATTGTCTGACGTTGGCGTGTTTGTGGCAGGCACATTGACCAGCGGATAGGTTCGCTCATAGGACTGATCGTGAGCAGTGAGCACCACCTGAACTCCCGCAGCCTCAAAGATCGGCCCGAGCTGGTCACGAAGTGGCAGTGCAGAGGGGTGATTGGTGCCCTCCGAGAACGGGGCCGCGTGCAGATAAGGCACCAGCCAGCGCTGGCCCCGGCCTCCGGCAGCTGCCAGATCGGCGCTCAACCAGTCCAGCGCATCCTGCGGAAGTTGCTCGTACTCATTCAGTCCGAAGATCGATACAAAATGAGCCTCACCGGCATCAAAGCTGTACATCCGACGACCGTTCCAGCCCTCGGGCGTCACAAAGTAATTCACCCAGGTGTCAAAACCCTCCCCCAACAGCACTTCATGGTTGCCATAGGTCGGCATCATCGGGCTTTGGCTGGCGATTGCCGACATCTGGTCAAACCAGGCGGCAATGGAACGCTCGAGAGTGACATAGCGCTTATCGGTATTGAAATAGGCGTAGTCACCGCCCAAAAGCACCAACCGCGGATTGCGCCGGGCAATCTCCAGAATTACCTGCTCTGTTCCGGTGGCCAGCCCGTCAAGACGACCGACCAGACCGGTATCGGCGACAAAAATTGCATCAAAGTCCGCGGGCCCCGGTGCCGGTGCGGTATAACTCTCGTATACCCGACTCCAAACGTCCGGGGCAAGCGCCGCACGAAACTCATAACGGGTATCAGCAAGCAGTCCCTCAAGGTTGACCAACAGATACTGACCATCAGCCGTGGAGTGACTGACCGTACCACTGGCCTGCTCCCAGGCACTCTCACCAGCCCGACGGTAGCTCACCGTAGCCGGCGTTCCCGCAAGCGGCGAGAACCACATCACTGCCAGCGATCCGGAAGGATCGCCTTGCCAACCGGTATGCAGCTGCCCGGCCTCACCGCCCGGCGCCGGTGGCGGCTGGTTGGCAACCTGCATCAGCCCCTGAAGGGTCTGTACCACCGAACCACCCTGGTAAAGCTCGGCACTGACCTGGTAGTTGCCATCCACCAGGTTACGGGTGTCGTAGGCATAGGCCAGATCATCCGGAGTCGTGCCGGCGAAGTCCCAGGGAATGCGGTTTTCAGTCTTGACGAGGGTACCGTCCAGATAGAAACGAACCTGATCCGCCGCATTGGCATCGCCCACAAAGATATACACCTGGTCCTGTAGTGGCGTTGTCTCAAGGCTCTGGGGCGAGCTTCGATCCGATGAGAGCGACACCAGTAGCTCGGCGGCAGACGCACGCAATGGTAACAGGGCCAGCACCAAAAACAGGGTGAGGAACAATCCAGTACCACACGTCAATGAGCGGGCGGGGCGGGGAAAAGCAAAGAAGCGCAGAACCATAACGACCACCTCCCGGGGATAGGATCGGGGACCGTAAAAATTCAGCATATTCAGTGCCAGCTCTCTAAGCGCCTGAAAGCTTTCCCGAAGTAAAATCACCGGGGATGCTGGCAGCATTGAGCTGTATATTTTTCTGACACTTTTGATGTGGAGAACAAAAAAGGGGCTCAGCCATCCCTGGCCGAGGCCTTTTCACCATCAGAACTGATATTTCAGACCAACCCGGCCGGTATCAAACTCCGGTCCGTCATTGGTGACCTGGCCGTTGAAGTCATCCTCATCAACATCGACGTTGTAGCGATTGTATTCCGCGAACGCCGTCAGCTGTGGCGTCACCCGGAAGTCCACACCGGCACCGACAAAGGGACTGACCTCGTCGTAGGTCTCGCTCTCGTCGAACGCATCCACATCCAGTGCGGAGACGAACGCACCGGCCTTGCCATAGACCCCGAAACTGTCGGTCAACGGCAACCGCCCGACCGCACTGAGCCCGGCGCCCTTGAGCTTGGCATCCACATCATCCTCGCCGAAGTTACCGAAATCGATGTACTCCGCCTCGAGGGCAAAGAAGGGCGAGAACTGGTAACCCAGCGCAACACCCAGCAGATCGTTCTCATCCTCGAACTCACCGCCGTGGGACTTGTAACCACCGTAACTACCACTGATGTACGGCCCGGCCGGATCACGGCTGACGCTTTCCTGCGCCCAAACCGCCGGGGCCGTCGCAACCGCTGCAGTCAGAACCGTGGCATACGCAAAACGTGCTTTGTAGCTCATAGCGCGTCTCCCTTTAAGGTTGATTTCCTTTCGCCTTGTCGGGCAATCGCCTCGGACTTTGCGCGATCGCCTGAAACCACCGTATCGGGATTTGACGCTGCGGGGGGTTAAAACCGGACTAAGATTTATTCACATCTGGTTCATCGGGTGGGCAGAACCAACTCCGTCCACCCGGCAATGCGCCCCATACCAGATCAGTAGAGGCTTCGGGGTATCCGGTAGCCTGACAGCAGCTGTTGCGTGAAAGGGTTGATAGTGCTGGCGGCGTGCAGGCGATACTTCATTTCCCCATCGTCCACCCGGAACCTGACATCCACCGCATTACTGCTCACCCCGGTAATGTCTGCCTGGCCCAACAGCCTGAACAGGGCCCATGGACCGTTCTCGGAAATGCTACGGGGTGATCGGTTGACCTGGATTGGCACCAGAGTGATTCGGGTTTCCACGGCATCTCGCAGCGTGTTGGGCCATATCAGCGGAATGCTCTGGCGCGGACCATGGGAGAATTCCACCAGCTGGCCATCGATGTTCACCACCGAGCGCCGCTTGTTATTGCTCAGGCTGAGCGGTTCCAGGGCAAACTCCACGTCCAGCGTGCCGCTGCGGGTGAAGAACGCCTGTCGAATCTGTCTCGCCCGCTCCAGCGCGGCCAACACATCCCGGCGCACAAGGCTGGCCCTGCTGGCGTCGCCCACCTGCTCCGGATGGTCTTCCAGGAACAGCTTCAGGTTCTCGCTATAGAAGGTTTCCAGAATGCCGTCCGGGGCAAAGAAACGTTCGAAATCTTGCAGCGCAGCATCACGCCCTGCCCCTTGTGTGAAGGGGTAGTGGCGGGCCAGGTTCTGCTGGAAGGGCTGGTAAATTTCCCGGTACCAGTCCCGCTCCAGCTGGGCCACAGCGCTGTCCAGAATAACCCCCCAGCTTTCATTGGCCAGGCGGTTGAGTATCCGGTTCAGGGGTTCAGGCTGATGGCCGGCCATGCGCTGCAGGGTGAAGATGGGATCGGCGCCCTGCAGGCTCATACGGGCACGGGCAGCACTCAGAGCAGCTTTGCCGGTGTCCGGGGATTCCTGGATGTTGCGCAGGTACTCATGCAGCTCCACCACCACCAGCATGACTTCCTCCAGGCCGGAGGGCGCCTCCCCCTGCTTGCGGGTGAGCTGGTTCAGGTCGCTGAACTGGCGCTCTATGTCCCGCAGCATTCGGTAATGGGGGGACTGCTCCAACAACTTGCGTGCGGCTTCGGCTTCACCATCACCCACCGGTATCAGTCGGGTGTTCTCCCGTACCTGGGCGAGCAGCCTGGCCAGGGGTTCGTGCCCGCTGGTCAGACTTTCAAGAATGCGAACACCGTGATTCAGGTCTTCGAACCGATGGATATCCAGTCGGCTGAGCGCGGTGCGCCAGGCTTCGGCATAGTGCTCGGCGTAAAGGGTCTGAAGACTGGCCAGCAGCTCGGCCTCATCGGCCTTGCTGAACTCTACATCGTCCCGGCGACCCAGTACCCAGGCATCAATCAGGGCCAACTCGGTCACCGAACCGGACTCACGCAGGAACCACTTTTCCAGGCCTTCCCGGGTCAGTAGAGCCGGAATGGACAGCGGGTCCTGTGCTGACGGCACATTTCCAGCAAGAGGTTCACCGTAGCTGTCCAATCGCGTGAATACGGTGGAGAAAGCCGGGCCGGAGCTGCGAGCCACTTCCAATGGCGCCGGGAAATCACGGCTGGCCTCGTTCTCCAGTTCACGATAGACGCGGTCTGACGTGCTGATACGGCCAAGCTCATGCTGCGCCCACTCCACACTGCTGCGGAATGGCGCCAGCGCCATGGTGGCGGTCGGGTCACCGTTGGCCGCCAGGTCTGACAGGTCGGTATGGGCCATGGCGTATTGCAAATGCCCATAAAGGCGGTTCTGCACATCGCGCTGGCCCGGGAACCGGGCTTGCCAGTATTGACGCATATAACCTGACACAATGTCGATGCGACGTCCGCTAGCATCGTACAGCATCCGCAGCACCCGCAGGTGGCCAAGCCGTTCCGCGCTGTTGTCCGGCGCCTGGCCCATTTCCTCCATCACCCCGAACATCAGCGCGGGCAGGTACTGGTAAGCAAGCATGGTCAGGTAGGCCTTGTCCACTTCCGGGCCCACCTTGTGGCCCTGATACAGTCCCATATCGGTGACCAGTGGCCATCCCTTGCGGTAATCACCGAAGGCCAGGGTGGCATCACGCAATTCATCCAACGGTTGCAACAGGTTGCGGCCGGTGGTGTCCGGCTCGTAGCCTACCGGATGCCAGTCGTTGAGATAGCTTTTCACCCGGTTTTCCACCTGGGCCGCGGCTTCAGCATTCTGGATGAAATAATGCTGCCAGCCCGCAGTCATACCTGCACCGGCGGCCACCGCCACCACGGCCGCAACCGCCACCCGGCGATGACGCTGGCGCACCACCCGTCGGTTATCGCCCGCCAGGCCCGCTTCCGGGTAGATGATGTCGGGAAACAGGCCTTTGGTGAACAGGCTCGCGGACTGCCCACCACGCTGGGCCGGCTGGATGGGATCCGGCATCTGGTAGTTCCGGGCCGCTGCGGATACAAACGCATCTTCAGGCACCCCTTCCTGCAACACCGAGGTGAAGTAGACACCACGCGCCAACGCAGGCGTGGAGAAGGAATCCGCCGACAGCAAATCGGACAGGAACTGCTCCATGGCTGACTTCAGGCCGGCCAACTGGCGGGTAAAGGAATAGGCCGCCACCCGTTCTTCGTTATCACGGGTATTGGCCAGTACGTCCGGCAGGCGCTCGGTGAGCTCATCCACCATGTCAACAAAGCGCTCCGCGAACTGGTCCAGCCACTGGTCCTGATCCTGCCGGCCATCAAGCCTGAAGGTGAAGCCCAGGACCTTATCCTTCTCGGCTTTGCTGAGGGTACGCACGAAAGGCGCAAAGCCATACATGAGGTCCATCTTGGTGAAGGTCACATACACCGGCAGCCGCGAACCCAGTTGCTCCATCAGTTCCCTCAAGCGGGTGCGCAGCAGAACGGCATGGGCTTCACGCTGTGGTTCGCCGGAGGCACTCAGGCGCGCAAGATCCACTGCCACGATCACCCCATTGAGCGGCCGTTGTGGGCGACTGCGCTCCAGCCAGGCGACAAAGTGATTCCAGAGCCGGCTCTGGATTTCCCCGGTGGCGCCTTCGCCCTGATTTTGGCTCAGCAGTTCCCCATCCGGATCAATCAACACACCCTTGTCGCCAATCCACCAGTCAAAGCTGAACGGGTTACGATCACCACGGTTATTACGGGTCACGTTGGTGAGGGTATAGGTTTGCCCGGCCCGCTGGATCAGGCTGGTTTTACCGGCGTCCTCCAGGCCCATCACCAGATACCAGGGCAGCCGATACATGCCCTTGCGCCCAGGCAGGTTGCTTTTCAACGCCTGCAGCTGTCGGTCCAGCAGCCGCTGTTGACGACGCTCCATCGGCAGAATCGGGTCTTCCTGTTCGCGCTGCTCCTCAGCCGTGGCCTTGTTCACCTTGCCCAGGCGTCGGGCCAGCATGGAGCCCCAGACAATGACCACCAGCAGCACTACCCCGAGGGTGACCAGGGCCCGCATCTGCCAGGCCATCAGGGGATAGTCCCCATTGATTTCCAGGCGTGGCCCCAGCCACCAGGTAGCCACCAGCACGGCCACAACACCCAATGCCAGGGTAACGGGAGCGGCACTGCGGATGCGGGGCAGAAGCCACCGACCAATGAGTAATGCTTTTCTCCACATGGTTTCCATTCCTGCGTTCGTTGCGTCTTGTGGGCGTTACGCCAGTCGTTCCAGTTGTTTGATCAGGGCCGGTTCCCAGTCGTCGAGCACCCGCCCCTGGACCTGGATTTTCAGGTCCTGAATCTGTTCAGCGGCCAGGGCTTTGAGGCCGGTTTCTTTGAGAAGCCGAGCACTGGCCAAGCGCCAGTAGAAGCGCTCCCGGGGTTCCCGGGCATCGGCCAATCCCTGCTCCAGCAGTTCCATGGCCGGTGCCAGTTTGTTCTGCCGTGTCAGCTCCAGAGCACTGTCAAACGCCTGCTCCCAGGGGTTGGCGCCACCGCCAGCCCCTTTGCCAGCCGTGGGCGCTGTGTGCAGCCAGTCCGCCGCGTCGTCACTGAGAAACGGCGTGCCATCTTTGAAGGTGAGCTCGGCCAGTTGCGGCAAACGGTCCCCAAACCCTTTCAAGGCTTCCTGGATGGCCTCCGCGCAATCCGTGTTTCCAAGCGCCGTGGCAGCTCGGGCACTGAGCCAGTGGCCGTCGAGCCAGAAAGGGCTCACCGACAGGCTTTGTTCAATGCGCCGCCACAGTTCAAGATCCGGCGTTTTCTCCAACGCCTCCTTGTACTCTGCCACCCGGTCGGCACTCACGGCCGCCAGGTCGGTACGCTTGCCATCCGGGGTCGGCGGCAGGCTGGTGATGCTCTGCCAGATGGCATACCGGCGCATGCGATAGCCCAGGGGATTGTCCGGCTCGGTGCTGGTCAAAAGCTCGGCGACCTTGAGCAGGCCCTGTCGGGTGGCCCGCTCATTGCTCGGGTCCAGAGTCAGATTGCCCAGCGACGCTGCGTCGGTGCTGGCGCTGGCCGAACCTGCAGGTGCCGAGCCGGCCTGGCTACCACGCTTGGTTGTCGAAGCACTCTCAGAAGCGGATTTGGTGACCGGAGCCGCGCCCGGCTTTGGCAGTTTTTCCGCGGCCCGCTTCAGGTCAAACAGGGCGTCGTCGGGCAAGTCCCGGTCCTCGGCCTGGGCATCCAGCTTGTCAATCAGATCCAGACAGAACTGACGACCGTCCCCCACGCTGGCGTCAAAGCTCAGGCTCTCGACGGCCTTGAGCGCCCGCTGCAGCATCTGGGTGAACAGCATCTTTCGGGCCCGCTGGCCTTTTGCACCGGGATACGGCCAGGCATTTTCCCACCAGCCATCCAGCACCCGATGCAGCAGGTACAGCGACAGGGCAAACCGTTCGCCGTCCCCCCCGCGCTGCAGGCTGAGCATGACAAAGCCCAGCACCTTGATGTCCTTGCTACGATCCGCCAGCAGTTTCAGTGCTTCGCTTTCAACCTTTGGCCAGTCGATGTCATTATGGGCCAGCGAACCCACTTTCATGATCTCGTCTTCGAGAAACTCCAGCGTGCTGTCTTCGGCCAGGCTCTCGCCCACCCCGGTGTCACCCGGAATCGGTGCAAGTACCTGATGGACGTAAGGGTGCTGCTCTATCACCTGCATGACATCACTCCTTACCAGCCACAGGCCTGGCGCAGAGGCTGAATCGCCTCCGCGAAGCCGTCGAGGTCGAACAGAAGGCCATCCAGTTCCCGAGCACCCGCGTGCAGGCGTACATCCGGCTGGTTCACCACATCCAGCACGGTGCGAATGGCCGGCAGGCCGCGACCGGCACTGACCACCAGCCCCTCATCCCGAACCCGCCAGTGCGCGCGCTGCGGGCCGAGGGTGACTTCGACCCGTTCGCGATCCAGCGGCTCCGGCAACATGATGGCCAGCTCGGTGATGTTGTTGTGACACTGCAGCGACAGCACCGGTCGCGGCGGCTTTACCCCCAGGGCAGTCACGCTTACCAGATGGCCGGCAGCGGCTCCGGTATCGCGATAGACCACCCTACCTGCGTCATCTCCGCCCGCCTGGGCAAACACCCGGCGCCAGCGCTCCGACTGGTTCACCGGGCGCGGGTGCTGGCCGGCCTCGTAACGAGCCAGAGGCGTACCAAACAGTTCGTCATAACAGGCCAACCGTTGCAGCCGATTCGGTTCCTCGGTGCAGGCCTTCGCTTCTGCCAGGCGCGCATCGGCCCAGCTATTGGCGCTCACCAGCAGCAGAGCGGCAAGGGAGAGGCGGAAAGAGTCTTTCAGCGTCATGCGTCGGTTACCTGATACTTCAGACATTTATGGGCCAGCGTGCGTTTCGGCAAACCCAGGCTCTCCGCCGCCTGGGCGCGGTTGCCGCCGTACTTGCGCAGACGTTCACGAATGATTGCAGCCTCAAAGGCCTGGGCGGCAGCTTTCAGATCCCGGATATCATCGGCAGGCGGTACACCGGGTATGGCTTTGGCTTCCACAAATGCCGTCGTCGAATTCGCGGATTCGGCGAACAGATCGTCCAGGCGCAGGACCTCGGGCTGAATATCGTCACCAGCGGGGGTTTGCAGGCAGGCCAGCTCGATGATGTTACGCAATTCCCGCACATTGCCCGGGAAGTTGTAGTCAGCCAGCGCACTCAGGGCGTGACTGCTGATGCCCAGCGGGCCGCTGCCTTCCCGCTCGGTGTAGAGTCGGATGAAGTGACGGCTGAGTGCTTCCAGATCCTCACTGCGTTCGCGCAGGGGCAGTATTCGCAGGGGGAACTGGCTGAGACGGTAGAACAGGTCCCGGCGGAAGCGGCGATCCTCAATCCCCTTCTGCAGCGGTTGGTGCGTTGCCGCAACCAGGCGGAAATCCGAGTGCTGTTCCTCCCGGGCGCCCAAGGGGCGGAACTGTCGGCTTTCCAGCACCCGCAGCAGTTTCGATTGCAGGGCCAAGGGCATGTCGCCGATTTCATCCAGGAACAGGGTGCCGCCATTGGCTTGGGCCAGCAGTCCCTCTTTGGCCTGATCCGCGCCGGAAAAAGCGCCTTTGGTGTGGCCGAACAGTTCACTTTCCAGCAAGGTGTCCGGGATGGCGGCACAGTTGACCACCACCATGGGCCCGTTGGCACGGTCGGACATGTCGTGTATGCCCAGGGCGACCACGTCTTTGCCGCAACCGGTCTCGCCCTGGATCAGTACCGACAGCTGGCTTCCGGCAGCTCGCACCACCTGGGCCCGGAGGTTGGTCATGGCTTCGGAATTGCCGACCAGGGTATTGGCCAGTTGAGCACAGCGCTGACGCAGGGTTTCAGCATCGTACAGGTGGTCGAGGGAGTGTTTGAGCAGCCGCCGTTGCCAGACCTGATCACGGGTTTGCAGGTGGCTGATCCATTGATGCACCAGCAGGTGTTTCAGGCCGCTATACAGTGGCTGCGTGACGATGCCCTGCCAGTCGGGATGGTCGCCGCACAAAACGAGCATGCCGAGTGTACGGCCATCTACGCCGGTGAGGGGCTCCAGCCAGAAGTTTCTTGGACGTCCGCTGAGCTCGAGGAGATTCTGAAAGCCGGCGTGGTCCAGTCGGTAGCTGGCCGCGCGGGTGAGCTCCCTTGGCTGGCCAATTTGCAGTATGTGGGCAAAGGGGTGGCTGAAGTCGTTACAGTCGAATTCACCGGCGTCATCCAGTTTGGTGCAGTGCAGAGTTCGGCCACTGAGGTCGAGTTCAAGGGCCCAGCACTTGGCCAACCCAAAGGCGTTTTCGAGCTGGCTGGTGGCGGTATTCAGCAGCGCTGGCAGGGTGTCCTGTTTGACCAGTGCCACCGCCAAATCGATGCCGGTGTGCAGTTCCTTCTGCATCCTTCCCATGCTATTCATCCCAGAATAATTACTAAGGAGATCATCGCCCGCGCATCCTGCGGGGTGGCTTTCCAAAACACGCTGTGAATACATCCCTGTACGCTCCGCTCCGCCCCTCACTGCTTACCAATCCTGCGTCGCAGTGAGGGTCCTGTCTTGGCCACCCCTGGCCAATCCGTGAAGCGCTCTCACCCTTCACCCATGGCTCCTCAGGGCTTGGGAAAGCCAACCCCCACGGCGCGCTCCTGCTCATTCAGCCTATGCGACTGTTCCTATGAACCGGTTATCGCTGACACCAAGAGTGACCTTGGACACCGGCTCCCTCGCCGCCAGTTTTTCCAGCAGCGCCAGCGACACCGGCGGCAGCAGCTCGCCTTCGATGATAGATTCCAGCATCCGCGCGCCGTTTTCACTTCGTGTGGCGCGGCTTCGGATGGCTTCTACCAGGCCGTCTTCCAGTTCCACATCGGTGTGGTAACGGGCTGTGATCTGGTCCGCCAGGCGTTGGAGTTTGTCACCGACGATGCGGTTGAGGGTGTCCTTGCCCAACGGCAGGTAGGGCACTACTTCCATTCGGGCCAGCAGGGCCGGTTTGAAGAAGTTCGCCAGTTCCGGGTAAAGAGCCTCTTCGATCCTCTCCGGCTCTTCGGCGTGATTGACGATGGTCTGGTAACCGAGGTTGGATGTGAGAAAGAAGACCATGTTCTTACAGTCGATCAACCGGCCTTCGCCGTCCGCCAGTTCGCCCCTGTCGAACGCCTGGTAAAACAAATTCAGCACTTCCGGGTGGGCTTTTTCGACTTCGTCGAGCAGCACCACGGAGTAGGGTTTCTGGCGGATGGCTTCGGTCAGGATGCCGCCTTCACCAAAGCCGACGTAGCCCGGGGGGGATCCGATCAGGCGTGAGACTGTGTGTTTCTCCTGGTATTCGGACATGTTGATGGTGGTGAGGAACTGGCGGCCGCCGTAGAGCAGTTCGGCCAGTTGCACCACGGTCTCGGTCTTGCCGACGCCGCTGGGTCCCACCAGCAGGAATGCGCCCATGGGGCGGCCGGGCCGGCGCAGGTCGGCGCGGGCCGTGAGCAGGTGCTGGTGCAGGCAGTCGATGGCGGTGTCCTGGCCTTTGATGTAAGCCTGCAGGTAGGTCGGCAAGTGGGTGATTTTTTCCAGTTCGTCGGTGGTCATGCGGTTGACCGGGATACCGGTCCAGTCGGCGATGACTTCGGCCACCTGACGAGCATCCACTCGGGCGTGCACCAGCGGCTCATCGGCCTGGAGCTCGGCCAGTTCCTGTTCGATGGCGGCGGCTTCGTTTTTCAAATCCGGGCGCTCTTCCGCATCGCTCTCGGCCAATTCAAAGGCGGAATCTTCGGCCGTTACTTCCTCAACTTCGCCACTCAGCAGCTGTTCGCGGATGTCCACTAGCCGGGCCACCAGCTCGCGCTGGTCGTTCCAGCTTTGTTCCAGGGCTTCAAATTCGGCGGTCAGGTCCGCAATGAGTTGCTCTAGTTCCTGTTCACGTTCGGCGTCCACGCTCTGGCCAAGGGCGTATTCCCGGTTCATCAGGTCCTGTTCCATAGCCAGTTGGTGCAATTCGCTGCGCACGTGGCTCAGGCGCCGGGGCGGTGTGCTCAGGTTGAGGCTGACCCGGGCGCAGGCGGTGTCCAGTGCGTCGATGGCCTTGTCCGGCAGCCGACGGCCGGCCAGGTAGCGGGCGGACATTTCGGCGGCGGCTTTGAGGGCGCAGTCGGCGATCAGTACCTGGTGGGCTTTTTCGTAGACAGTGCGCAGACCTCGCAGGATGTGGACCGCTTCACCCGGTGTCGGCTCATCCAGGGCGACCGGCTGGAACCGGCGACTCAGGGCCGGGTCTTTTTCGAAGTATTTCTTGTACTCGCGCCAGGTGGTCGCGGCGATGGTGCGTAGCTCGCCTCGGGCCAAAGCCGGTTTCAGCAGGTTGGCGGCGTCGGAGCCGCCTTCGCTGTTGCCGGCGCCGATCAGGGTGTGGGCTTCGTCGATAAACAGGATGACCGGATTGGCGGAGCCTTTGACCGCTTCAATGACGCCTTTCAGGCGCTTCTCGAATTCGCCTTTTACGGAAGCACCGCCCTGCAGGGCGCCCATGTCCAGGGTCCAGAGTTCGACGTGTCTCAGGCGGTCCGGCACGTCGCCGTCGACGATGCGCTGGGCCAGACCTTCAACCACGGCGCTTTTGCCCACGCCGGCATCGCCTACCACGATGGGGTTGTTCTTGCGGCGACGGCAGAGGATGTCGATCATCTGGTCGATTTCAGCATCACGGCACACCACCGGGTCCAGTTTTTCTTCCCGGGCCAGTTTGGTGAAGTCGGTGGCGTAGCGTTTGAGCGGATCCATATCCGTCTCCGTCACTGATTTACCAACGCCATTTTCAGCCAGTTGCGGACGCTCCACAGAGCCTTCGGTAACCCGGTCGAACTGCTTGCGCAGCTGTTCCCGGTTGATGTCGACCAGGGCCTGTGCCACCCGGGGCATCAGGTAGCGGTCGGCGCTCATCAGCAGCGCCAGGAACACGGCGCCGGAGCGCAGTTCGGTGTGGCTCAGTTCGGTGGAGGCCAGCAGCCAGGCGTCCTGCATCAGTTCTACCAACAGCGGTGAGAATGAAGGGTAAGACTCGGCGGTTTGCGGCTCGCCGTTCAGGCTGTCGCCCACCACCGGCTGCAGTTGCTGGTAATTGATGCCGGTGTGCTCCAGAATCTGGCGCACGTCGGAGAACGGTGTTTCCAGCAACTTGAACAGTAGGTGCGCCGGGGTGATTTCGGCTCCCTGGCGGCTGATACACAGGGCCGCGGAGGCTTCCAGAGCCTGGCGTGAAATGTCATTGAGGCGCCCGATCAGCGCCGGCAGTTCTACCCGAATCACAGTGATGTCCTTATTTCGGTAGTTGGTCGAGCACGTGCAGCAGGTCCGTTATGCGCTCGGTCAATGCCATGTTGTAGAGTGAGTAAATCCCGACCAAAGCCACCACAAACAGGCCACCAATGCCCCAGAGGGGCAGGCCGCTACGCAGGCGATTACGGGCCGGCATCAGGTTTTCGACGGCGTCCGCCAGGGGTCGGCTATCCCGGTCTCCGCGCAGTTTCCGGAGCTGCTCATAGAGGCCGCGAATCACCTGTTCGTATTCGTCCAGGCCGTTTTCCATGACCTTGTAGCGGCCTTCAAATCCCAGGCACAGACACAGGTAGATGAACTCCAGCATGTCCCGGTAGCGGGCAGGCTCCTTTTCCATCCTGGCCAGGATGGAGAACACTTTCTCACCGCCCCAGGTCTCGTTGTGAAATCGGCTGAGCAGTGAATGCTGGGACCAGACACTGTGAGCACCCCAGTCGGTGCCCAGCACGGCCTCATCAATAAAGGCGCAGAGTGCGTAGCGGTAGGCCACGACCGTCGGACGCTCGTAACCCTGCTCCACCAATTCCCGGTCCACGGCGGTCACTTCGTCCACCACCTGCTGATACAGGGATTCCACATCCCGGAAGTCCGCCAGCCGGCGCACCCGGATCACCAGCCCCAGCAACGGCGTGGCGGCGTCAATCAGCCGATTGTTCTCCAGGCCGCGAAGCTGGAAGTTGCTGTCACCGGTTGCGATCCGGGAATTCCCGGCACCGCTATCCGCAAACAAAAGGTCACTGAATGCACGATCGCCAGAATCCCTGGTGCTGTCTGGTCTGTCCATTACCGGTGCATCTGCCATGATTTAGCTCCTGATTGCCCAGAATTGCATCTCCAGCCCCGGGAAGCTGCCCGCTACGTGGAAGGCAAAACCACTGGCGTTGTCCAGCATCTTCCAAGCCTGGCTCTGATCGTCCAACCGGAAGTACACGAACCCGGCATGGTAGGGCAGCTGACGCGGGGCCACCGGCAGGGCCGATAACGGAATGCCCGGCAGCTGCAGGCTGATAAGATCCCGAATTTTTTCCACGGACGCCACCTTGCACTGCTGGACAAACTGTTTGCGCAGGTCGTCCAGCGGCATGTCGGCTTTTACCGCCAGAATGAACTCGGCATCGTTCATCAACTGACCATCCTGTACCGGCGCTACCGTGAGGCCGTACTGGCGTTGCTGCAGGGTAATGGACAAGGCCCGAGGCTCCAGCACTGTGCTCAGGGCCTGCCGCAGAATCTGCATCAGCGGGCTGAAACAGACTTCCGGCAGATCGTGGTCGTAAGGGGTGAACTCCCTTGGCAACCGGCTTTCTTCGGTAAAGGTGACCAGTTCGCCACACAGCTCCAGAAGCGCCTCGTACAAGCGCTCCGGGTGCAGCTGCCGCAACCGGGCCAGGTGCATGAACCTCGGGTGCGCCCGGTTCAGCATCTGCAACAGCATGAAATCCGACACATCGGCCACGCCACCCTGCCCCGGTGCGCCCACCCGTTCGGCAATGTTGCGGGCCCGTTCCTGCATCAAGCCCGCCATTTCACCAACAAAGCGCTGAAGCCGGGGAGCCGAACGCACGCTGAGCATGGTCGGCAGGAAGTTCGGATCCATCACCAGGCTGCCATCGGGGCGTTTTTCCAGGATCCGTCCGATGGCCAGTGCGGCGTAGGCACTGCGGTCTTCCCGCTCCAGCATCAGGCGCGGAGCCACCCTTCCCACGTCAATGGTGTGGGCATCGCCATTGATGGAGTGCAGATCACGGACTTCCACCGTCTGTGCCCGGAACCGACCGGCCACGGGCGCCTCCGGCCACTCTACTTCGGCCCGGCTGTCGCTGCCCAGCGGCAGCGCCAGATAGACCACCTGATTGGCCACCGAGGCGTCGGTAATTTCCTGAGGTTCCGGCATCACATCGTCCTGGGGCAGGTTGAACCGGGTGCCGTCCGGAAACAGTCCGGAGGCCCGCACCAGCCCGACCCGACCAAAGCTCAGGTACTCCGCGTTCAGCTCCAGATTGCTGAACCCGAACAGATAATCTGAAACCGCCAGGGCCCGCTCGTTGATTTGGTGTTCCAGACAGCGTTGCTGTTGCTGGAAGTGCTGGGGCTTGATGAACAGCCCATCACTCCAGACCACTCGATTCGTTACTGCCATCAGCTTTCATCCGACCGTCTGAGTTGCACTTCACGCTCGCGCAGGTTCACCAACAGGTGATAACGCCCGCCAATCGGGTCCAGCTTCACCACCTTTTTCCACTGGGACAGGTTCGGGTAGGCATAGAAGGCAATCACGGCGATGTAGCGGGTATCTTTGCTTACCTCAAAGGGCTCCACAAACTTGAACTGGCCGGGCACCAGGCTGTAATCGCTGTGGTCCACGTAGTTCTGGCCCAGGGACTCCTCCAGGTTGCTCAAAAGCTGGTCGAAGTCACCTGCCATTAACAGCGAACTGTCACGCAACTCGATCACCTGAAAGGCAATGGGTGTAGGCGCCAGGGACTGATTGGGGTTCACGCCCGGTTCCGCGAGCATGGTCAGGTCTACCCGACTCGGCAGGTCTTCCGGGTAACCCACGGGAATGTCCGGGTCCCAGAGCACCTTGGCGGTCTTGGTCACCGCATTGTAGGGGGTGCTACACCCAGCCAGTATTAAAGCAACAACCAGCAAGCTCCATTTGCAGTACTTCACTACAGTTTCTCCCTCTGTAACTGGCGCAGATGTTGATCGTAAGCCTGGTCGAACACTTCCCGGAACAGGCGTTCGAAGCCCTTCTGACGACTGGATTTCAGTTCGCGGTAATAATGTTGATACATTTCCCAGGCCCAGCGGCCTTCGTCTTCGTTGTCCTGCAGACCACGGCGATAACCGTGGAACCGGCGCAGCAAGGCTCCCGGCGAGAACGCGTGCAAAATAGCCTCCAGCCCCTCGCGAATGGCTTCCCGGGTGGCCTGCTGATGGTGGTTCAGGCTTTCCAGGCTCTCCCGGACTGCGGCAGGGGCAGACAGATGCACCGGACTGCGCTTGGCGGCAAACAGGGTCTGGATGGTGTCCGGATAGTCATTGGCCAAACGCAGCGGGTTATCCTCGATGGGCTGCAAGCGTGTGCGCAGCGCCTGATGGCGACTGTCTTCACCCTGATGCAGCGCCAGTAATCCCTCAACCGTGGCCTTGAGGGTCTGCCCGGCGTCTTCCAGAAACAGGCGCATCTGGTCGCTGTCGGCAAAATCAATATCAGCGTCCAGACCCCGAAGCAGCGGCGCACCACTGATGTGCTGACGGCTGACCTCCTGGGGACTTCGTGTGCTTTCGGACATTCCCTGTCGTTCCTTGTTGTCGCGTTGCGGAGTTACCAGCAGGCCCATGGCCACATCCTGGGTCTCCCGATACTCATCGGTGACTTCGGCCGAACGGGCAAACCATGCTCGGTCACTGGCCAGCAGCTCAGGCGCCTCCTCGTCCGGGCGGGCGGGTTTTTGCTGCCAGTGCGCCAGCGGATCGCTGCTGACCGATTCGCCGGCGGCTGACTGCAATCCCTCCAGGGGTTCGCGGCCTTCAGGCTGTTCCTGCTCATTGGCGGCGTGCCTCAATCCACTTTCGGGAGCATCTACCAGACTGTGATGCTCGCGAACGTCGTCTTCCATTTCACCAACCGCCGCCGGCACACCGGACAGTTCCGCCCGTATCTGGTAGCGGCCAATGGTCACGGTATCGCCATGACTCAGTCGGGCACGGCGGCCACGCCCCACTGACTGGCTGCTGCTGTTGATGTAGGTGCGGCCACTGCGGTCAATCAGGCAGAAACCGCCGTCCAGGTATCGAACCTCGGCGTGGCCGGCCACAGCACCGGTACGGTGAGGTGAAAGCCGCCAGCTGTCGCTGGCCGCGGTACCGATGGAACCACCACGGGGTCCAAAGCTATGTTCGATGCTGGCGCCACCGCCGGTTTCCGTCGGGTTGGTGATCACCAATGTCAGTTCTGCTGCTTGTTGTGCCACGTGTCCGGCTCCCTGCCCTATCGTCTGATCGGTATCCGTACCGCCGGGCGTTCACGGGCCCGTTCCGGTGTCATGAAGGAGTTCCAGCCCAGGCGAACATCCTCACCAAGTTGTATGGGGCGCATATCCCTGGGGCGCATTTGCAGCTCCAGGTCATAGGCCAGCTGCTCCCGGGTGGCGAACTCCACCAGTTTCACCAGGCGCTGGTGATCCCGGCCGTTGGGCAAGAAATCCGAAAATCGCTGCCGGGTCAAATTGCGCAGCCGGAATATGAACTTGCCGCTGCGATCACGGATGCGGGAACCGACCAGGGTGTCTTCTCCCAGAGTCGCATTGGCCCTGCCCAAGGAGGTCTGCTGATCCCGGGCGATGTCCACTTTGCGCAACACCCACTGCTCAATGCTGACGTCGTCCAGATCAAAGCAGTGCGCGACAATGCCGTTGACCACTTCCGGCGACCGACTCCGGCCCGCCATCAAACCGGCATAGGCCAGCATCTTGGACCAGTTTACCGGCGTGACGTCCCGCAGGCGGCCGTCGCCCAGGCCGGTCAGTGCAAATACCAGGTTCGAAAAGCCGTCGCTGGCGCCGGGCTGAAACCGGATGTAATACCGGTACTTGCGCCACGCCCGGTGGAACAGGGTCACCAGCCGGTGATTAAAGAAATCCAGAAAATGCCGGCGCACGCCGAGGTTCTGCCCGGCTTCCCAAGCCAGATCCTCCAGGTAGTAACCCGGCAGCGGCGACTGCGAACCATGCAGGCCCAGGAAGCTGACTTCCATCTGGTAGGGTGCGTGTTCATGTTCCGGTGACAGCACCGAAACCACATCACTGCCGGGAAAACCCAGGCCAGCTGAGGCCGAGAATCGGATACGTCCCTGGCGAGGTTCGTCGTGAATCGCACGCTCCAGATCGTCACCGTGATGCCGATGGATCAAATCCACGAGCTGGAAAAAACTGTATTGCCGCGCATTGCCCAGAACGGGTTCCAGCCCGGCTACATCAGCGGCTGCTGACCTTGCTGCAACGTCCATGTGTACCGTTCCTGATTGTCCGTATTCACCACTTCCAGCTGGTGAAAGGCATTGATACTCGCGTAAAGCGCAAAAAACTGGCTCAACACTGTACCGAACAGATAGAGGTCACCCTCACTGGCAAACCCCGCCTGATCCAGCTGCAGCTCTGAGCGGATACCGCGCACCGCTAGCCCGCGGATCATCCGGTCGACGGGTTTGGTTGTGATCCCACTGATGCCCGCCAGCCGTTTCTGGGACACCCGCTCGGCCTGTCGGTCCACCAGGGCCCGGAAGTCATAGACCCGCAGCACGGTGCGCAGGGAGTCGACATCCAGCATCGACAGATAGTTCAGCGACAGGTTGGAAATCAGCGTCCACAGGAGACTGCCATCAAGCGTCGGGCGCAAGGTGGCGGTGGGTCGGGTGATATTACTGAAGGCAGCAAAGGCTGGCGTGCTCTCGGTGGCCATGCAGACCTCCCCGACAGCCAGTTGCTGGGGCAGTTGCCTGTTGGTACAGGTCAGTGTCAGCGATACCGCTTCCTGCCGGTTCAGGCACTCGGTTTCATCGCCGCGCACGAAGGAAATGTAGTGATCGAATCCGTCACCCCTGACGCTCTCCCGGGTGCGCGCCCGATAATACAGGGCCGTTCGGCCCCGGTCCCGCTCCACTTCGTGCTGGAAACTCTCAAAGGCCTTATAAATACGAGGCTCACCCCGGCCCGACCGCCCCTCCAGCCAACCCTCCACCTGCTCGATACTGAACACCTCGTAGTGCTCGGGGCACCGGCTGGAGGGCGAAATACGATACTCGGTCTGGCGACCGTTCAGGTCCACCGGTTCGCCTTCATGACTGAACAGATTCACCGCCGGGGTGCAGTACAACTGCATCGAATCCCGGGTTACCCGGGTATCCGGTGGCAGAATCCGGCTGAAGTGGAAACGAAGGCTGATCTCATCTGCCTTAACCACGGGCAGCCTGGATGTCAGGCCGCAGATATCCACAAACCGGAAGGCCTCCGGAAAACTCAGGTACTCCTGGATAATCCGGTAACCAGCATAGGCATTCTTGGGATAGGGCAGAATCGCTTCGTCCGCCGCGAAGCCAACCGGTTGCAGTAGTGACGGCGGCAAATTGAAGACGCTCTCGCCCACCACCAGCTCCATGCGGCTGAGGTAATGGTTCAACCACAGGTACAAGGTTTCTGCCGTGTGATTGTCGCCCCCCAGGTAGAAACGCAAGCTCTCCAGGCCAATGGCATTCAACGGCTGGTCGGTATGCAGCGCCAGATCCACCGTGACGGACGACACTTCCCGGGAGTGTTCGGCGCTCGCCTCGGCCACACTGATCGGGAACACATACACGTCCCGGCAGGTGCGGAACCGGCACTGGGCGTGGCGGCTGGCATCCCCCAGAGGGCGACTCTTTATTTCGGTGTGTCGGTCAACAATCTGGCGCTCGCTGATGGCATGCAACTGCGGATCAAAGCGCATGATGGTGCAGCTGGGTACCGGTCGCAGATAGTTGGGCCAGAGCATTTTCAGCAGGGAGTGGGTCAGCTCGGGAAACTCGTCCTCAACCTTTTCCCTCAATTTGCCAGTCAGGAAGGCAAAACCTTCCAGCAACCTTTCGACATCCGGGTCGGTGCTTTGCTCTGATAAAAAGCAGGTCAGCTGCGGGTGTGCCTCGGCAAATTCCCTGCCCTGCAGCCGCAGAAAGCTCAACTCATCCCTGTAAAACCTATTCAACTTCATAATTACTGCACCAATGTCGGCCGGAGGAAGTGGGGATGCATTTCTGGTGGGAAAAAAGCTGGCTGAGCGAAGCCATTTGTTTTTCCCAGAAGAAAAGTGTCCCCACCTCCTCCTATCCCTGCTGTCTAAATCACGCGGTAGTGCCGCTTGTCATCCAAAACCAGGTCTATCGTCGTCCGATCGTCGCCTCCCGCAACATTCAGATAGACCGTCACCTGGAACTTCAACTGCAACGGGTCCGGCCCCGGCGGCAAAGCCACCACCTCGACCCGCTTCACCCGGGGTTCAAAATTCTCGATGCACTGACGAATTGCTCCGCGAATCTGGATGCTCAGATCGTGGGTACCCAGGGTGGCGTCATTGAAATCCAGCAGGCCCAGATCCGGTGCGCTGCTGCTGTTGCCCGGGTGGGCATTCAGCAGGCGCACCAGGTGGCGCTTGATGGATTCCACCACATGGGTCAGTTCACCCATGCTCTGCCTCGCCGGGGCGGCCGCCTGCTCGAGCCGTTCAAACAGGCTGCCGGTGTTACGAACGCCGTCAGTGCCGGTGCCGCCGAACACGGATTAATCCTTGTCCAGTCGGCCAACGAGCGAGAGTTCAAAGTTGGCACCCATGTACTTGAAGTGGGGGCGCACAGCCAGGGAGACCTGGTACCAGCCCGGATCGCCTTCCACATCGGAGACTTCCACCTTGGCGGCACGAAGAGGACGGCGGCTGCGGACGTCTGCGGGCGGGTTTTCCTGGTCGGCCACGTACTGGCGAATCCAGGTGTTCAGTTCCCGCTCCAGATCCTGACGCTCCTTCCAGGAACCGATCTGCTCGCGCTGCAGTACTTTGATGTAGTGAGCCAGGCGGTTCACGATCATCATGTACGGCAGCTGGGTACCCAACTTGTAGTTGGTCTCTGCTTCCTTGCCCTCTTTGGTGTTCGGGAACTGCTTGGGCTTCTGCACCGAGTTGGCAGAGAAGAAGGCCGCGTTGTCGCTGCCCTTGCGCATGGTCAGCGCGATGAAACCTTCGTCGGCCAGTTCGTACTCACGACGGTCGGTGATCAGCACCTCGGTCGGGATCTTGGCTTCCATCTGGCCGAAGGATTCGAAGGTGTGTACTGGCAGATCTTCCACTGCGCCACCGCTCTGGGGACCGATGATGTTCGGACACCAGCGGTACCTGGCGAAGCTCTCGGTCAGGCGGGTGGCCAGCAGGTAGGCGGTGTTGCCCCACAGGTAGTGCTCGTGATCGCCGGACACGTCTTCCTTGTAGTTGAAGCTGCGCACCGGATTTTCGGTGGGGTCGTAAGGCACACGCAGCAGGAAGCGCGGCGCGGTCAGACCGAGGTAACGGGCGTCTTCGGACTCGCGCAGGGCGCGCCACTTGGCGTATTTCGGGCCTTCGAAAACGGCGCTCAATTCCTTGATGGCCGGCAGTTCCTGGTAGCTGTCGATACCGAAGAAGGACGACGCAACCGATGACAGGAAAGGCGCGTGAGACATGGCGCCTACCGACGACAAATACTGCAGCAGCTTCATATCCGGAGTCAAAGGACTGAAGGCATAGTTGCCGACGATAGCACCCACCGGCTCACCACCGAACTGGCCGTACTCGGCGGCGTAGATGTGCTGGTAGAAGCCGGTCTGGGTGACGTCCGGGGCAAATTCGAAGTCTTCCAGCAGCTCGGTCTTGGTGGCATGCAGGATATCCACCTTGATGTTCTCGCGAAAATCGGTGCGATCCACCATCAGTTTCAGGCCGCGCCAGGAGGACTCCAGTTTCTGCAGCTTGGGTGCGTGCAGGACCTCATCCATCTGGGCGCTGATTTTGCGGTCCAGCTCCACTACCATCTGGTCGACCAGGGCCTTATTGACGGGCTGGCCTTTTTCGTCGCTCTTCAGCAGATTGGCAATAAACGTGGCCACCCCTTTACGGGCCACATCGTACCCTTCATCGGCCGGCGCCATACGGCTGTTGGCCATAACCTGATCCAATAAGGACCCTTCTGCTACGGATTCGGAGGCAGCAGATTGCTGCACAGCAGTATCAGACATACCACATCCCTTCAGTACGTGATTGATATTTGGAATTGTTCACCGTGTTGCGGCGCGAAGGCGACTACTCGCCGCCCGTGGCCAGTTCCAGTTCGGCCAGCAGCTTGTCCCGAGCCTGATCGTCGTCCAGCAGTTCCTGCAGCTTGGACCGAAATGACGGCACGTTACCGAGAGGCCCCTTCAGGGCGACCAGGGCTTCGCGCAGTTCAATCAACTTTTTCAGCTCGGGCACCTGGCGGGCGATGCTGTCCGGGGAGAAATCCTCAAGCCCCTGGAACGCCAGATTGACCGGCAAGTCATCGGAGCCATCCTCAAGCTTGTTGGACACAGTCGTGGAAAGGGTCAGGCCGGATTCTTTCATGACCGAACGGAAATTGTTCTTGTCGACGGAAATGGCCTTGCGGTCTTCGATGGGGGTTTCTTCAGCATGACCCTTGAAATCGCCGACCACGAACATCTTCAGCGGCAGTTCGGTTTCGGCCTGTTGATCGCCGGTGCTCTGCATCGTTCTTGAAGCTCAGAAAGCGTATCACCTGTCCCGCATACCGCTCCGCTTCGAACTTGTAGAGGTTTACCACCGGCACCTTGTCCGCCTCGAAGCTCGGCAGCCGCTTGGACCACCCGGTAGGAATCGTCTCCGTCCCCTCGATCGTATATAGGAAGTACTCGCTCAGCCCCTCC
>NZ_JAWOIS010000078.1:0-31194 GCF_046484525.1 Marinobacter sp.
ATGGCCCGCCCGTCAGGATTCGAACCTGAGACCTTTGCCTCCGGAGGGCAACGCTCTATCCAGCTGAGCTACGGGCGGAAGAAATCGGGCACGGTGTGCGTCAATTTCGAGGCGCAATCTTACGTGTGATCGGATGCTCTGTCCAGCCCTCAGGCGATCTTGATTGCATCGGCCCGGTTTCAGGTAGAACCGACTTCGGTTCTCGGGTTTTTTGGGTAGTAACGTTCGGGAAGGCGCTCGATGTGGGGGAAGAAGCGGGTGTCCTTGTAGGGCATTTTCATGTAGCCCGAGACGCCCAGTCCGGCGATCTGGTCCACGGCGGAGAGGATCTCGTCGAGCAGGCGGGCAAACTCGTTTTCCCGGTCCGGGTCGAGGAGGCGGTAGTGGCTGTGGATCTTCAGGTGCCGGGGCAGGGACTCGAAGATGATCATGCCGGTGTGGTGGATGTCGTTCAGGGCTTCCAGGGCCTTGATCATGGTCTCCGGCAGTACCAGGAACTCTTCCGGGTCGGGGCCGTCCTCGAAGTAGGAGTGCACCCGGGATTCGTCTTCCACCTCCGGTGCCGCACTGACTTCGTAGCGCAGTCTCATGCCGGGATCGATCCGGAAGGGCTGGTCCGGCCCGTCGCGGTCCACGTGCAGTGTGTTGCGGGCATTGAACAGGCAGCTCTTGAATATGCCCTGGCGGTAGATGGCCTGGGCCAGGCAGACCATGTTGTTCACGGCGCGGATGAAGGCAGTCTTCAGGCTGGGATCGTGCAGGTTGAGTGAGGTGTCGATGTAGACGCCGTCACTCTCCCAGCGCACGGCCAGGCCGCCTTCGACCGGATAGCGGCCCAACCGGCTGACGGCGGCCAGGAAGGCTTTTTCGGTCTCGCCCATGCCCTGCATGAAGTTCTTGTAGTAGCGATCAAGCTGGACGTCGTTGACGTCGCTGAGGGTTTCCGGGGCGTTCTCCTGGCGCAGGAATGACTTGCGGGAGCTGTACACTACGGTATCGATCTCATGATCGGAGGCGCGGGTCCAGACCGGTACCATGGGGGAGATCGGTCGCTCAGGAAGGTCAATCATCACGGTGTGCGCCATTCTGGGCATTTCTTTGAGGTAGTAATCACCGGCCTTCCGGCGGGCCTCCGGATCCGGTGACAGCATGCCGTCGAGCATGCGCGAAAATTCCATGGGCAGGCCCAGTGAGCTGGCCGGAATCGCCTGGTGGCCGAAGCGGCAGGATTGACCGGAGGCCAGCGCGTACAGGGTACCGGCCGCGCCTTGTTCATCGAAGCGGGGGGAGGAGAGCCCGCCGTTGAGTTGTTCTTCGCCAATGAAATAGACATCCCCCAGCCGTGCGTTGGTCTGCTGGAGGTTGTCGGACATCAGCTCCATGACATTGGCGGTGATGAACTGCTGGTTGGCGTCCAGTTGGGCGAATACCGACGAGCCCCAGTCGATCAGGGCGATGTTCTCGGTTCTGGCGTCAAAGACCAGGTTGGATGGTTTGATGTCGCCGTGCACGATGGGGCGCCCACCCGAGCTGGCCCCGCTGCGCAGGCTGCGCAGGATGTCGGCCAACTGGTCGGCGATGCGGATCACCAGCCTCGGCTTCAGACGCCCTTCCTGTAACGAGACTTCCTCCAGGTTGATACCTGCGGCTCGCTCCATGACCAGGATCGGCTGGTTGCGGGCCCGTTGGTAAGCTATCAGCCGTGGTACCCGTGGGTGGCGGACCTGCTCCAGAATGAACGCTTCGTCCTCAAGCCGGTCCTGCAGGTGTTGGGGCAGGTTGATACGGGTGAACTTGAACACGTGTTCCGGGCCGCTGTGACCGTGGCCCGGCAATCGGCCGGAAAACACGAAGCCGTACGCGCCCTTGCCGATCAGTTCAATGTCCCGGTAACCCAGTTGGCGGAGCTGGGCGGCGCACAGCGCCACCCAGTCCTTGAGCTTTTTGGCATCGTCATGGCTGAGCAGATAGATCGACTGCTCTTCAGGAATGTAGAACTGCTGAAGTTCGGCCTTCTGCTCCATAACGCCCATTAGCCCAGATGCAGCAACATGGATTGCGGCGATTCCAGGTAGCCTTTCCAGCGGTTGCAGAAGCGCGCGATGGTGCCGCCGTCGATGATGCGATGGTCGCCCGCCCAGCTTACCGTCAGGATTGCCCGTTCCACCACGTTACCATTGGCATCGAAGCGCGGCAGTTTCTGGGTCCGGCCCAGGGCGACGATGGCCACTTCCGGCGCGTTGATGATGGGAGAGGCATAGGTGCCGCCCAGGGCGCCAATGTTGGAAATGGTGATGGTGCCACCCTTGAGGTCTTCCTGGCTGACTCGGCCCGCGCGGGCTGCTTCGGTGAGGCGGGTGACCTCATCCGCCACGCCCAGCAGGGTCAGACTCTCCACGCCCTTCACATTGGGCACCATCAGCCCGGCCTTGCTGTCCACGGCCATGCCGATGTTGCAGTGGGGCTGGTAGTGGATCTCCGTCACCTCGTCATTGAGGCGGCTGTTGAGTACCGGGAACTCCTGAATCGCCAGGGCCATGGCCTTCATGAAGAAGGGCATCAGTGTCAGTCGTGAACCTCTGGCCTCGGCCTCCGGCTTGAGCTGTTCCCGCAGGGCGAGCAGATCGGTGACATCAATATCCTCACTGTAGATGAAGTGGGGGATCGTGGTCGCCGACGCCACCATGCTGCGGGCCATCGCTGCCCGGACGCCGCGGATGGGTTCTACCCGCGCCTCCAGCTCCCGCCCCGGCTTTCTGTGCTCGCTGGCAGCTTTTGCCTGCGTGGGTTCAGTGGCCGGTTGCTTGGGCTGTGGGGACGACTTGGGTTGGTCGAGGTGGGCCAGCACGTCGGCCTTCAACACCCGGCCATCCTTGCCGGAGCCGGTGATGTCTGCCAGGTCCAGGTTGTGCTCCCGCACCAGGCGGCGCACCGCCGGACTGGCAGGAATTCGTTGCCGGTTTCCGGTGGGGACCGGTTTCGCCGTCGCCGGGGCGCTTTCCGGGGCCGGCCTTGACTCAGCCCTGGCCTCGGCTGGCTCGTCCCGGTCCCGCGGAATGAACGCAAACAGCGGGGCGTGCACCCGGGCCATTTCCTGTTGCTGGTGGTAAAGCCTGGTGACCCGACCGGCCTTGGGCGCGGTGATCTCGACCATGGCCTTGTCGGTCATGACATCAACCACCGGCTGATCTTCCTCGATCTCGTCGCCTTCGGCCACACGCCATTCCACCACCTCGCATTCGACAATGCCCTCGCCGATGTCCGGCAGGATGAAGTCCTCTGCCACCTCGCCGGAGTCGGTTCCGGCAGCCGGGGCTGTGTCAGCTTCGGCTGGTGTTTCGTTGACAGTTTCCTTCGGCTGTGCGGCAGGCGCTTCGTCCTGTCCGCTCTCGCCATCTACTTCCACCAGTTCAAACAGTGGGGCATGGACTTTCGCGATGTCGCCTTCCTTGTGGTACAGGCGGGTTACCTTGCCCTTGTACGGTGCCGGGATTTCCACCAGGGCCTTGTCGGTCATCACCTCGGCCACCGGCTGGTCTTCCTCGATAATGTCCCCTTCGGCGACCAGCCATTTGACCAGTTCGCACTCCACGATACCTTCGCCGATATCGGGCAGTATAAAATCACTCATGATTGCTCTCCTGTCCTGATATCAAACTAGAAATCCACACTCGACCTGATGGCCTCGAAGACCTTCAGGTGATTGGGCAGGTGCTCTTTCTCCAGCACCAGCGGGAAGGGAGTATCCATCCCGGTGACCCGTGCGATCGGGGATTCCAGGTACAGGAAGCAGCGTTCCTGGATGGTGGCTGCGATTTCGCCGGCGAATCCACCGGTCAGTGGCGCTTCATGGGTAACCACCAGGCGCCCGGTCTTGAACACCGAGTTGGCCACGGTGCCAACGTCCCATGGCAGGATGGTTCGAAGGTCGATGACTTCACAGGAAATGCCATCTTTCTCCGCCATGTCGACTGCCTGTTCGATCACTTCCATCTGCGCGCCCCAGCCCAGGACGGTCACGTCCGTGCCTTCCTTGAGGACTTCCGCTTCACTCAGGGGCAGGCGGTATTCCTCGTCCGGCACTTCGCCGACGGAGGCGCGGTAGAGCCGTTTGGGTTCGAAGAACAAGACGGGGTTGGGGTCGTGGATGGCAGCCAGCAGCAGGCCCTTGGCCTGGTGGGGATTGCGCGGTACGACAATTTTCAGTCCCGGCGTGTGGGCGAAGTAGGCCTCCGGCGACTGGGAGTGGTAAAGCCCGCCGGCAATGCCGCCACCGTAGGGGGCGCGAATGGTCAGCCCGCCGACATTGAACAGGTTGCCGGAGCGGTAACGGTACTTGGCGGATTCGTTAACGATCTGGTCGAACGCCGGGAAGATGTAGTCGGCGAACTGGATCTCGGCCACGGGCACGGAGCCCTGGGCCGCCAGGCCGTTGGCAAAGCCGATAATGCCTTGCTCCACCAGCGGGGTGTTGAAACAGCGGTCCTTGCCGTATTTCTGTTGCAGGTTGCTGGTGGCCCGGAAGACACCACCGAAGACACCCACGTCCTCACCGAAACACAGTACCCGCTCGTCGGCAGCCATGGCCGTGTCGAGGGCGTTGTTGATGGCCTGAAGCATGTTCATCTGTGTCATCTCAGGCACCTCCCTTGGCGTGTTCGGCGCTCTTGGGGTAGGCGTCCGGATAGCGGCGGATGTGCACCTTCAGCTTCTCGAACTGTTCGGCCAGGGCCGGTGGCACCTCGTCGTAAACATCGGTGACCAGGGTTTCCAGCGGGGGTGGCGGGCGCTTCTGGGCCCGTTTCATGGTCTCCAGTACCTCCCGGCGCATGGTTTCCTGCAGCTGTTTCTCGTCGTCCTCGCTCCACCACTTCTTACGATCGAGCCAGAGTCGCATGCGCAGGATCGGGTCTTTCTCGCGCCAGACGGCTTCTTCGTCCTTGCTGCGATAGCCGGAAGGATCGTCCGAAGAGGAGTGGGCGGCGAGGCGATAGCTCATGGCCTCGATCAGCACCGGGCGGTTGTATTCCACAGCCAGGCTGCGGGCGGCCCTGGTGGCCTCGTACATGGCCAGGACGTCGTTACCGTCGACCCGGATGACATCCATCTTGTAGCCATAGGCCCGGGGCGCCACACCGTCGGCTGCGAACTGTTCGGCGGCCGGGGTGGAGATGGCGTAGCCGTTGTTGCGGCACAGGAAGATCACCGGCACCCGCTGGACGGCGGCCATGTTCAGGGCAGCGTGAAAATCCCCTTCCGAGGCCGCGCCTTCGCCGAAGTAGGTAATGGTACAGTGGCCTTCGCCCGCCAGTTTCTGGCCATAGGCGTAACCGGTCGCCTGGGGAATCTGGGTGGCCAGTGGCGATGAAATGGTCATGTAGTTCAGCTTTTTGGAGCCATAGTGCACGGGCATCTGGCGGCCCTTGCCGTAGTCCAGTTCATTGCCGAACAGCTGATTCATGAATTCATCGATGGTGAAGCCCCGATAGGCAAGGGCGCCCTGTTCCCGGTATTGCGCCATGATCATGTCGGCGTCATCGAGGGCTGCGGCACTGCCGATCACGGCGGCTTCCTCACCGGTGCACTGCATGTAGAAACTCAGTCGTCCCTGGCGCTGGGCGGCGAGCATACGCTCATCAAGAATCCGGGTGGTAACCATGGTCCGGTAAATGCGCAGGGCTTTGTCTTTGTCCAGCGCCGGTGCCTTGGCGCCCTTGTACAGGGAGCCATCCTGCTTCAGGACTTTGAAGGTGGGAATACGGAACTCTGCACCGTCGGTGAACGACGGGGTGTAAACAACTCTGGATTTTGTTGTTGTCATAATCCTCTTCCTGGGGTGGTGGCCTGAGGAACACGGCTCCCCTTGTGGGGGTGCCGATCATTTAAGTGTAGACAATCCGGCAGGGTCTGGTGCGACCCTGCACAATTGCCGGATGCTTACCTTAACGTAAACTGCGAAATTCGGGTAGTCCCTGCAAAAGGGTTTCACTGAGCCGGAAATCTCAGCGGGCCGGATACAGGCGCGTGGGCGTCAGGTTGACCAGGATGTTTTCGTTTCCAATACCGATCTCGCCGTCCTGAATGGTGCATTGCAGGCTCATGGTGCGTTCGGCCAGGCATGCCAGGGCCTCGGTGCCCTCCTGGGGCAGGTCGATCACGGTCAGGTTGTTAAAGCGGGAGAGCTTGTTCTGGTGTTTTTCCCACCACAGGGAGGCTGCCCGGCCACCATAGGTGTACAGCACAACCTTTTGGGCGCGGTTGCAGGCCTTGCGCAGACGGCTTTCGTCCGGCAGACCCAGTTCAATCCAGAGTTCGATCTCCCCGCTGAGGCTTTTTTGCCAGAGTTCCGGTTCGTCGTCGGTGCTCAGGCCGCGGGTGAATTCAAGGTATTCGTCAGCATTGAGGACAAAGGCAAGCAGCCGGACCATCATCCGCTCGTCGGTTTCCGAGGGATGCCGGGCCAGGGTCAGGTGGTGGTCCGCATAGTAGTGCCGGTCCATGTCGGCGATGTTGAGCGTGGCCTTGAAGACGGTTGCTTTGAGTGCCATGGGCGTCCTGTATTAGTATCAGTATGTCGCTTTGCGCCAGGGAGCCTCTTACTGACTCCGAATCGCCTCTGCGAGCCCTGAGAGCTGCAGATGCAAGGCGCGGTTCGCCGCCAATGGCCGTAGCCCTTGGCAAGAGCCGCAACGCGGCAGGTGCAGCTCTCAGGGCTCGCCCTTCGGGGCTTGCAGAGCGATCCACACTCTGCGTTACGACTTTTTGAAAGGCAGCCAGCCTTCCCGCAAAGTCGTGCCTTGACTGTAGACCGCTCTGCAAGCCAGAGGTGATCCGGAGTCAGTCAGAGGCTCCCTAGTGTAATGCATTCCTTCCCGGCTGAGCATGAACGCATGATGATGTTGCGTGGTTTTCTGGTATTGGTGCTGTTTTTTATCCTGGGCGAGTCCTTGCGGATGCTGCTGGCCCTGCCGGTCAGTGGCGGTGTGCTCGGGATGGTGGTCATTACCTTTACGCTGATGGTTAAAGGCAGTGTCAGTGATGATCTGGCCTCAGCCAGTCAGGGATTGATCTCGGTGCTGGTACTCCTGATCATGCCCGGTGTGGTCGGGGTGTTTTTTACTGCCGATCAGTTCTCGGGCCAGTGGCTGGCGGTTGCCGCTGCGTTGCTGGTCGGCACTTTCCTGAGCGTGCTCACTACCCTGTTATTGATGAAGCTGGTAACCGTGAGAGGAGAACAGCATCGTGAATGAACTGTTCAGTCGCCTCGGGACCTTGTCGGATACGCTGGCAGCTTCGCCGATTCTGGCCATTGGCCTGACCCTGGGCGCCTTTTTTGCCGGCAACTGGCTGTTCGCCCGCATCGGCAGGCCATTATGGTTGCCGCCGGTATTGCTGTCCGCCTGCCTGCTGTCCGGGGTGATTGCCGTCCTGGCGGTGGATTACCAGGCCTATCAGCAGGGCGCGCGCTGGCTGACGGTGCTTCTGGGTCCCGCCACGGTCGCTCTCGGCATTCCGCTGTATCAGCAAATGCACCATATCCGTGCCATGTGGCGCCCGATTGTGGTGACCCTGCCAATTGCCGCCACCCTGGCCGCGGTCTACGCCCTGGTTATTGCCTGGGCTCTCGGGGCCACGCCGGAGGTGCTGGCGTCGCTGGCGCCCAAGTCGGTGACGGCGCCGATTGCCATTGGCATCACCGAACAACTGGATGGGTCGGTGCCCCTGATGATGGGTGGATTGCTGATTACAGGTGTGGTCGCAACCCTCTTTGTTGACCTGCTCGCCCGCTTGGTGCCAGTGCAGGATGATCGCATCCTTGGCTTTGCCCTGGGCCTGAACGGCCATGCCATAGGCACTGCCCGGGCGTTTGAAATCAGCCATACCGCCGGGGCGTTTGCGTCTCTGGGCATGGGCCTGACTGGGGTGTTTACCGCGATGATCCTGCCGTTGGTGTTTCGCCTCTGAATCCTGCCTCCACATCAGATCATTCACTTGGCGAATAGCTCCATGTCGCAATTTCGATTGCCGTACGGGTTTTCCGAGACTAGCTTGTTACGCAGGCAATCGGCGCCATTTTGCGCCGATATTCCGTGAAAAATCCTAAAACAGTGACGGAAAACGCGATGAAAAAACTGATTGCAGCATTTGTCGGTTCCATGGCCCTGGCGATGGCGCCGGTAGCCCTGTCCGCCGAGGCGACCAAGGAACTGAAGATGGCGTACGACGCCGACCCCGTGACCCTCGACATTCATGAGCAGCTCTCAGGTGGCATCCTGCAGCTGTCCCACATGACCTTTGACCCGCTGCTGCGCTGGACCAGCGACCTGGGCTTCGAGCCGCGCCTGGCCGAGAGCTGGGAGCGGGTTGACGAGAATACAATGCGCTTCAAGCTCCGTGAAGGCGTGAAGTTCCATTCCGGTAACGAGCTGACCACCGCGGATGTGAAATTCACCTTCGATCGTCTGAAACAGAGCCAGGATTTCAAGGCCATCTTCAAGCCCTTCAGCGGCATCAACGTGATCGATGACTACACCTTCGAACTGGTGACCAGCGAGCCGTACCCGCTGCTGCTGAACACTGCCACCTATATTTTCCCGCTGGACAGCGAGTTCTATAGCGGCCAGACCGAGGGCGGCAAGGACAAGAGCGCCATTACCAAACATGGCAACTCTTTCGCCTCCGAGAACCTGTCCGGCACCGGTCCCTACACCGTGACCGAGCGCAAGCAGGGCGTGCGGGTTGAGTTCGAGCGCTTTGACGATTACTGGGACACCGAGTCCCCGGGTAACGTCGGCAAGATCGTGCTGACCCCGATCAAGGAGAACAACACCCGGGTGTCCGCAATGCTTTCCGGTGGCGTCGACTTCATCGCCCCGGTACCGCCCAACGACCTGGAGCGGATTCGTAACGACAAGAATGCCAACCTGGTAACCATGAGCGGTACCCGGATCATCCTGTTCCATATGAACCAGGAGCGGGTGGAAGCGTTCAAGGATCCGAAGGTTCGTCAGGCCATTGCCTACGCCATCAACCAGGAAGGCATTGCCGCCAAGATCATGAAGGGCTTCGCCACCCCGGCCGCCCAGATGTCTCCGGCGGGCTACCAGGGTCATAACGATTCGCTCGCCCCGCGCTTCGATGTGGCGAAGGCGCAACAGTTGATGAAGGAGACCGGTTACGAGGATGGTTTCACCATCACCATGATGGCGCCGAACAACCGCTACGTGAACGACGACAAGATCGCCCAGGCGGTGGCCGCCATGCTGGCCCGCATCAACATCAAGGTGGACCTGAAGACTCTGCCGAAGGCGCAGTACTGGCCGGAGTACGACAACCGCGCGGCTGACATGATGATGATCGGTTGGCATGCGGATACCGAGGACTCCGCCAACTTCTACGAGTTCCTGACCTTCTGCCCGGATGCCGACAGCGGCGCTGGCCAGTACAACGCAGGCAACTACTGCAACCCGGAAATCGACGCGCTGGTGGAGAAAGCCAACGTCGAGACCGACCTGGACAAGCGGGCCGCCATGCTGCAGGAAGTGGAACAGCGTCTGTACGACGATGCCGCCTTCGTTCCGCTGCACTGGCAGGACCTGGCCTGGGCCTCGAAGAAGAACGTGAACATTGAGCCGGTGCTCAACGTCATGAACTTCCCGTACCTGGGTGACTTGGTTGTGGAGTAATCGCCTTTGACGGCAGGCCGGCACTGGAGTGATCCGGTGCCGGCCTTTTGTTTGCAAGCCTTATCCGGAAGATTTCCATGTTAGCGTTTTTGGTTCAGCGGATTTTTCAGGCGTTGCTGGTCATGTTCGTGATCAGCGTGATCGCCTTTGCCATTCAGGATGGCCTCGGGGACCCGCTTCAGGAAATGGTGGGCATGTCCGTCTCCGAGGAGGAGCGGGAAGCCATTCGCGAGGAGCTCGGGTTGAATGACCCGATGGTGGTCCAGTACCTGCGGTTTGCCGGTAACGCATTGCAGGGCGACCTGGGAAATTCCTACTTCTACAGCAAGCCGACCCTGGAGGTGATCGCCGAACATCTGCCCGCGACCCTGGAACTGGTGATTGGTGCCAGCCTGATTATCGTGTTTCTGTCGGTGCCGATTGGCGTTTATGCCGCGATCCGGCCCCAGGCCTGGCTATCCAGATTCTTCATGGGTGTCAGCACCGTGGGAATTTCCATCCCGGTGTTCCTGACGGCGATCGTTTTGATCCAGCTGTTCTCCATCGGAGTGACGGTGAACTGGTTCCCGTCGGACACCGGCTGGGGGCAGTGGCTGAATGACTTCTTTACTACCGAGGGCGGTTTGCCGTCCTATGGTCGCAGCGATGAACTGACCCACCTGTTCGGCACTTGGGAATCCGGCTTCTTCACCGGTACCGGGCTGATGCATCTGGTCCTGCCGTCGGTGTCGCTGGCGTCGATCATGCTTCCGCTGTTCATCCGACTGATTCGTGCGGAGATGATGGAGGTGCTGCAGAGCGATTACATCCGCTACGCCCGAGCCAAGGGACTGAGCGACGGCCGCATCAACTTCCTGCACGCGTTCAAGAACACGATGCTGCCGGTGATTACCGTGGGTGGTGTTCAGATCGGCATCATGGTGGCCTACACCATCCTCACGGAAACCGTTTTCCAGTGGCCGGGCGTAGGCTTGATGTTCCTTGAGGCAATTACCCGCAGCGACATTCCGCTGATCGTGGCTTATCTGATGGTAGTAGGCCTGATCTTCGTAATAACCAACACTCTGGTGGATCTGATCTACGGACTGGTGAATCCCACCGTCAAACTCACAGGTAAGAAAGCATGACAACGGCAACGGTTTCCCGCTGGGACCGCTTCCGCGAGTCCTTTTTCTGGTACAGTTTCAAGCGCGACAAGGTGGCCATTGCCAGCTTTGCCGTGCTGCTGCTGATGGTGCTGGCGGCGGTGTTTGCGCCGCTGCTGGCCCCCGCCGACCCGTATGATCTGGCGCAGATCAACATCATGAATTCCGAACTGCCCCCGGTGGGCATGAGCGGTGCCGATCCGGCATTTCCCCTGGGCACCGACGCTCAAGGCCGGGATCTTTTGTCCACCATTCTGTACGGCACCCGGGTGTCGTTGATGATCGGCTTCGGGGCGGTGGTCCTGCAGGCGTTTCTGGGCATTCTCTTTGGCCTGCTGGCCGGCTATCTGGGCGGCAAGGTGGATGCGGTGCTGATGCGCATTGCCGATGTGCAGCTGTCGTTCTCCACCCTGATGGTTGCCATTATTGTTGGTGCAGTGTTCAAGGCCAGCTTCGGCAACCTGATGTTCGGTGAGATCGCCATCTACATGCTGATCTTTATTATCGGTGTGGCCGAGTGGCCCCAGATTGCCCGGACTGTTCGTGCCTCGGTACTGGCGGAGAAAAAGAAGGAATACGTCGACGCAGCCAAGGTGATGGGCTTCGGGACCCGCAGGATTATGTTCCGGCACATCCTGCCCAACACCCTGTCACCGATCTTCGTCATTGCGACGGTGCAAATTGCTAACGCGATTATTTCCGAGGCAGCGCTGTCGTTTCTCGGTCTTGGCATGCCGGAGACCCAGCCGTCCCTCGGGTCGCTGATCAAATCCGGTTTCGATTACATCCAGAGCGGCTCCTGGTGGATCACCCTGATCCCGGGCCTGGTGCTGGTGGTGCTCGTACTGGTCATCAATCTGTTGGGTGACTGGTTGCGGGATGTTATGAACCCACGGCTGTACAAGGGATAACACCATGGCACTGCTGGAAGTCAAAGATCTTGATGTGCGTTTTGCCGTGCGCGGCGGCGACCTGACAGCGCTGCGCGGCATCAGCTTCACTCTAGACAAGGGTGAGCGACTGGGGCTGGTGGGTGAGTCCGGTGCCGGGAAGTCGGTGGCCGCCTTTTCCATTCTCAACCTGATTGCCAATCCCGGATACATCGCCGGCGGACAGATCCTGTTTGAGGGCAAGGATCTGGCGGCCATGAGCGAACGGGAGCTGCGCAAAATTCGCGGCAATCGCATTGCCATGATCTTTCAGGATCCGATGATGACCCTCAATCCGGTGCTCACCATCGAGACCCAGATGGTGGAGGCCATCCTGGCGCATTGGAAGATCAGTAAAAAAGAAGCCCGAGCCATTGCTCTGGACCGGCTGCAGAAAGTTCAGATTCCCTCGCCGGAGAAGCGTCTGGATCAGTACCCCCATGAGCTGTCCGGGGGTATGCGCCAGCGGGTGATCATTGCCATCGCCCTGCTGCTGGACCCGGAAATCATTATTGCCGATGAGCCCACCACGGCCCTGGACGTGACTATCCAGGCGGAGATCATGGACCTGTTGCTGAACCTGTGCGAACAGGAAAATGTGGCGCTGATGTTGATTACCCACGATCTGGGCGTGGTCTCCCAGGTTACCCAGCGGATGCTGGTCATGTACTCCGGCCGAATCATCGAGCAGGGGCCTACCCGGGAAATCATCAACGATGCCCAGCATCCCTATACCCAGGGGCTGATCAACGCGCTGCCCCAGATGGGAGAACCCGGTGAGCGGCTGTTCCAGATTCCCGGCTCCATGCCCTCATTGAAGAATGTGCCCTCGGGCTGTCCGTTCCACCCTCGCTGCAAGTTCGCCACCGAGCAGTGCAAGCAGGCAGTGCCGGAGTATGTGCGCTCGGGTAATGTGAATGTGGCCTGTTACGAAGTCGCCAACCTGATTGAGCAGGAGAAACGCATGCAGGAGGCCGAATCATGACCTCCCCTTTGGTAAGTATTCGCGGTCTTGAGAAACGCTTTGACCTCTCCGGTAGCCTGCTGGAACAGATCACCATTGAGGGCGGGCACCTCCGCCGTAAACAGGAAGCCGTGCACGCCATCAACGGTGTTGATCTGGAAGTGCAAAAGGGCGAGGCGCTGTGCGTGGTGGGCGAATCCGGTTGTGGCAAGTCCACCGTGGCCCGCACGGTAATGGGGCTGATTTCTCCGAGCGCCGGCGAGATCCACTACGACGGTCAGCGCATCGACAATCTGGATGGCAAGGCGGCACTGCCTTACCGGCGCAAGATGCAGATGATCTTCCAGAATCCCTATGCCTCCCTGAACCCGCGCATGACCATTCAGCAGACCCTGGAAGAACCGATCCGTTTCCATCATCCGGACTGGTCACAAATCCAGGTGCGCGACAAGATCCACGAGGTAATGCATTCGGTGGGCATCGATCAGGACTGGGGCAGCCGTTTCGGCCACGAATTCTCCGGCGGCCAGCGCCAGCGCATCGCCATTGCCCGGGCCTTGGCGGTGGACCCGGAATTCATCGTGGCGGACGAACCGATCTCCGCGCTGGACGTGTCTATCCAGGCTCAGGTGCTGAACCTACTGATGGATGCCCAGGAAAGCCGCGGGCTGACCTACCTGTTCATCACCCACGACCTGGCAGTAGTGGAGCATTTCGGCACCCGTGTGGCGGTGATGTACCTGGGCCGGGTGTGTGAGCTGGCGGATACCAAAAACCTGTTTGCCACGCCCCGGCACCCGTACACCCAAGCCTTGCTCTCTGCGATTCCCAAGCTGGAGGATGACCGGCCCAACCACATCCGCCTGAAAGGGGAGGTGCCGACACCGGTGAATCTGCCGTCCGGTTGCGTGTTCCATGGCCGTTGTCCCTATGCCAATGAACGGTGTCGGCAGGAAGTGCCCCGGTTAATCGCTACTGATGGCGGGACTCAAGTGGCTTGCCACGCAGTGGAAGAGGGGCGGTTGTAACAGGTGCGCTGCGATAGGCTATGATGCCTGCAGTGACGCCCGGACCCATTCAATCGCATACCCTCAGGGGATTCTATGGAAGTACGCTGGCTGGAAGACTTTCTGGCGCTTGCCCGCACGCGCCACTTCTCTCGGGCTGCCGAGTTGCAGCACGTGAGCCAGCCCACGTTCAGCCGTCGCATCAAGCTGTTGGAAGAGGCCATGGGCACCACCTTGGTTAACCGCCAGAGCCTGCCGCTGTCCATGACGCCGGCAGGAGAGGTGTTCCGGGAATTGTGCGAACGCATCACCCGGGATGTGCGGGATACGAAGGATCGCATCACGGCTCTTGAAGCGGAGGCTTCAGCGCGGATCAGTGTTGGCTCCACCCAGGGTCTGTTTTCCCACTTCTACCAGAGTTGGGCTAAAGAGGCGGGCATTGCCGAGCGCTTGCAGCTCAACCTCAAAGCCACCAGTTGGATCGGTGAACAATTCCTGCAAGCCCTGGAAAGTGGTGAGTGCGATCTGGTGCTGTGTTACTGGCACCCGGATTTACCCTGGGGCGGACGGCTGACTGCCGATAGTTTTGATTGGCTGGTGCTGGCCCGGGAAGCTTTGGTGCCGGTCAGCGTTGCCGACGAGCAGGGCCATCCGCGGTTCCCACTGCCGGGAAGTTCCGAGCAACCGGTGCCATTGATTGCCTATCACAGTCGGGGATTCCTGCAGTCCTCCATCGAGGGCTACCTGGCGCGGCAAAAGCTGACCGCCAACCTGCTACCCCTGAACGAGAATACCCAGTCCGCCAGTATTAAAGCCCTGGTCAAACAGGGCTTCGGCATGGGCTGGTTGCCACAAAGGATGACGGAGAAGAGTGAGCAGTTCGGCAGCCTGGTGCGTGCCGGCGATGAGCGCTGGGACGTGCCCCTGGAAATCCGCCTGATTCGTCTGCGGGATGCCCGCTCGGACGATCTTTTGAACCTCTGGAAACAAGTGGAAGGATGACATGCCCCATAATGCCCTGTTGTCACTGCAGCTGGACCACCTGAAAGAGCTGCAAGCCCGCTGCGAATTGGCGCTGGCGGACCAGGGGTTCGACAGCCTGCTGATTGCCTCCGGCGCCGCCCCGTATCGCTTCGGGGACGACCAGACCTGGCACTTCCAGGGCTACGGCCCGTTCCTGCACTGGACCGGGCTGACCGGCCGCGAGCACTGCTGGCTCTGGATACGGGTGGGGCATAAGCCGGTGCTGTGGCTGTACGAGCCGGTGGATTTCTGGCACGCCAACCAGCCGTTGCCGGAAGAACCCTGGCAGACGTTTGTCGAGGTTCGCGGTAGTCAGTCGCCCAAGGCGCCGGTGCTTGATGATCCGGGCAGTCTGGCGGTGATCGGGGATCCCGCTCTGCTGGATGGCGTGCCTGGGGAGTCCAACCCGGAGAACCTGCTCAGGGCCCTCGATGAAACCCGGGTGCGCAAGACCCCCTACGAAATTGAATGCCTGGCGCAGGCCAACACTCTGGCGCTGGCCGGGCATCGGGCGGCCAGGGACGCCTTCACCGACGGCGAGAGCGAATTCGGCATCAGCCTTGCCTATCAGCAGGCGACCCGGCAGCGGGAAGCCGACGCTCCCTATCACAGCATCATCGGCCTGAACGACCATGCCAGCACGTTGCACTACCAGTATTACGACACCCAGCCGCCGGGCCATCCCCGCAGCCTGCTGATCGATGCCGGCGTCCGGTTCCGGGGATATTGTTCCGACATCACCCGCACCACCGCTGGCCCCGGGGAATCCCATTTCGCCGCCCTGATTCACGGCCTCGAGCGACTCCAGTTACGGCTGTGCGACATGGTCGCGCCCGGGGTGGATTACATCGAGATCCACCGCAAGGCCCACCAGGGCACCGCCGCCTTGCTCTCGGCCACCGGCCTGGTGACCGGACTGGAGGACGACGACATCGTCGAGCAGGGCATCACCCGGGTTTTCTTTCCCCACGGCATCGGTCATTTCCTCGGCGTGCAGGTCCATGATGTTGCCGGCAAGTCGACGCCCCCACCAGAAGATGCACCGTTCCTGCGCCTGACCCGCCGACTCGAGCCGGGGATGGTGGTGACCATCGAACCCGGACTCTATTTCATTCCGTCCTTGCTGGATCCCCTGCTGGAAGGGGAGCTGGGGCAGCACCTGAACCAGGACCTGATCAAGCGATTACGGGGTTGTGGCGGCATCCGCATTGAAGACAATGTCGTGGTTACCGAGACCGGAAGCCGGAATCTGACCCGCGACGGTTAATCCCGAAACGCTCCGTTGCACAAAATTGATCCAACGGGGTTGTATTTTTGGATGATAATGGCAATAATTATCACTAACGTTCATAACCGTTGGTGGGTTATTGCTATGTACGTCTGCCTTTGCCACGGAGTCACTGACCGGGAAATCCGCGAAGCCGCTGAAAACGGCGTCTCTTCCATGCGCCAGCTGGGCAAGGAGTTGGGGGTGGGTACCCAGTGCGGCCGCTGTGCCTGCACTGCGCGGGAGATTCTTCGCGAAAGCCGCTCGCCGGATTACCTGGCTCTGGCCAAAATGCTCGCGCAACCGGCCTGAGCGCGGTTATTGCCTCACTGTATTTTTCTCTTGCCCGATAAGGGGCTATCCTAAAAGGCTGATTCACCAAGCCAACAGGGAGTCCCGCTATGAAAGGCGACAAGAAGGTTGTCCAGTACCTCAACAAGGTCCTCGCCAACGAGTTGACCGCCATCAACCAGTATTTCCTCCACTCCCGCATGTACAAGGATTGGGGCATCAGCAAGCTGGCCGCCAAGGAATACGAGGAATCCATTGACGAGATGAAACACGCCGATCAGTTGATCGAGCGCATCCTGTTCCTCGAGGGCCTGCCCAACCTGCAGGACCTGAACAAACTACTGATCGGCGAGAACGTCGAGGAAATGATCTCCTGCGACCTCAAGCTCGAGCAGATTGCCCACGCTGACCTGAAAGAAGCCATCGCCTATTGCGAGGAAATCCAGGACTACACCAGCCGGCAACTGTTCCGAAGCATCCTGGACAGCGAGGAAGAGCATATCGACTGGCTGGAAACCCAGTTGGAAATGATTGCCCAGATGGGTATCCAGAACTACATTCAGCTTCAATCTTCTGCAGCGGAGTAACCCCGACAATGGACCTGTCCTGCTTCAAGGCATACGACCTGCGCGGCCGTGTGCCGGACCAGCTCAACCCGACCCTGGCCGAGAAAATCGGCCGGGCCTACGTGGAAGTGACCGGCGCGAAGAAAGTGATTGTCGGCTACGACATTCGCCTCTCCAGCCCGGAAATCGCCGAAGCCCTCAGCTCCGGCCTGATGGCTGCTGGAGCTGATGTGTTCGACATTGGCCTGTGCGGCACCGAGCAGGTGTACTTCGCCACCAGCCACTACAAGATGGACGGCGGCATCATGGTCACCGCCAGCCACAACCCCAAAGACCATAACGGCATGAAAATGGTCGGCCCCGAATCCCGGCCGATCAGCTCCGACAACGGCCTGAACGAGATCCGAGACCGCGTACTGGAGCCGTTTACCGATGCGCCGCAGCAAGGCCAAGACGAACCACTGGAAGTGATGAGCGCCTACGTGGACCACCTGCTTGGCTACGTCGATGCCGCGTCACTCAAACCCATGACCATTGTTTGCAACGCCGGTAACGGCGGCGCGGGTCTGGTGATCGACGAATTGGAGCAGCACTTGCCCTTCGAGTTCATCAAGGTCCACCACCAGCCGGACGGCCACTTCCCCAACGGCGTGCCCAACCCCATCCTCCCGGAAAACCGGGCGGCCACGGCCGATGCCGTGATCGAGCAGGGCGCCGCCATGGGCATCGCCTGGGACGGCGACTACGACCGCTGCTTTTTCTTCGACGAAAACGGCCGCTTCATCGAGGGCTACTACATCGTCGGCCTGCTGGCCGACCAGTTTCTGCGCAAAACCGGTGGCGGCAAAGTCATTCACGACCCACGCCTCACCTGGAACACCCTCGACCTGGTCAAAGCCGCCGGCGGAGAAGCCATCGAAAGCAAAACCGGCCACGCCTTCATCAAACAGCGCATGCGCGACGAAGACGCCGTCTACGGCGGCGAAATGAGCGCCCATCACTACTTCCGCGACTTCGCCTACTGCGACAGCGGCATGATCCCCTGGCTGTTGATCGCCGAACGCCTCTGCCAGTCCGGCCAGCCATTCTCATCGCTCATCGACGCCCGAATCGAAGCCTATCCGGCCAGCGGCGAAATCAACCGCACCATCGCCGATCCCCCGAAGATCATCGCCGCGATCAAAGCCAAATACAGCGTCGGCGCCAAAAACGTCAGCCAAGTAGACGGCGTCAGCATCGAATTCGACGACTGGCGCTTCAACCTCCGGATGTCCAACACCGAGCCGGTGGTACGTCTGAACGTTGAATCGAGGGCGAATATCCCGTTGATGGAAGAAAAGACAGAAGAGCTATTGGCGGAAATGGATAGGCTGAACGAGGAAGGATAACGCGGACGGCTGACGCCAATAGTCTGGGGCAAGGTGGCCGATACCACCGTCTGAAACTGTGCGGAGCCATGGATGGCGGAGCTCAAGCGTCACATGGGTGAGGCCGAGCGTTTATGAAGCGAAGCTTCATGCGACAGCCGAACGACTGCAATCTATGATTGCAGGCTGGACCCCGGAGGGGTGCCGCAAGGAGCGGGTTTCTGGCAGCCCTTCCTGCCCGCTCAATCTTCACCAAAGTCTGCTTGCCGCGGCCTTGCGCCTGCGCCTGACGATGAATCAGAGCCAGTCGTTCAACATAATCCCGATCCCGAACCTCTCAATCCGGTGGTTATAGTCAATCAGACTCTCCCCATACCCGTTGTAGTACTGAAAGAACCCCTTCAACGTCTCCCCCATCGGAAAACTGTACCCGAACTCAACGGAAGTCCGGTTATCCGACCGCAAATTATTCAACAGCCGCAATGAAAACGTCCGGTCCTCCGTCAGCTTGTACACCGCCTGGTAATTGGCATAGCCCAGGTACCGCTCGATATCGGCATTGTCATCGTTGCTGTTCTCCGGAATCCGGTACCACGGCTGCACCATGAACAGCCAGCGCCCGTAACTGTAGGCGGCACGACCCACGATCCGGTTCCAGCTCCGGGACCGCGGTTCCGACTGGCCGTTGGACTGGTGACTGAAACCGATGGTCACGCCATTCAAAGTGCCCGGCCCAAGGTCCCAGTCGGTCTGATAGCGCAGAAAAATCTCTGGCTCGTAATTGGTTTCCCGAAACGGAGCCGACTCATCCTGGTTATAGACCTGCCAGAAGGATTGCTGGGTATAGCCGAACCAAAGTGTAGTGGGATCCTCCAGGAGGCCCGTCAGCAGGGGTACCTTGAAGCTGATCTGATATTTGGCTTCCGCTTTGCGCAGTTCGTAGTCATAGCCCGTGGTGCCCAAACGCGGACTGGAAGGAAATGGGTTGGTGTCATCAGTCCAGGTGAGAGGCAGGATGTAGGTTGGGCGATGGCCCGCGAAACTGCCAGAGAACGAAAAGATCGCCTTTTCCGTAGCGACATACTGCTCCAGCAACGTATTCATAACGCTGTCGTCGTCCTCTGAATGCCCCGAATCCTCCTGGCTTTCTCCGTCCGCCAGACGCAGCTCCTCGCTCACGGCTTCCTCGGCCTGCTCCTGCTCGCCCTCACTGGCCGCCTGTCGCTCCTCGTGGGCGCCGAACACCCGATCGAAGCAGGCGAGCCGGCGAACCCCGTTTTCAATAAGCGCACATTGTTCGGCGGATAAATCCTCGGGTGGCTCGGTGCCAGTCTGCTGGGCAAGGGCCGCCGGAGCGGCCAGGGTGGCAAGACAAACGCTCAGGCCGGAGTTCAGCAGCCAGGGTTGATGCGTCATGAGGCGATCCTCAGGTTGCGTTCAGGCTCAACCAGGTGTTGGCAATGCCATACACCCAGACCCCGATCAGGGTGATCGCCAACAGAGCGAAAATGATTCTGTGGCGAGTACGATTGGCCGGATTGGCGGCCGCGACCCAGCGCAGGTACATCAGGCCGATAAAGCTGGCAAACACGCCCAGACTGGCGAAGGCCGGGATCAGCAGCCAGCCGGCGCCTATCTTGCTGCCATCGGCTGTCTGGCTCGAAAACCAGGCCATGGAGCCCAGCAGGACGGCCAGGGCGGAAAACTCGAGAATCAACAGCGGCTTGCGCCAAGGATGCGGGCGGTTGCTTTCGGCGTCTGGCATGGATCGGGTCCTGAAAGTCGTGTTGGTCGGTTTACCAGTTATGGTACCTGTATTCACAATTTCGTGCCCGAGGGCTTACGAAATTGCAATTAAACCGGTTGAAATCAATTTAAGATTCTGGCCTTTGGTTTTTTTGCCGGGGTTCAGTCGCTATAATGCGGCCACCAAAGATTATAACGCTCAAATGCGAGGTGCATTGTGAACATGAAGAGAGTCCTGGCTGCTGTTCTGCTCGGTTTCGGCCTCACCGCCGGCGCCGTTATGGCTAGTGTTGAAGACGAGATCCGTGCGCGTATCGAGCCGGTTGGTGAAGTGTGTCTGGAAGGCCAGGAGTGTGGCTCCGCGGCCGCTCCGACCCAGGCAGCCAGCTCCGGCCCTCGCTCAGGTAGCGAAGTGTACGATGCCGTCTGTATGGCCTGCCACACCACCGGTGCCGCCGGTGCTCCGGTCATTGGTGACGCCGACGCCTGGGCTCCGCGTATCGACCAGGGCATGGAGACCCTGATCAACCATGCCATCAACGGCTTCAACGCCATGCCGGCCAAGGGTGGCTGCGCAAGCTGTTCGGATGAGGAAATTAAAGCGGCCGTTGAACACATCGTCGCTGAGAGCGAGTAAGGCTCTATTTGTTGCCTCCCCTTCTGCCAAGCCAGGCGGAAAGGGAGGCAACAGCTCGCTCTACCGCACTGTCACCGGCTCAAGGGTTCCCCTGAGTTGGAATGGGTCGCCGCTGCCGTCGGTGATCTGCATTTCCCAAGTCTCCCTGTGATCTCCCGTTACCGCAAGGCGAGGATCCATCCAGCCGTAATTTCCTGATCCCGAACCCCGGGCCCCCCCTCCGACTCGAGTCTCATCGTTGTCATTCCGCTCCTTACTGGACCTAAACGTCGGACTTGCCAGATTGGCCTCCACGTCGGTGCTGGTGAAGCGCAGAATGGGTTCTTTTTGCTCGCCGTGGATCGTCAGTGCTCGCTCCCCGGTGTCCGGCGCGCCATGGTCTAGTGTCCCGGCCCAGACAGCCAGGCCAACCGCTGCTACCGGGCGCCACCAACGCCCTGGAGCGGGAATGGTTGCAGGGGGCGAAGATTGAAAATGGTCAGCTTCCGAGGTCCCCGAGCAGGGCGCTCAGGGTGGCTTTGCCTTTTTTCTGGTTTTCCTCCCGGTCGAGGTCTCCGAGGCCTTCCCACTTCAGGTCTTCTTCGGGCAGCTCATCCAGAAACCGGCTGGGAATGGTTTCGATCTTCTCGCCATACTGTTTGCGGGAGGCTGCATAGGTGAGCGTCAGGGTTTCCCGGGCTCGGGTAATACCCACATACATCAGGCGGCGTTCTTCCTCGATGTTGCCTTCCTCGATGCTGGCGCGGTGGGGCAGGATTTCCTCCTCCAGACCCATGATGAAGACATGGGGAAACTCCAGACCCTTGGAGGCGTGCAGGGTCAGCAGCTGGACCTTATCGCTGTCATCCTCTTCTTCCCGCTGTTCCATCATGTCCCGAAGGATCAGCTTGCTGATGGCGTCCTCGATGCCGATCTCATCCGCCGTGCCCTTGCCGTCATCGAGCATGCGCTGGATCGATTCCACCAGGTACCAGATGTTCTCCATGCGCCGTTCGGCCTGCTTGGGCGTGCCAGAGTGCTGGTGCAGCCATTCCTCATATTCGATGTCGGTGAACAGCTGCTTGATCACCGGGATAGGGTCTTCCGAATGCAGGCGCTCGCAGGTGCGGTCGACCCAGTGGGCAAAACGCCGCAGGCGGTCCAGACCTTTCCCGGTAACGTGGGCTTCCGCGCCCATATCTCCCAAGGCCTGGAACAGGCTGACATTGCGGGAACGGGCGTAGTGGGTAAGCTGCTCCAGGGTGCGCGGGCCAATTTCGCGACGGGGCACGTTGACCACCCGCAGGAAGGCGGCGTCGTCATCCGGGTTGACCAGCAGCCGCAGGTAGGACATCGCATCCTTGATCTCATTTTTTGAGAAGAACGACTGGCCGCCGGAGATCCGGTAGGGAATCTGGTAGGCCTGCAGTTTCATCTCCAGCAGCCGGGACTGGTGATTGCCCCGGTACAGCACCGCGAAGTCCTTGAAATCCAGACCCTGCTTGAGCTTGTTGTCGATGATCTCGGTTGCCACCCGTTCCGCCTCGGCATCCTCGTTGCGACAACGGATGATGCGGAGCTCCTCGCCGATGGTGTGGTCACTCCACAGGGCCTTCTCGAACACATGGGGGTTGTTGGCGATCACCGTGTTGGCGCTGCGCAGGATCCGCCCGGTTGAGCGGTAGTTCTGCTCGAGCTTTACGATTCGCAGGCTCGGGAAGTCTTCCTTGAGCTGGGCCAGGTTCTCCGGCCTGGCCCCGCGCCAGGCATAAATGGACTGGTCGTCATCGCCGACTACTGTGAAAGCCGCCCGCTCGGCCACCAGTAGCTTGACCAGTTCGTACTGGCACACGTTGGTGTCCTGGTACTCGTCCACCAGCATGTAGCGGACCTTGCGCCGCCACTTGGCCAGCACATCCGGATGGCTGCGGAAGAGCTGGACGGGCAGCAGTATCAGGTCGTCAAAGTCCACCGCGTTGTAGGCTTTCAGGTACTCGTTGTAGCGCTTGTAGATCAGGGCGATGCGCTGGTCCCGTTCATCGGTGGCCTTGCTGTAGGCTTCTTCCGGGCCGCGCATGGCGTTCTTCCAGGAGGAGATCGTCATCTGCACATAACTGAGTTCATCGCCAGCGTCGGCACTGGCCTCCCGCAGCATCAGGTCCTGCAGCAGGGCCTTGGCGTCCTCGGCATCAAAGATGGAGAAGCCGGGGTGGTAGCCCAGGTGCGGATGCTCTTCCCGGATCATGTTCAGGCCGAGGTTGTGGAAGGTGGACACGATCAGCCCCCGGGACTTGCCCCGGTCCACAATCCGGCCCACCCGTTCCTTCATTTCCCGGGCCGCCTTGTTGGTAAAGGTCACCGCGGCAATGTGACGCCCCGGGATGCCCAGTTCCTCGATCAGGTAGGCAATCTTGCGCGTGATCACACTGGTTTTGCCACTGCCGGCGCCGGCGAGCACCAGTAGCGGGCCATCGGCGTAACGGACGGCTTCACTTTGTCGGGGGTTGAGCTTGTTCACAGATTACGGACCAGAATGGAACGGGGATCAGGAAATTCGCGTGTCATTATTCTACACCAGCAGGCCTTGCTGTACCTCGATCATCTCTCGGCTATGATAAGGTTAACAGTCAAAGCCTATGCAGAGACGGATCCTGTTTGATGACATTGCCCCTGGAGACTCCGAGGCCCGATCAGTTACGTGTACTGGTGCTCACACCTCACCACGCGGACTTTCTCTGGCTGGACTCGCTGCTTTCAGGCGATTCCGAGATCGATCCGGATGTCACCTGGTGTCCGGATCTGATCGATTGCGACGACCTCATCCGCAACGCCAGTTTCGATGTCATCGTCTGGGACTGTGTGTTCCACGGGGGTAATGAAGCCGCTTTCCTGCAATACCTTTCGGTCTCCAGTGACGACAAGCCTGTGCTGGCACTGAGCGCCGAGTTGCCTGGCGAACGGGCTTCGCAACTGATCGGCGCGGGCGCCGCGGATTACCTGAGCCGTCAGGGCCTCGACCGGTGGAGTTTTCCCCGGGCGGTAAAATACCTGTGGTATCGGGAACAACTGAGCACATCCGCCCTGGGCCACCTGGGTCGTGACGTTGCCAGCGGCATCATTAACCGGGACCTTTTCTTTGACCGCCTGCAGCAGGGCCTGCTGCGGGCCGAGCGGGCTGGTCAGAGGTTGGCCATGCTGCATCTCAACATCGATGATTTCCACAGTATCAACGAATCCTTCGGCTACCAGCGCAGTGACCAGCTGATGATGAAGCTGGCGGATCGCCTGCGCCACGCCTTGCGCCGGGTGGACTCGCTGATGCGCATTGGCGGGGACGAGCTCGCGATCATTATCGAGAAAGTCGAGGACTCGCTGGATATTACCCGGATCATCCGCAAGATGGTCACTATTCTCGATGAGCCTGTGACCGTGGATGGCCAGCAGCTGGTGGTCAACGCCAGCCTCGGTGTTGCCACCTACCCGGAATCCGGTGACAGCGCAGAGAACCTGATGCGCCGGGCCAATCGCGCCATGTTCGAGGCCAAGCGGGATCCGGGCACCAGTTACCGTTTTTACGACCGGCAGCTGCACATCTCTGCCGGCTACCAGCTGCGCTTGGAAGCGGACCTGCGTAATGCCTTGCGGGGCAGGGAGCTGGAAGTGTATTACCAGCCCCGCATCGACCTGGCGACCGAGGAAGTTCGCGGCGTGGAGTGTCTGCTGCGCTGGAACCACCCGCAGCGTGGCTTGGTGGGGCCGGATGAATTCATTCCGATGGCCGAGCGCAGTGGCCTGATCGTTCCCATCGGTTATTGGGTCATCGAACAGGCCTGCAAGCGTCTTCAGGATTCCTCTGAGCTGGGTTTCCCCGGATTGGTGTTTGCCGTCAATCTCTCGTTCCGTCAGTTCCATGATCGCAAGATGACCGAGACCATCTTCCGGATCATCTTCAATGCCAACGTTGATACCAGTCTGCTGGAACTGGAACTTACCGAGAGTGCCATGATGCACGATCCGGAATACGCCCAGCGCTGCCTGCGGGAGCTGAACCAGCTGGGCATCAGCTTCGCCCTGGACGATTTTGGCACCGGTTTCTCGTCCCTGAGCAACTTGCAGCACCTTCCGATTTCCCTGGTCAAGATCGACAAGTCCTTTGTGGAGGAACTGGGGCAGTCAGCGGACGCCGAGCACATCATCCGCGCGATCATCAGTCTGTCCCACAGTCTGCAGATGAGCGTGGTCGCCGAGGGCGTGGAGAGCGAAGGGCAGCTGGAGTTTCTCCGCCAGCAGCATTGTGATGAGGTCCAGGGCTACTATTACGCCCGCCCCATGCCCTGGAACGAGCTTGTACAATTCCTGAACAGCCGCAGTCAGGCCGCTTGCTTGCAGAAGTAAGCCGCTGTACCTTTTCCCGTTAATTCGATTCCTATGTGATTTTGCCGAGGTTGCATGAAGACGATTTCCAGCCGTATCGCGGAAGAGCTTGGTGTCCGCGAACAACAGGTTAATGCCACCGTTGCTCTTCTCGACGAAGGCGCGACTGTTCCGTTTATTGCCCGCTACCGGAAAGAAGTCACCGGCTCGCTGGACGACAGTCAGCTGCGTAACCTCGAAGAGCGGTTGCGTTACCTGCGGGAAATGGAGGACCGCCGCGCCACCATCCTCAACAGCATTGAGGAGCAGGGCAAGCTGACCGGCGAGCTCAAGGCGGCGATCAACGGCGCAGACACCAAGAACCGGCTGGAAGACCTGTACCTTCCCTACAAGCCCAAGCGCCGCACCAAAGCCCAGATTGCCCGGGAAGCCGGTCTGGAGCCCCTGGCCGATACCCTGTATGACGATCCGACCCTCGATCCCGAAGCCACCGTTGAGGCGTACATTAACGAGGATGCCGGGGTGGCAGATGCCAAGGCGGCCCTTGATGGCGCCCGCTATATTTTGATGGAGCGCTTCGCCGAGGACGCAGAACTGCTGGGCGACCTGCGGGGCTTCATCTGGCAGGAGGGCCGGCTCAAGGTGTCCGTGGTGGCAGGCAAGGAAACCGAGGGTGCCAAGTTCCGGGATTACTTCGACCATGTCGAGCCTCTGAAAAAGGTGCCGTCGCACCGGGCGCTGGCCATCCTGCGTGGCCGCAATGAGGGCATCCTGACCTTCAGTATTGTGGTCGGTGATGGTGAAGACGACCGCCGTCAGCCGCACCCGGCCGAAAAGCGGATTGCCGCTCGCTGGCGTATCCGGGACGACGGTCGCCCGGCCGACAAATGGTTATCCGAAGTGGTGCGCTGGACCTGGCGGGTGAAATTGTCGACCCAGATTGAAACCGACCTGATGGCGCAGGTGCGTGAAGCCGCGGAAAGCGAGGCTATCAACGTGTTTGCCGCCAACCTGAAGGACTTGCTGTTACTGGCACCTGCTGGTCCGCGTCCGACCCTGGGTCTGGACCCGGGTTTGCGCACCGGCGTCAAGGTGGCGGTGATCGATGGTACCGGCCAGGTGGTGGGCCATGGTGCGATTTTCCCCCATGCACCCCGGAACAAGTGGGACCAGTCCATCGAACAGTTGGCTACCTGGTGCCGGGAATACGGAATTGAGCTGGTAGCAATCGGTAATGGAACTGCCTCCCGGGAAACCGAGAAGCTGGTGGCCGATCTCTGCAAGCGCTACCCGGAATTGAAGCTGGCGCGGATTGTGGTCAGTGAGTCTGGTGCTTCCGTGTACTCGGCGTCCGAATTTGCTTCCCGGGAATTGCCGGACCTGGATGTCACCATTCGGGGCGCGGTGTCGATCGCCCGGCGCCTGCAGGATCCCCTGGCAGAGCTGGTGAAGATCGAGCCGAAATCCATCGGTGTGGGGCAGTACCAGCACGATGTCTCCCAGGTCCAGCTGTCCCGTAGCCTGGATGCAGTGGTCGAGGACTGTGTAAACGGTGTCGGTGTGGACCTGAACACCGCTTCGGTACCACTGCTGTCCCGGGTTTCCGGCCTCAACCAGAGTATTGCCCAGAATATCGTTGATTTCCGCAACCAGAACGGCATGTTCACCAACCGCAAACAGTTGCTGAAAGTGACCCGCCTTGGGGACCGTACCTTCGAGCAGGCGGCCGGCTTCCTGAAGATTGCCGGTGGTGAAAACCCCCTGGACCGCTCCTCGGTGCACCCGGAAGCATATGGCGTGGTGGAGGCGATTGCCGCCCGGAACAACCGCAAGGTGGAAGATATTATCGGTGATTCTTCGTTCCTGCGTGGTCTGAATCCACAGGATTACGTAACAGAACAGTTCGGGTTGCCAACGATTCGCGACATCATTGCCGAGCTGGAAAAGCCGGGCCGGGACCCGCGGCCGGAATTCCGGTTTGCCAGTTTCGAGGAAGGGGTGGAAACCCTCAACGACCTGAAGCCGGGCATGATCCTGGAAGGCTCGGTCACCAACGTGACCAACTTTGGCGCCTTTGTGGACATCGGTGTGCATCAGGACGGACTGGTGCATATCTCCGCTTTGTCCCACACTTTCGTCAAAGATCCGCGGGAAGTGGTCAAGGCCGGCGACATCGTCAAGGTCAAGGTCATGGAGGTGGACATTCCCCGCAAGCGTATCGGCTTGTCCATGCGTATGGACGACCAGCCCGGTGAGAAGAACGAATCCCGTGTCTCGTCCGGGCGTGGTCGGCCCGATAATCGTGCCGGCCAACGCCAGAACCGGGCGCCGAAGGGGCAGAAGCCCGCCGAGGGCGCTATGGCCGGTGCCCTGGCCCAGGCGCTTGCCTCGGCGCGCAAGGACGGACGGTAAGTTTTCCCTCATCAGGTTCACCGACGGCCCCGCAATGGGCGGGGCCATCGCAGCAGGAGTCAAGCATGGCTGAATCCCGCCATTCGTTATTTCGGCAGTTCTCAAAATCGGAGTGGCACGGCTTTCTCAAGGGGGTGGAGAAAGAAGGCCTGCGGGTTGACCGGAACGGGTTCATTGCCCAGACCCCGCACCCGAAGGCGCTGGGTTCCACGCTGACCCATCCCCGGATCACCACGGACTATTCCGAGGCATTGCTGGAACTGATTACGCCGGTCTGTGGCAGTACGGACGCCATGCTGGAATCGTTGTGGGATATCCACCAGTTCGTTCAGCAGAATCTTGGAGATGAGGTGTTCTGGGCGGCGAGCATGCCCTGTGAACTGGACGGCGACGAAAGTATTCCGATTGCGGAGTACGGCAGCTCGAACATCGGCTATCTGAAACATGTCTATCGCCAGGGGCTGGCGGCGCGGTATGGCCGCATCATGCAGAGTATCGCCGGCGCGCACTATAACCTGTCGCTGCCGGATGCGTTCTGGGAAAAGTGGCAGCAGATGCTGGGGAACCAGCAGTTACTCCGGGATTTCAAGTCTGAACAGTACTTCTGGCTGATCCGCAATTTCCGCCGCCGCAGCTGGCTGCTGATGCTGCTGTTCGGGGCGTCCCCGGCACTGGATGCCAGTTTTGTCGCCGGCGTGAAACACGATCTCAAGCGGTTTGATGAACGCACCTGGTACGGCGAGCATGCGACATCCCTGCGTATGGGGGATCTGGGTTACCACAACAACGCCCAGGCTTCGCTGAATATCTGTTTCAACGAGCTGAGTACCTACACCCGGACCCTGGACCGTGCCATCCACACCACCTGGCCGCCCTATGAGGCGATCGGCACCCGCCGTGGTGATGAGTTTATCCAGATCAATACCAGCGTCCTGCAGATTGAGAACGAGTACTACAGTGCCGTTCGTCCGAAGCGGACCACCGAACGGGAAGAAAAGCCGATCCAGGCACTGGAGGCCCGTGGTGTGGAGTACATCGAGGTGCGCTGCCTGGACTTGGATCCGTTCTCGCCGGTAGGTGTGAACCGGGAACAGATCGATTTTCTCGACCTGTTCCTGCTGGACTGCCTGCTGTGTGATTCGCCCCGGATCAGTGACGCCGAGTGCGAACGCCTGGACGACAACTACAAGGACGTCGTGGCCCGGGGTCGGGACGCCGGCCTTGCTCTGTGTCGGGAAAGGGGCAGTGTGCCCGTGTTGGAGGCTGCCTCGGAGCTGCTGGATCGTCTGGAGTCGCTGGCGGAGGTGCTGGATGACTGGGCGGGGCGTGATACCTACCGAAGCGCGCTGGCCGCTCAGCGGGAGAGCCTGGCAAATGGCGTGCCCTCCCTCCGGGTAGTGGATGCCATGCGTTCTTCCGGCCTCGGACACCGGGACTGGGTGATGGAAATGTCCCTACGCCACCAGCAGAGCTTGCGGGAAGAGGCGATGGCGCCGGATGTCCTGGAAGCGTTCCGGGCAATGAGCCGGGATTCCCTGGCTGAGCAGGCACAGATGGAGGCCCATGATTCCCAGCCATTCGAGCAGTTCCTGGCCGACTACCTGGGGTCCTGAGAGCGTAGTTCGGTCTCCGTCACAGCCCGGAGGGGATCTGTTGCACAGAATCTGAACATCGGTTTGTCAGAGCAACAAGCCCCTGCTAGCGTTTGTGCATCGGGATGACGGAGGATACCGGTATGGCAAGGGACATCAAACTTGGATGGGATGTGGAGGCGCTGAACAAGGCCTACCGCCAGGGGCATATGGCGGCCTCCATGAGTATGGCCAAGAGCCGCTGCCCATATCGAGGGGATGTGGTGATTGCCGCCTGGGAAGCGGGCTGGGATGACGCCGAAGCCGCTGTCCGCGATCAGCAAAGCCGGCCCGACGATTTCCTTTCCCGTATTGCCTAGTGTCCCGCAGTAGGTCGGCGAATTACCCCGGGCGGGACACTAACCACCAGCGCTTGAAGTTCCCCGGGGTTTAGGGTTAAGTGACGGGTCTCTGAGCTTCAAGTCTTCATTCCGAGGGTGTTGTTTTGGCTGGCAGATGGGTCTTTGTAGTTGTTTTTCTGATCTGTGTCGGGTTGCTCGGCGTGGCCTTCTATATGGAACACGTGATGGGGCTGGAACCCTGTCCGCTTTGCTGGCTCCAGCGTTTTGGCTTCATGGGCGCCGGGCTGGTCAGCTTGCTGGCGTTCCTCCATGGGCCCACTGGCTGGGGTGTTCGCGTCTATGGCTTCCTGTTGGCGCTGACCGCAGGAACGGGGCTGGGCATTGCCGGGCGCCAGCTCTGGCTGCAGAGTCTGCCAGCGGATCAGGTGCCTGCTTGCGGGCCTTCGGTCGATTACATGCTTGAGGTCCTGCCCTGGATGGAGGTACTTACTACTGCCCTCAGAGGTACCGGTGACTGCGCCGAGGTGGTCTGGCGATTCCTGGGACTGAGCATTCCGGGTTGGACTGCGGTGTTTTTCTCGGTGCTGGTGCTGGTGGGCCTGTTTTTCCTGTTCAGACGGCCGCAACCCCGTAGCTGGATTCGCAGCTGAAACGGTTGCGGGCAACCGTGACGTTGGGGTACCTTGAATCCCGGACTGTAAGCAATTGCACCGGGGGCAAACGCTTCGGGTAAACGAGCGGAGAACAGGCGTCATGTTGGAGAACTGCCGAAATGCCAGGGAACGCTGGGGCGGTGTCAGCGAGCTGATTGATCGCTGGCTGAAAGAGCGTCAGGAGCTGCTGGTCCATTACTGTGATTTGACCGGAGAAAATGACTTCTCCCAGACCGAAGCCCTGACGGAAAAGTTCGTTCGCATGTGTGAGGTGCTGGTGGATTATGTCTCCGCCGGTCACTTCGAAATCTACGAGCAGTTGATACAGGAATCCGCCAGGGGCAGTGGTCTCGTTTACGCACCAAGTGAATAACGTCTACAAGCGCGGTGAAGCGACATGGTGGCTGAATCCTATTATGGCGGGAGGCAGCATCGAAATTGTCTTCACAGTCACCGTACCGATCACACTCCAACCGGCGCTGGATAACTATATTGCTGCGCCGCTACCTGCCAACCTCCGGGTGCTAGGGCCTTCAACGCTTGAGAACTCAATCTTTGGTAGTGTAGGAACGCAGCCGCCGGTCCCGGCAAACCTGGCCACGGCGCAGGTCGTTGCACCGCTGCTGCTGTTGACACAGTCAGCGCAAGGAGAGGGCGCGGCGCTCAATCAGGCGCGAGTGGGCCGCCTGCTGACGTACACCATTACAATTGAAAACGTGTCGACCCGCGCCGATAGCTGGCCGGCAACCAACCTGGTCATTACCGAGCGACTGCCCATAGATGTGCGCGCGGGACTGATCACGGCAACAGCCAGCGAACCTGGCGTGACATGGACTTATTCAGAAGCCACAGGGATGTTGGTCTGGCAATTTATGCCCACATTCGTACTAACGCGCGGGGAAAAGAGCTATGTTTACTACACTGTGCGCATCCCGCCAAACCTTGCCTACAATCCGCCCAACAAGTTTTTGACCGTCTTCGGAGTGCCCACCGGAGATCTGCGGGCGCGGGCTGCACTGATGCCCTTCCGCGAAGCTTCACTCAAAGCAAATCATCAGGTATTACTGCTCAGCCCCTTCAATAAAACCGTTGCGACGCTTTCGCCACCGGTCGCGGCAAACTACACTTTCGCGAATCGCCCGATCACTTACACGCTCACATACTATAATCCAATTAGCACATCAACCGTGATGACGTTGGAAGACAGGATGTACG
>NZ_JAWOIS010000061.1:0-15197 GCF_046484525.1 Marinobacter sp.
TGTCCAGGCGCCTGATTGAACAGGGTGCCGTTGAGCAGATTGAACTACAGCGCGTGATGCAGGCGGCCGCATCCAATATGGTGCTCGCGGACCCTGATCTCGCCGGTATCCGGGTGATGGACAGGGCCCGAAGACGCAGGGAGGGCACGATCGACGGAGTGCAGGGTAACGAGCTGAATCGCAGGCCGACGGAGTTTGATCACACCGAGGGGATGCTGACTCGGAAGAACGATTATCTGTATGCAGACCTGCTTGATGAGTCCGGGCAGATGACGGCTTCAACGAGCCCCGCGCGTGCAGCGAGTGAATTTGAGGACACGATCAACAAAGTGGCTGCCGGTACTATGGTCTTCTATGTTGCCGAGGGCCATGAAGAAGCGAAAAAGCTGAGTTTGGTGAAAGTGGACTTTGCAAAGCGAGTGGGGCAAGTGGTTGATGGTCCAGTCGTTTCTCGTGGGTTGGTGGCTTTGGCGGCGTTTAATTTGTTTGTTGAGGCCCAGATGGTTTGGAAGGCCCGGAATTCAAACCCGGAGTACGTTTTGCTCGGGATGGCAAAACCATTCGCCGGATCATTATCTGACCTGATTGCAGCATCCCTTAAAATGAGCCAGGTGCTGGGAGCTCAGAATGCTGATTTGAAGGGCCCTACCCGATTTTATCGAATCGCTACGAGGCCGTTATTCGACGTAAAAAATTGGTTCTTCATTGGTAACAGACTTACGCGTGTTAGGGCGCAGACTTTGGTTCGTACCGTCGGGCTGGCAAGTTTCGTCGCGGGAGCAGTGGGCATTGTATTGAGCGGCTGGGAGATGCGTATTTGTCTCTCCAATAAAGATTTTGATTCCGCTGCAGGACACGCGATCGCCTTGGTTGGAGGTCTGGTTTTTGTCTCGTCTCCTCTTATGGCGACGTTATTGGCCATTCCCGGTTGGGGATGGGCGATTCTCGGCATGGGCATGATTGTCGGCGGAAATTTATACGCAGGACAAGTTGCGGACGATGAGTTTACGAAGTTGCTCAAGCGATGTCCCTTGGGCACATATCCAAGCGATGCGGCGGGGGATGAAAGCGGCGAGGCTTTCTACAGTCAACTACTTTCATTGCTTTCACCAATTCACGTAACAGCCCAGAAATACCGTGACATCACTCCGGATCCAGAGCTCTCTCATCCTGAATATTTACCTGATGGGGATGATTATGTGATTACAGTCCGGTTTCCACTTATTGGCCGGCTGAGACTAAACCATGAGCCACGTGCAAACCTTCCCGCTAACCCCTTAAACGTGGTTGTACAAGAGGTAGCCTACTCTTCATCCAGCACAGACATTCCTGTCACTGGCGTTTTCGAATCAGTTACCAATTTACGGCTCCTTAAGGCGACGCCACTCAAGAAAATTACGGCAAGACGGTCTCTGCCCGATCAATCCGCTGTACAGTTTTTGGTCAAGCGCGAGTTTCAGGATTGCGATTACAAGAGCCTATTCTACGAAGAATCGGTTACAACTCGAGTAAGAGTTGGAATCCAGGCCACGATCGATACAGAGATTGGGCCGCTGGTTTTCCCTGCCCCGGTTTTTGAGAATTACGAACCGTTTGATGTGTCGCGTCACAGTAGCCCGCCTCCCAAAGCCCGTAAAATATTTGATCAATACGGCCAACCGGATTCGCCGTATTGGTATTTCACTGAGGTAGCCACATGAATCAAGGACAAGGAATGTTAAAGCCCGCGAATACCGCCTATAGAGGGATTAATGCAGAGCCATTGCCCGATAGCCCGGTAAAAAGACAACGGATTGGTGAAGAATTACAGCCTTTTGGCGAATATGCGGGAGTAATTCCCTATTTGCAGACGATAGAGGATGTTGAGGCCGTTCAAGGGCATGAGAAAGATGATCCTGATTTTATAGATCAAGACTGGTGGTGGGATCACCAGCGAATTCGGTTTTTGAACGGAAAGTTGGGGCTCAAGGCCTTGATTCTGGTAATCCCTTTATTGTGGGTGCTGTTCCTGTGGCTAGGTGGAATTGCATTGATTGTTTGGGGCGCAGCGGAGCTTGTCAGCCAACCAAATTTCTCCTCCGCAGGAGCTACAATTGTTCTGGTAGTGGGTCTCCTGTTGTCATTCGGGTGGTTTGTTTTTGCTATCTGGGCAACGCCAATGACGACAAACTGGATCATGAGTACCGGAATTGGCTTTTTTCTGAAGCCCTTCGAAAAACAGCTTGAGGAGAAGTTCGATAAGTCCCTTGAAGACGGCTGCAGTGAATTCAATCGGGTTACCGGCCAGGTCCGTTTTGCCCTGGGGCGGAAACGTTTCTTTGAAGCGCCATTTGTGGAGTTTGACGCCTATGTCGAGCGAGTTGTTCAACAAGGAGGTATTTTTTACCGGTTAATGTTCGTACACCGATACACTCAGAAAACCTTTAACCAGACTTGGCTCAGCGGTATTGAAGCTTCTAAAACCGAAGTCCTCGCCCTCTGGGACATGCTCCAGCGCTACATGGACGTAACCCAGCCCCTACCGGATGTGCCTCGCCTGGAACCGTTCCGCCATCTGGATCCGGTTACCCGGGAATACGATGAAAAAATAGGGCGAAATCCGCGTTACTGGCGGGATCTGGATATTGAAGCGTGGAAGCAAGGAGGTGGTGTTGAGTTGTTGAACCGGTTGCGAAGCTATCCGTGGGGGAGCCGGGTTTGCAAGCTGACGCCGCAGTTGGGCAAGGTCTCGCTAAAGGAATATCGGGAGATGCGGCCGGAGGGGGCTTGGCCGATTTGATACGTGTGGGGGCTGTTTGAAAAAGGGGTCAGAAGAAAGCTTCCTTCAGACCCCGCGGGTAGCATCGGCCCCCTATTCTGATCCAAAATGCAACGGGTGTTGCAAAACGCAACGTGAGTGGTAGTCTGGTCAATATATGCACAGTGCAGGAGTCCACCATGACCACCGCGATTCGCCTTGATGACAATCTGGTTCGCCATGCCGCTGCGGAAGGGCAGGTTCATCGGCGTTCCACGCCTAAGCAGATCGAGTACTGGGCCGAGATTGGTCGCGCAGTTGCCGGGGAGGTGAGTGCGGAGGATCTGATTGCCATTCTGCAGGGTATCCGGAAGGTGTCGGTTGAGCCGGTGACGGCAGAACCGGTGAGCAGTGATGAGCTGTGGGCCGAGGTGGATCAGGCGCGGGAGCGCGGCGAACTCGGCCGGTCTATTGCCCGTGGGCGTACGGTCTACCAGTCTTCTCCGGAAAAGCCGGGTTATCTCGAAGCCATCCATCCGGACGGTACCCGGGAAGTTGGCCAGTTCCGCAATGGACGTTTTGAAGCGCTGAGTGACCGTGACGACGCAGCCTGAGCTCTGGTTGCTGGTAGGTGGCAACGGCGCCGGCAAATCGACTTTCTACGAGCGCTTTCTGGCCCGTCGCAACATTCCGTTCGTCAACGCTGACAGGATCGCACGTACCCTATGGCCGGATTATCCGGAGAAGCACAGCTACGAAGCGGCATTGATCGCTGAAAAGGAGCGGTTGCGGCTGCTGGAAGAGCGCCAGAGCTTCTGTTTTGAGACGGTGTTTTCCCACCCGTCCAAAGTGGATTTTGTCGGCGCTGCCAAGGCCGCTGGCTTCCGCATCCGTTTGTTCTATTTCCATCTGGACCAGGTCACCCTCAACAAGGCGCGTGTTGCTTCAAGAGTGCAAACCGGCGGCCATAACGTACCCGAAACCAAGATAGAGCGTCGGATCCCCCGAACCCTGGCCAACCTTCGCCAGTGCATTGGCCTGGCGGATGAACTGCACCTGGTGGACAACTCCAGCCTGGATCAACCGTTTGTGCGCGTGGCGGCCTGGGAGAACGGTGCATGGCAGGTCTATCAGGAGGAACTGCCAACTTGGGCGAGGAGCCTGATCGACGCCTGAGGCCAAACTAGGGCCAGTCTTCGGGTACCACAAAGACCCGGCCCGCTTCCCGCCAGATGCCGGTGTGTGCATCGTTCTCAAGCACGGCAAAGAGTGCGGGGGTGGTGTGACGCTCAATGCGTTCGAGCGCCTCACGGGTTGTCTCCGGAGCGGGCGGTTCCTCCTGTAGCCAGGGGCCTATCCAGTGGGGCTTGTGAAGCGGGACCCAGCGGGACGTGTCTCTTGCTCTGGCCTTCGAGAGGTAAAGCCAGCTGCCTCGCAGGTGATTTTCCGGCACATAATCGGGTGCGGAAATCGAAGCGCCATCGGGGTAGAACAGATAGCCCGGCATGAAAATTCGTGCGGCGAGGGGGCCGCTGATGTCGAGTTGCTCCAGGAGGACCTGGGTTTCCGGTTGGTGGGTCCGCCGGCTCTGATGGTGGATCAGATTGTTGGTTTTGAGGTCCAGGCGGTCGCGAGCATTGGGACCGTACCAGAGCGTCGGATGACCGGTCCCTGGCACACCGAGGTAATATTTCACCGCGATTTCGTGATGCTCGATCCGGTCATCGATTCGGTTGTGTACCACAAAGTCCAGTTCGCCAATGGTGCGGCCGTTGGACTGGATCTGCTGGTTTTTCAGGAGGATTTCCCAGCCAAGGAGTTCCTCCAACAGCACTTGGTACAGGCGCTCGAAATAGAACCCCAGCCGGCGTTGGGGCGGTTCCCGGAGCAACGCCGGCGCAGCCTGCAGGTCACGATCCCATGCCCTGAGTTTTTCCAGATGATTGGGTGGCAGGTAGCGGGTGGGCTCAAATGACAGTGGAGAGCTCAGCAGTTGAGGCGTATGGCAAAGCCACGCCAGATGTCTGACGGCGGGGCTGCGGAGGGCATATGGGATATCGCCGATGCTGATGTCGTCCATTGGCCAAGGATACCGTAAACTGTGTTCCAGCGGTAAGACGACCACTATTGGACAAGGAGCGCGTATGCAATACCTCCACACCATGATCCGGGTGAGTGACCTGGACGAGACTCTGCATTTCTTCTGCGACCTGATGGGCATGGTCGAGGTCAACCGGAAGAGCAGCGAGAAAGGCCGGTTCACCCTGGTGTTTCTGGCGGCACCGGAAGACGAGGCGCGGGCCCGGGAAGACCGTGCGCCGATGATCGAGCTGACCTACAACTGGGATCCGGAGGAATACACCGGGGGCCGCAATTTTGGTCACCTGGCCTACTGCGTGGATGACATTTACGCCCTGTGCGAGAAGCTCCAGGCCAACGGCGTGACCATCAACCGTCCGCCCCGGGATGGCTATATGGCGTTTATCCGGACCCCCGATAACATCTCCATCGAGCTGCTCCAGAAAGGGGAGGCACTGCCTCCGAAAGAGCCCTGGGCAAGCATGGAGAACACGGGTACCTGGTAAAAACTGCCCCGAACAGACCACGGAATAGCATCAGGATGATGCCAACACAACAGGGAGAAGTTGAATGGAAGACTGGCAAGGATGCCTTGATCCCCAGTGCCAGATCGCATTGCTGCGGGCCCGGGACAACGTCAGCGGGCGGGGCGGCGCAGCCATCACCGTTGAAGATTTCCTACTTGCGCTACTGGACACCGATCCGTCGATCACACGGTACCTGCGTGGATGCGGCGTTGATCTGGACGAACTGATTCGCACCATCCAGTGTGAGCAGCCCATCGTGACCGAAGTGGGCGGGGAGGGGCTGCTGTCCTCGCAGCTGATCTACTGGCTGGCAAGTGCCCGGGAGGCCTTTACCACACCCTGGCTGGATTGGCCCCACCTGCTGGATGCCCTGGCACGGTGCGCGGAGCGACTCGATGGCAAAGCCTACGTGGCCCTTCTGGAGCAGGTTCCGAGGTGGCCCGAGCTGGATGAGCCAGCGCCCCCGGAGGATTTGACCGCAGATGCCCGCGCACCGATTGCCATCACCGACCCGGAGTGGGTTGAGTTAGCCGACGATGTTGCGGTGACCGTGGCGGCCTGTTGCCGGGCTCTCGTCTGGGTACGAGGGCCCCGAGGATCAGGCAAGTCCAGCTGGCTGCAGTACCTGCTACCTGTGCTCGAGCGGGACTACGTCGAGATCGATCTCCGCCGGCAAGCGGAACTGATGGCCAGTGATCTTCCCGTCATACCGGTGCGCGAAGCGGATGATGAGGCAGACTGTTCCCGAAGCTGGCCATTGCTGGTGCTCGATAACGTGTCGCCGGCTGATCTTCTGGCGTTGATGGACGCGCCGGGAGCGGTGGCATCGGAACTGCTTGCGAGCTGGTCCGGCCCCGTGTTGCTGCTGGGACCGCAAGGACTAGATGATTCGTCGGCGGCTCAGGCTCTGCAACACCGGCTGGGGCGCCGCCTCGATGCCTTGGATATACCACCGGCCAGTCAGGCACAGCGAAAAGCCATCCTTACCGCCCACCAGTCCGCTATCGAAAGGCAATGGAATATTCAGTTACCACAATCGGTTATAGGTTATGTTGCATCCAGCCGAAGCCGTTGCGTTAGTACGCCCGGCGGCATGCTCGAGTGGGTCGGGCGCGCTGCGGCACGATTGAACCTGTTTGCGAGAAGAGGGCCGGTTGAAGCGGCGGCGCTGGCCGGACAGGCGGATACCCTGAGGCGGCAGGGACTGGTTGCCATGGCGCGGCAGGAGCCAGTTGAGGAGTTTGAGCAGTCTCTTGATGACGTAGAGCTCCAGCAGGCTGCCGCGGAAGTTTCCTGGAGGGAACGTAAGGCCGCCGGCACCCTGCGCCGACTTTCTGTCGAGGATTTGCGACGTGAGCTGGAACAGTGGGTTGCAGCGGGCCCCGGCCCGGTTCACTATGTGCTGCATTGTGACCAACAGCATGGAGATTCCGCGAGTGCAGGATCTGGAAATCTACATTCGTGACCTGGCACCGCACCAGGTGTCACAGTGGCTTGAGGCCAACGTCGACAACCTCGCCCTGGACGACACCGACGTGTCCTCGGTGATCAAAGGCGCCGCCTCCTACGAGGGGGCATCAGTGCGCATTACGCTGTACCCGGGAGCCTTTGGCAAGCGCTTCACATCCCTGGTGCTGGAAGGGGAAGAGCTACCCTGGGGCACAGATCTGGATTGCGCACGAAGTGCCTGGCGGGCAATGGAAAACGAGATCCGCTGTAGCCCGGGTGACTGGCAGGAAGGTGAGCCGGTAGAGGATGAAAAATGGTGGCGCCTGGACAGCCGCGGGGAACAGAAGGTGGTCTGGAATTGAAAAAGGCAGCCGCGAAGGCTACCTTTTTCGTTGTCTTCAGGGGGCGGATCAGTCGCTCAGGATTGAGACGTTGTCCGCTTGAAGACCCTTGTCAGCTTCAACTACGTTGAAACGAACCAGCTGGCCCTGGCGCAGGACCCGGCGGCCGCGGCCACGGATGGCACGGAAGTGCACGAACACTTCGTCACCGCTGTCACGGACGATAAAGCCGAACCCTTTCTTGACGTTGAACCACTTCACGGTGCCTTCTTCATCACCTTCCGGGGTGCTGTCATCGAAATCGCCCTCGTCCTCGTCATTATTACGCTGGGTGCGGGAAGGCGCGCGGCGGGCATTGCTCTGTGCGGTCTGTTGCTTGGCTGAGAGTGCTACGGCGAGGAAGCCGGCGATGCCAAACAGAACCAGGGTAATAATGTAGGCGGCAATGCCCCGATTGCTTCCGAGAGCTTCAATCACTTCGCCGGCAGCAATCAGGCGCAGCGGCTCGGGGGTGGCGGTCAGAATAAAGGCCAGGATCAATGGTGCGGGAATCGCGATCAGAACAGCGACAAGGATCGCTTTGGCTGGATTACGCATTGAAGGTAACTTCTCCATTTTTGTAACGCTAACGATAAAGAACCGGATATCAGGTAAACTCACGCATCCGGCCGGTGAAAACCGCCAGATCCTGAAAATAAGGGGAGGCTGGCGGAGAAAAGCGGCATAGTACCAGATAATCCCGAGCGCTGACCAAACCGATGACACAGAAAGACCTCGAAGCCCGACTCGATGAACTGGAAATGCGGATCGCCTTTCAGGATGACGTGATCAACACCCTCAGTGAGCAGGTGGCCAAGCAGGAAATGGATATCCGGGAGCTCTGGGAGGCGAAGCAGTTACTGCACAAGCAGCTGAAGGATGTGTCGCCTTCGAATATCAAGCCGGAGGACCAGGAGACGCCGCCTCCGCATTATTGAACGACGAAGCCGGGGTCAGGCCTGAAAATGGGGCCAGAAGAAGGCTTTCTTCAGACCCCTGGGGTACGTTAACTCCAAAGTCCGCCCGGAACACGGGGTCAGAAGAACGTTTTCTTCTGACCCCTCCTTCATGCCAGCAACTCCACCAAAATCTGCTCATAAATCTCCGACAGCGTATCCAGATCCTCCGCCTTCACACACTCATCCACCTTGTGAATGGTCGCGTTGATGGGGCCGAGTTCCACTACCTGGGCGCCGGTGGGGGCGATAAAGCGGCCGTCTGAGGTGCCGCCGGAAGTGGAGAGTTCGGTTTCGCGACCGGTTACGGTGCGGATGGCGTTCCGGCTGGCGGATACAAGCGCGCCTTTGTCAGTCAGGAAGGGGCGGCCACTGAGGTGCCATTGCAGGTCGTACTTCAGCTTGTGCCGATCCAGGATGGCAACCACCCGTTCTTCCAGGCTTTCCGCCGTGTTTTCGGTGCAATAGCGGAAATTGAAATGCACCAGGCATTCACCGGGAATGATGTTGCTGCCGGTTCCCGCCTCGATCTTGGTGATCTGGAAGGTGGTGGGCGGGAAGAAGTCGTTGCCATTGTCCCAGAACTCGTTGGCCAATGCGTCCAGCGCCTGTGCGACGGAATGCACCGGGTTCTCAGCCAGGTGCGGGTAGGCGACGTGGCCCTGGATGCCGTGCACGGTCAGGTAGCCGTGCAGCGAACCGCGGCGGCCGTTCTTGATCACATCACCGACTTCGTGGGTACTGGATGGCTCGCCGATCAGGCACCAGTCGATCTTCTCGTTGCGGGCTTCCAGGGTTTCCACAACTTTGACGGTACCATTCTTCGCCGGGCCTTCCTCATCGCTGGTGATCAGCAGAGCGATGGAGCCACGGTGATCGGGATGCGTCTTCACAAAGCGCTCACAGGCGGTGATGAAGGCCGCCAGGCTGCCTTTCATGTCCGCCGCGCCACGGCCATAGAGATAGCCGTCCTTGATCACCGGATCGAACGGCGGATGCGCCCAATTCTTCTCCGGGCCGGTCGGAACCACATCAGTGTGACCCGCAAAGGCCAGTACCGGGCCCTCGGAGCCCTTACGAGCCCAAAGGTTGTCGGTATCGCCGAAACGCAGGTTCTCACCATCGAATTCCAGCGGCGCCAGACGGGACATCATCAGCTCCTGGCAGCCAGCGTCATCCGGAGTGACCGATTGCCGGCGAATCAGGTCCATGGCGAGTTCCAGGGTGGGCGATGTGCTCATTGCTTGACCTTGTCTGGTGTATATGGGGCAGGTTTGAAGTCGGGGTCAGATGAAAGCTTTCATCTGACCCCATTTTCAGAATCTAACTCTAGCTCCAGGGGTCTGAAGAACTCGTTCTTCTGACCCCGTTTTCAAACTAACTTGGGGTCAGATGAACGAAGTTCATCAGACCCCTGGGGTGGATCAGACCCCGGGTGCGGCTTATCAGTTATTCGCGTGCAGCTCTTCGTTCAGCTCAATCGCGGTCTTGTTGGTCTTGCACTCGACCGCGCCGGTCTGGCTGTTACGGCGGAACAGGAGGTCCGGTTTACCGGCCAGGTCGCGGGCCTTGACCACTTCCACCAGCTCGTTGTTGTCGTCCAGCAGGGCGACTTTGGTGCCGGAGGTGATGTACAGGCCGGCTTCCACGGTGCAGCGGTCGCCCAGGGGGATGCCGATGCCGGCGTTGGCGCCGAGCAGGCAGTTCTCGCCCACGGAGATGATGATGTTGCCGCCGCCGGAGAGGGTGCCCATGGTGGAGCAGCCGCCTCCGAGGTCGGAGCCCTTGCCGATCATCACGCCCGCGGAGATCCGGCCTTCAATCATGGAGGTGCCTTCGGTGCCCGCGTTGAAGTTGATGAAGCCTTCGTGCATCACGGTGGTGCCTTCGCCGACATAGGCGCCGAGACGGACGCGGGCGGTGTCGGCAATCCGGACGCCCTTCGGTACCACGTAGTCAGTCATCTGCGGGAACTTGTCGACGGACTTCACTTCCAGGGTGCGGCCTTCGATACGGGCCTGGAGCTGGTGGTCGGCCAGTTCGTTCAGGTCGATGGCGCCTTCATTGGTCCACGCCAGGTTCGGCAGCAGGCCGAAGATGCCGTCCAGCTTCACACCGTGGGGCTTGACCAGGCGGTGGGAGATCATGTGTAGCTTGAGGTACACCTCCGGGGTGCTGGAGGCGGTGTCGTCGTTGGCAAGCACGGTGACCACGACCGGGCGCATACTCTTGGCTGCTTTCTCGGCCAGGGTGGCCTGGTCGGTCTGGCCAACCTGGCGCAGGGCGTTCGCGAACTGGAGCAGCTGTTCAGCGTTGGCCTCGATAGCCTGGTTGCCGCCCTGGTAATCGAGCGCGCCTTCAACCACGTCGATCAGCGCCTTGTCGGGGGTCATGATCGGCTGCTGGTAGTAAACCTCCAGCCACTCGCTCTGGTTGTTCTGGGTGCCGATGCCGATGCCGAATGCAAAACTCATCTGGTGGTTGCTCCTGTTTTTGAACTTTGAACATGGGGTCAGAAGAAGGCTTTCTTCTGACCCCTTTTTTGAAATCTTAACTCGGGGTGGGGCCTGAAAACGGGGTCAGATGAAGGCTTTCATCTGACCCCAACTTAACCTTCACCAAAATTAGCCAATCCCCTTTTCAGTCCACTCGTCAGCCTTGAAACCGACAAAAACCTCGCCGTCACGTTCCACCACCGGCCGCTTAATAATGAACGGGTTTTCGAGCATAATGTCGTGGGCGGATTGGGCGCTAATGGTATCACGAACCTCGTCGGGAAGTTTGCGCCAGGTGGTGCCGCGGCGGTTGAGCAGGGTTTCCCAGCGGATGGCCTGTTCCCATTCGCTGAGTTTCTCGCTGCTCAGGCCGTCTTTCTTGAAATCGTGAAAGTCGTAGGAAATGCCCTGGTCGTCGAGCCACTTGCGGGCTTTTTTGACGGTGTCGCAGTTTTTGATGCCGTAGAGTTTCATGTCAGTGCCTTGAACTTGAAAATGGGGTCAGAAGAAGGCTTTCTTCAGACCCCGGGTAACGTCTTAAAATGGGGTCAGAAGAAGGCGTTCTTCAGACCCCAACTTCACCTTGCCCCCGAGCCTCAGCCATTCCTCTTAACAAACTCAACAATCCGCCGGGCCGCCTCCACGCACTCCTCCAGCGGCGCCACCAGTGCCATGCGCACCCGGTTTTCCCCGGGGTTGTGGCCATCCACGGTGCGCGAGAGGTAGCGGCCGGGCAGAACGTGGACGTTCTGCTGGGCGGAGAGTTCCCGAGCGAAGCTTTCGTCGTCCATCGGGGTTTCCGGCCAGAGGTAGAAGCCGGAGTCGGGGAAGTCGACGTTCATCACTTCCCGCAGAATGGGCACGACCGCCTCAAACTTGGCCCGGTAGGCGGCCCGGTTTTCGCGCACGTGGTCTTCATCATTCCAGGCGGCGATGCTGGCCAGCTGGTTGTGGATGGGCATGGCGCAGCCGTGGTAGGTGCGGTATTTCAGGTAGCCCTTCAGCACGTCCGCATCCCCGGCCACGAAACCGGAGCGCAGGCCTGGCAGGTTGCTGCGCTTGGACAGGCTGTGGAACACGATGCAGCGTTTGAAATCATTCCGGCCCAGTGCCGCGCAGGTCTGCAGAAGGCCCTCGGGCGGGTTGCCTTCATCCGGGTAGAGTTCCGAGTAACACTCATCGGAGGCGATGATGAAATCGTGCCGGTCGGCAAGGTCGATTACCTTGGCCAGTGTGTCCCGGGGAATCACGGCACCACTGGGATTGCCGGGGGAGCACAGGAACAGCAGTTGGCAATCTTCCCAGATGCTCTCCGGTACCGCGTCAAAATCTGGAATAAACCCGTTTTCCCCGTCGCAGGGCAGATACACCGGATCCGCGCCGGCGAGAAAAGCCGCGCCTTCATAGATCTGGTAGAACGGATTCGGGCTCACCACCTTGGCCGGCTTACGGGTATCAATGACGGCCTGGACCAGGGCGAAGATCGCTTCACGGGTGCCGTTCACCGGCACCACATTGGCCGCCGGATCCAGAGATCCCGCGGAGAGCGTGAAGCGCCGGGTGGCCCAGTCGGCGATGGCCTGTCTCAGTTCATCCGTCCCCTTGGTGGTGGGGTAGTTCGCCAGCTTGTCCAGGTTGTCGGCGATCACCTGTTTCACGAACTCCGGAGAAGGGTGCTTGGGCTCACCAATCCCCAGGGAAATTGGCGCCAGATGCTCGGGCACGCTGATGCCGGCCTTCAGCTTGGCCAGCTTCTCAAAAGGATAGGGGTGTAATCGGTCAAGATTCTGGTTCATTGAATATCGTCCAGCATTTTACAAAGGGCATCCTGAAGGGCCTGGCATTTCGTGGGATCGCTGAGCGGGCCGCCGTGCTCGTCGGTAACAAAGAACACGTCCTCAACCCGTTCGCCCAGGGTTGCGATCTTGGCGTTGGTGAGGCGAACACGATGCTCCAGCAGCACCTGGCCAATGCGGGCCAGCAGGCCCGGGCGGTCCGGAGTGATCACTTCCATCACCGTGCGCTGGTTGACCGTGTCATTGGAGAAAGTCACCTCGGTGGGGAAGGCGAAGTGCTTCAGCTGCCGCGGCGTGCGCCGATGGATGATGTCCGGATAGTCCTCGGGATCGTCCAGCTCCTCGATCAGGCGCTTGCGCACCCGCTCCTTGCGAGCCGGGTCCACGCCGAGGGGTTGGCCCTGCTCGTCCAGCACCACATAGGAACTGATCGAGAACGGCCCCTCGCCGGAACTGATGCGGGCGTCCACGATGTTGAGGTTCAGTTGTTCCAGCACTGCCGTCGTCGCAGCAAACAGCGCCACCCGGTCTTTCATATAGATAATGATTTGGGAGTAACCCTCGGTGGGCCCGCCCCGGGTGTCCCGGATCAGGATCAGCGGATCGGGGTTATCGCCGTGGCGGATGATGGCTGCGGTCTGCCAGGCAATATCCACCGTGGAATCCTGAAGGAAGTAGTCTTCATCCACCGTGTCCCATACACCGTCGATCTGTTCGTCCGTCATGTTCTGGGCGTGCAGGATCTCCCGGGCTTCGGATTGGGTGGCTCGCACCCATTCCTGCCGGTCAACGGGTGTTTCCGTGCCCCGGCGCAAGGCCCGCTTGGCTTCGATGTAAAGCTGCCTGAGCAGGGAAGCCCGCCAGGTGTTCCACAGTTTCGGGTTGGTGGCGCTGATGTCACACACCGTCATTATGTACAGGTAGTCCAGGTGCGCCTGGCTGGGCACGGCCTTGGCAAAGGCATGGATGATCTGCGGGTCGGAGATATCCTTGCGCTGGGCGGTCATGGACATCAGCAGATGGTTCTCCACCAGCCAGGACACCAACTGGGTGTCTCGCTCGCTCAGATGATGCCGCTCGCAGAACGCCGCCGCATCCACTGCGCCCAGTTCGGAATGGTCACCGCCGCGGCCCTTGGCGATGTCGTGGTAAAGGCCGGCAATGTACAGGGTCTCGAGCTTCGGCAGGTGGTGGATCAGCCGGGAGGCCAGGGGGTATTCTGATCGGTTCTCGGCCCGGTTCAGACTCACCATGTTGCGGATGACGCGCATGGTGTGGGCATCGACGGTATAAATATGGAACAGGTCGTGCTGCATCTGGCCGATGATCTGGCCGAATTCCGGGAGATAACGCCCCAGCACGTTGTACTTCTTCATGGCGCCCAGGGTCTGGTCCAGGTCGTGTGGGGTGCGCAGCAGCTCCATGAACAGGGTGGTCACCGCCAGGTCCGAGCGGAAGGCATCGTCAATCAGGTGCCGGTGCGCCCGCAGGGAGCGGATGGTGGTCGCGCGAATGCCCTTGATCTCTGGGTGCTGGGCCATCAGCACGAAGATCTCCATGATGGCATAGGGCGCGTAGGCAAAAACCTGATTGTTCACCGCTTCTATATAGCGATTGCGAATCTGGAAGCGCTTGTTCAGCGGTTGGATGTCGTCCTGGTCACCGGCGCCGAGAATGGCCTCGTCATAGTACTGGAGGATCACGTCGGTGAGCTCGGCCAGGGCCAGCACGGTGCGGTAATAGGACTGCATCATCAGTTCCACACCCAGGCGCTTGCCTTCGTCCCGGTAACCGAGCATCTCGGCCAGGCCCCGCTGGTGATCGAACAGCAACCGGTTCTCGTTCCGGTCGGCCAGCAGCTGCAGGCCATAGCGGAGCCGCCAGAGCAGGGTCTCGCCCTGGTACAGGATCCGGTGTTCCTCTTCGGTCAGAATGCTGAAGCGGGTCAGGTCGGCAATGTTCTGCAGGCCGAAGTGCCGCTTGGTGATCCAGCCGATGGTCTGGATGTCCCGCAGTGCGCCCGGAGAGCCTTTGACGTTAGGCTCAAGATTGTATTCGGTATCGCCGAATTTCTTGTGGCGCTCCTGCTGTTCCTCCCGCTTGGCAAGGAAGTAGTCGCGATCGGTGCTGACATCATCCGAGTAGACCTGTTCACTCAGGTACTGCCGCAGGCTGTCGGGACCTGCGATGGTCCGGGTTTCCAGCAGGTTGGTGAGGATGGTGACGTCTTCCCGGGCGGCGGACATGCTCTCTTCGATGCTGCGTACGCTGTGGCCGATGTCCAGCTTCAGGTCCCATAGCAGGGTCACAAAGGCACCGAGGTCGTCCTGCCATTCTTCCCGGATCCCTTCCCGGATCAGGATCAGCAGGTCGATGTCGGAATGGGGGTGCAGCTCACCGCGCCCGTAGCCGCCGACGGCGACGAGCGCGATATCTTCGGAACTGGCAAAGGGGTAACGGTTCCAGATCAGTCTCAGAACCGTATCGATCGTGTCCGACCTGGAATGGACGAGGGCCCGGACATCCGCGCCCTGGCGAAACGCCTTGGCATCAGCGGTGTACCTTTCCGTTAACAGTTCCCTGGCCGCGGAAACCGGAGAAGGGGCATTGCTGATGCGGTATTCCAGGTCGTTTCGGTCCACTTAGAAGGACTCTTCCGATCGTTTGGTCAGAATCTCGTGGCCATCGGCGGTCACGAGAATGGTGTGTTCCCACTGGGCAGAGAGCTTGTGATCCTTGGTGACCACAGTCCATCCGTCCGGCAGCAGCTTGGTCTGG
>NZ_JAWOIS010000046.1:0-47624 GCF_046484525.1 Marinobacter sp.
TTCCCAAAATTGCCAGCACCAGCTGGAGCAGCCCACCAATCCGGGCCCAACCTGACCGGAGGCGATACGCCGTAACAACTCGCTGATGAGGGCAAAACCGGAGGTATGACGAAGCCAGAAATCCGCCAGCTCGGGAATGACCCAGGGCCCGGTCAGATTCTGTTCATCCCACCAACGGCGGGCATCTTCCCGATTCATCAGCAGGTTGTCCGGAGGTGCGATCAGGTGCCAGGATTCGGCATCCGCGGAGACTGCCCCGAGGCCGGGCAGCCGGACCAATGCCTCCCTGACCCCGGAAAATGGCGGCGCGACCACTACGGCCACCTCTCGGCGCAAGGTTTCCAATTGCCTGAGCTCCCGAAGGGAATCCAGAAGGGCGCCGGCCAGGGCGGTAGAGTCCGGATGGGGAGCAATATGCTGAATCTGCTTGTCGGTGAGCGAAGGCAGATCATCCAGGCTCTGGAAAGGTTCCTCATCCGGTGAGATGCCCGCGCGAAGCTGGGCGGTAAGGTGACGGACAGCATCCTTGAGTGTCCGCGGCACGGACATTTCCGGCTGTTTCCACTGATCCACGGGAATCAGACCGCCGGGAAGCGGGGGGGAATGCTCGGTCGTGTTTTCGTCCTTCAAAAAGACAGCTCCTGCAATCTGAGGCCGGAATCTACTCCGGAACCAGCCAGCCCAGCTCATGCCGGACATCGAGTCCGTCCGCGCCAGACACATCATCGATCATCGCGCCGAGGCGCTCATCAAAGCCCCAGGGCGGATTGACCACCAACATGCCGGAACCGGTCATGCCCCGTTCCGGGGGATGGTTGAGGTGTATCTCGCTGCGGAGAATTTTCCGAACCGGCCCGGAACGCAGCGCGTCTGCAAGCTGTTTCTCAAGGCCGGAGGTCAGCACCGGATACCAGATAAGATAGACGCCATGCCGGCATTTCTGCCACGCCTTTTGCAGGGTTTTGGCGACGGAACCGTAATCCGCCTTGATTTCATAGGAAGGATCGATCAACACCAGCAGGCGAGGCTGTTTTGGCGGTAGTTGCCCAAGCAGCCCCTTCAGCCCGTCTTCCCTGAGCACCCGCACCTTCTGACCGGCCCAGCCGGCCAGCTGCTCACCCTCGGACGGGTGTAACTCGAATGTGGTCAATGAATCATCGACCCGCAAAAACTCGCGGAACCAGAAGGGAGACCCGGGATAGGTCGTCAGGTGGCCGTCACCGGCGTTCAGCCGGCCAAGCAGCGCCAATACCGACTGCCAGTCCGGTGATCCGAGACTTTCGCGCACCTCCCACAGTTTCTGCACGCCGGAATCCGCTTCACCGGTTTTCCTGGCCCGTTCGCTTCCAAGGTCATAGACGGCACTGCCGGCATGGGTATCAAAGCAGGCAATCCCCGATGGCTTGGCCTGCATCATGGATAAAGCGAGGGTCAGTGCGGCGTGTTTCTGGATGTCGGCAAAATTGCCGGCGTGGAAGGCATGCAGATAGCTCAGCATCAAAAAAGCTCCATGGTTTGCCGCCCATTAAGCCCGAGCAGGCCCCGGATGTGCAAGATCAGTGCTGGAGCCATCATCTGTTCTGTTTAACGGCATCGGCCTTACTCCGCCCTTAAGGGATACCACCGTTACTGGTATCCTCTTGCCAAATTTCTTCCGGAGGACGGCCACTTGCCAGCCAAGAAGCAGGACACCATAGACCAGCTGTACAGCCTGATTGCCAACGAGGAAGATGCCCGGGTCTGCAAGGACATCCCGGAGGAAGCCTGCCGGGAGGTGCCCCGCAACTTCTTCCTGATCCTCGCCAGTAATGTGCTCACCAAGCTGGGCGACCTGCTGATCAGCCCCAAGACCGTGCTGGCATGGTTGATGAGTGCCGTGGGTGCACCGGCACTGGTGGCCTGGCTGGTGCCGATCCGTGAATCCGGCTCCATGGTGCCGCAGCTGGTGATTGCCGCCTGGGTCCGCCGAAAAGCAGTACGCAAATGGTTCTGGACCCTTGGCAGCTTCGGCCAGGCCGTCAGCGTGGCCGCCATGGCCGCGAGCGTCTGGTTCCTGGAAGGCTACGCCGCCGGTGGCGGCATTGTAGCGGCATTGATCGCATTTTCCCTGGCCCGGGGGTTCTGCTCGGTCTCCATGAAAGACGTGCAGGGAAAATGCATTCCCAAGACCCGCCGGGGGCGCCTGTCGGGGCTGGCCGCAACCATCGGCGGCACCGCCACCGTCATCATGACCGCCCTGCTGTTCTGGGATCGTGGCGATCCTACCCTGGCCTTCTACACGGCTCTGCTGCTGTTGGCGGCGGTGCTCTGGGTGATTGCCGGATTCCTGTTCGCCAATGTCGAGGAATACGCCGGTGAAACCGGAGGCGGTGGTAACGCCCTGACCGAAGCCATTCACAGCCTCTCCCTGGTGCGCGATGATGCGCCATTCCGGCATTTCGTGATTACCCGGGCGCTGCTACTGGGCTCTGCCCTCGCCTCACCCTATTTTGTGGTACTGGCCCAGAAGGAATCCGACATCGGCTGGATGCTCGGTGTTTTCATTCTCGCCAGCAGTCTTGCCAGTTCCCTGAGTGCCAGCTTCTGGGGCTGGGCGGCAGACACCTCCAGCCGCCGGGTCATGATCCGCGGTGCTGCCATGGCCAGCTTTGTGTGCCTGGCCGTCGGCATCACCGCGCTGATCGTGGGAGAAGATATCGGCAGCGTCTGGTTTTACCCGGTCGCCTTCTTTGTCCTCAGCATCGCCCACGCCGGCGTCCGCCTCGGACGCAAGACCTATCTGGTGGACATGGCCGGAGGCAACAAGCGCACGGACTATACGGCCGTGAGCAATACGGTGATCGGGGCACTGCTGCTGGTCACCGGTGGCCTGACGGCAGTGATTTCTGTGTTTTCAGAGGTTGCCGTCATCCTCGTGCTGGGGCTGATGGGACTTGCGGGGATGTTCAGTGCGATACGCCTAAAGGAAGTTACTGAGGACTGATGCCTCAGGACATCAGCGCATGAATTTTCCTGATGTATTGCCAGGCATGGATCTGCACTTTCCCGGCATTCATGCTGGCTGAGGACAAACAGGCCAGGTACCCCTTGTCAAAAATCGGAAACAGCGTTACCGCGCCCGACTTTGACCGTATGTAGATTTCCTCGATCTCCTCAAGGTCCAATTGGGCAATGATTTTTTCACAAACCACCTTGAGCTCGGCAAAGTAAGCTCCGAACCGGTCCGGATCCCTCACGTTGCCATGGTGTGCCAGGACAAGGCCATCCGTCGAAACCACCATGCTCAACCAAAGCTCGTCCGAGCCTTCACATAGTCTCTCCAGCAATTCATTCATGGTAGATCCGGACATTTGCAACCTTCGTATTTCGCTAATGACTTAACGAACACTACCTTATTCCAGCCCCCAAACGGATATTTCAAAGTTGCGGAAAGGTAAGAAAATGTGTTCGGACAGTGTAAAAACTTGCAAAAAAGCGCCGATCATCTGCTTTTCACGCGAATATGCATTGCTCAGGTTCAAAAATCGCGGAAAAATCAGGCAGCCATATCGTCATGCGAAACACTGGATTTGCATTTGCATGCTGCGTTCTGGAAAAACACCCGCTTAATGCCTTACATGGAACAGTAGATTGGTTAAAACGATTCAAGACCTGAGAATTCAGGCCTGGCTGCTTATTGTTGTCATATGTGGATTGCTCAGCAGCCTGCTAAGCGTTTTTGCACAAATTTATCCCCGGCTTCCGATACCAGGCAGGTTTGAGTTATCCCTGTCCGAATCGGTCGCAGTCGTTCTTGTTTCGCTCGCGCTCAGTGCAGAGCTAACAGCTAGCCGGCTCTGGGCCATCCTTTCTGGGTCTCTCTTGTTGCTGCTGGCAGGATACAGTTCGCTATCCGGCCCAACCATCGCACCTGCGTCTTTCCATCCCTCGGATTCTTCGCCTCTTCAAAGTGAATCCTGGCCCCCGTTATTACTGCTGATGGCTATCCCCGCAGCGTCATTCTTACTGGGTTTCAAAACCAATACTCGTCAATCGATTGCTCTTATTGGAGGAGCTCTGAGTGTCGCAGTCGGAGTGTTGGTCATTGCCTACCATCTGATCGGCCGTGTCATTCCTCAGTTCGAATGGCTGTTAGGCGACATATCTCCTGCAGCCGGCTTGTTTTATCTGTGTTTTGGAATTGCCTCGTTGCTTCTCGCAAACCAGGGCGCTTCAACGCGCCAGGTTTTGAGCAAGGGGTCGGTCGCGATGGGCAGCGCCGCTGTTATCACCACGTTTACTCTGGTTGCCCTCGCCGCATGGGGAACCTATGCCTCCCGCAACCACAGCGCCATAACGGTACTGGAACATCATGCCAAAGCTTTTAATGATTCCATGAAGAGCCAGGTCAACCTGATAGAACGGATGATCAGACGGTGGGCGGTTCTGGAATTCAACGTGCCCGAGCAACTGAAAGAGCTGGAGACTCGGCGCTACCTGGATGATACACCAGCGCTTCAGGCACTGTTGTTTTTCCATGAGGATCAAGCCGATCAGTGGCGGGTAGCCAGAAGCCCTACGGAACTTCTGTGGCTGATGGATCAGGTCGTGTCTCCGGAGACGCTCAAATGGATGCGCCATAGCAAAGAGCAGGAAGTGGCAAGTTCGTGGCGGCTTCCCGATACCTCCCGCCCATTCATGGCATTGGTCATCGTTTCACCGCACCTTGTGGCCGGCGGACGCATGCTGGCGGTGTTCGATTTAAAGAGAACACTGCAAGAAAGCAGCCCACAAGTCACCGACGAGTTCACTGTCACCCTGGAACTTACTGAAAGCAATAACGTAAAAAGGCAACCCGACCCGGCTGCTGACGTCTATGAAGAGCTTGCCCTGAACATCAGCAGCGGCCCCGCACTTAAACTTGTTGCAACAGCGGGGCCTCTCGAACCTTACTCGTTGCGGGCTGCGCTCCCCCCCATGCTCTTCATCGTCGGCTTGCTGGTAAGTTACCTGCTGACCACGGGCCGGGACCTGATCCGCACCCACAAGAAACAGACCCACTTATTGGCGAAAAGTGAACAAAGGTTCCGTTCGCTGTTTTCGCAATCGCCCAACGCGGTTTTTGCTTTTGACAAAGATGGCCACTTCCAGGCACTAAACCGACTTGCCAGGAACACAACACGACTGGACGACACCCAGCTGGGGATCACTCATTACAACGATGTGATTGAATCGGGCTCGATGCCTGAGGCCGATCAACACATGTTCGATACAGCGTTTCGCAATGCAGCGGAAGGTCATACACAAACGATCAAGGTGTCCTTCACGCCACAGGGCAGCAACACCAAACACTATGACTGCGACTTTTTGCCGATCGTTGAAGAGGGCCTGGTTACCGGCGTCTTTACGATCGCCCAGGACATCACAGAGCGGGTAGCTGCCGAAGAGAACCAACGTATCTTCAAGCGAGGCCTGGAATCCAGCGATAACGCTGTACTGGTGGTTGATGAGAGGGATCCAGACCGTCCGATCGTTTTCGCCAATCCGGCTTTCACAGCAATGACCGGCTATGACAGAGACGAAGTCGTCGGCACGCCCGCCCGCCAGCTGGCCGGCATCGAGACGGATCCCGACGATCTCGAGCAGATTCGGTCGGCAACGGAGAGCGGTCGCCCGGTTACCCTGACCCTCAAAAGTTATCGCAAGGATGGCAGTCCTTTCTGGAACCAGGTCTCTGTAGCGCCCGTGCACAATAATCAGCAGATAGTCACCCACTTTGTAGCAATCATGAAAGATATCTCCGTGAGAAAGGAGGAAGAGAGCCAGCTCGCCCACCAGGCCACTCACGACGCACTGACCGGACTTGGTAACCGCGCCCTGTTCGAGGATCATCTAAGCCATGACTTTGCTCTCTCACGCCGCCATGATCAGCCGTTGGCCGTGCTCTTTGTCGATCTGGATGAGTTCAAACCGATCAACGACACACTCGGCCATAAAATCGGAGACGATCTCCTGATCAGTGTGGCCGATCGGCTGAGCTGCTGCATCCGCCCCATCGACACGCTGGTTCGATTCGGAGGCGATGAGTTCGTACTTGTGCTGCCGGACCTTTCATCACTTCACGAGGCGGAGGACGTAGCTGAACGGATCCTCGGAAAATTGTCCAGGCCACACATCATTGGTGAGCATGAGCTCAACATCTCAGCAAGCATCGGCATCAGCGTACTTTCTGCTGGCGTCGACCACCCGGAAAAACTGTTACAGCAGGCCGATATGGCCATGTACAAAGCCAAGCAGCGTGGCCGGAACACCTACGAGATTTTTACCCCCGACCTGGACACCAAGGTTTCAAAACGGGTGACTCTGAGAAATGACCTGCAGGAGGCCATACAGTCCGCTCAGCTTCAACTGCACTATCAACCACAGACAAATGAGCACGGGGAACTTTGCGGTATCGAGGCTCTCATTCGCTGGAAACACCCGGTTAAAGGCTTTATTTCTCCGGCTGAGTTTATCCCGATCGCAGAGGAAACCGGGCAGATCATTCAGGTTGGCAAATGGGTTACCACCCAAGCCTGTCAGGATGCCCAAAAGCTGCGATCCATGGGCCTCTTGAGGGGCAGAATGGCTGTAAATCTCTCGCCCATGCAGTTTCACCGTCCAACGTTCATGGCAGCGTTGCGAGCGACCCTTGAGAAAACCGGTCTGCCGCCGGAATATCTGGAGCTGGAGCTTACCGAAGGCATCCTGATGAAAGATACGGAAGGTGCTATTGACACACTCCACGCGCTCAGCGGCATGGGAATAGCCACCGCAATAGACGATTTTGGCACCGGCTTCTCCAGTTTCAGCTATCTGCGAGACCTGCCAGTGAACAAGATCAAAATTGATCGAAGCTTTGTCGAGAGGGTCCCCTACAGCGAGAGAGATGCCAAAGTCTGCAGGGGCGTTATCACTCTTGCACGAGAAATGGACCTGAATGTCGTCGCCGAGGGTGTCGAGACTGCGGATGAGCTGGAAAAGCTGAAAGAGTTTGGCTGCGGTGCGTTTCAGGGCTACTACTTCGCGCGCCCAATGCCCTTCGCTGACCTGGTTCAGTGGATTAGATCCTGATTACAGACAGGAAAGGATGTGCGAACATTGACCCGTTTGCCGGGAAACCCGGTCATTTCAAACAATTTCGCAATGACCTGTTTAGAGTAAATTGTCCGACAGGATTGAGAAAAAAAGATTTTCAACTCAGGCAGATAACCCATCCGGAGCCATGGCCCATGAATACTGGCAAGATCAATCCACAGTCTGATCCCCGCCGATTTGTGAAGACACCGGCCGGCTGGTATGCCCTGACTCGCGAACCCTATGATCTGGGCCCCTTTCCGACGAAACCACAAGCCTATGCTGCGCTGGCGGCTCACATCAAGCTTCATGCAGGCCTGAACCCTCGTGACCCCGATCACCGGTACAGCGGATTCTCAGTTCACGATTCCGAGACATGCGTAAAGAACAATTGCGGCAGGTGCGCGGAGACGTTGGACTACCAGGGAGCCCTGGCCATTGCCTAGTGTCCCGTCTGGTGAATTCCAGGATCAATCCGAATATTTAACATATTTTTTATCCCCATCCGGCTGCTGTGATCTATAGTGTGTCATAGGATGTGGCCCGACAGGGAAATGTCATTTCGTGTAGTGGTTATCCAATCCGGTAAAGGATTGAACATGCGAATGGACAGACACGGGCAGCAACATAACGCCCAATACTTTTTTCGCCTTCTCTGCCGACGGGCCGGATTCCCGACTCTTCTTCAACACTCTCCGACGAACACCCACCCAAGCCTTCCCTTCTCTCACCAAAGAAGCCGGGAGGCTGAATCAATGTATTTCCCGTGGACTCGGCATAACTGCAGAAATTATTTCAGTATCCCTGGCAGACAGGTCACTACAGCCCGCACTGCCGGAATTTCCGTGGAGGTAACATCATGAGTGGAGTGACCGAAGGGACCGCAGCGCAGCCTAGTCTGGTGCCACCACACCGGCGCAGAAGGGTGTTAATCGCAGTGCTGGTTTTCCTTGTTGGGCTGGCTTCGGTGAGTTGGGTCGGAAGTCAGATCTAAAACAAAAAGAGCCGGCAAATTGCCGGCCCTGATTCGAGGTTTCATGTGCTGCCAGCGAGATCAAAGACCCTCTTTGGCTGCGCACACCGCCTGGATGTTGACCTCATTGAGCAGTGAGAGCAGTGAGGGGGCAAATTCCACTTCAACACTGTCAAACCGCTGCTCTGTCTGGAAGACCAGGAACGAGCTATCTGTCCCGCCCAAAAAGCCAGATGCGCCGAGAAGATCAAGATCCAGTGCCCCTGTCGCTGTGCTCTCCTCCTGAACAGCGCCATCAAGCAGCGTCCGAACGATCAGTTGACCACCCAGAAGATCCGTCTGCAGCGACTGAGCGCTTTCATTGAAAGCTATACCGACGGCATTACTTCCCGGGTAAGCGAATCCAGTGGTTGTGGCAACACGGAGTCTAACTGCGGAAAGCCCGAGCAAATCCACGCCGTTCAGCATAGTGGCAAAGTTCGCCAGATCGTTGTCGACAACGTTCTCGGGTGAGTCGACATCACACAGAAGACCAAGACTGAGCAGGCAGTCAGAGCGATCTTTGGACGCTTCCGCTGCCAAATCGGTATCACTGGTCAACATCGGTGAGAATTGCTCGCCTAAATCGCACGCATATTCTGCATCATTCACCAAGTCACACTCATCACCAATGCCATCGCCGTCAGTGTCAGCCTGGTCCGGGTTAGCTGCCAATGGACAGTTATCCAGGGGTTGCCCACGTGCATTTTCATCATCAATTCCGTCACCATCGGTGTCAGAATCGCAGACATCACCCTGACCATCACCATCAAGATCTTCCTGGTCCGGGTTCGCTATATCAGGGCAGTTATCCGCGCCATCGGGGATACCATCGCTGTCTGCGTCAGCTTCGCAGACATTACCAACACCATCGCCATCATCATCTGCCTGATCGGCGTTTGCTGCTAGCGGGCAGTTATCCACATCGTTATTGACGTTATCGCCGTCAATGTCGTCGTCACAAGCATTACCGATTTCGTCATTATCCTGATCAGCCTGACTGCTGTTCGGCGTCAATGGGCAGTTATCCCCACCCCCTGAAACCGGAATGACGGTGAACGTGCCATCACCATTATCGGTTTTGTCATCGACCCCGTCACCATCAGCATCGGTATCGCAGGCATTGCCATACAGGTCACTGTCCTTGTTGGCCTGGCCAGGATTCTTGACGAGGGGGCAGTTGTCCTCGCTATTGAGCACCCCGTCATTGTCGAGGTCGTTGCTGGTTACCTCTCCATCACAGGCATCATCGATACCATCGGCATCAGCATCAACACCGCTGTTAACCGTATTCGGACAGGAATCCTGATTATCCGGAATGCCATCACCATCAGCATCAAAGACCTGAGAATCGCCACCAATGCCACTATCAGGAACAACCATACTGTCAGACTTACACCCCGCCAGCGAAAGCAGCGCAGTAGCCAGCAGTATCAAAGGCCAGTTATAGTTTTTGAGATTCATATTCAAACTCCCTCTACATCTCACTCGGAGACAACATTGAATTCAACGCGACGATTCCGTTCGCGGCCTTCCTCGGTGTCGTTGCTGCGAATCGGCTTCGATTCGCCATAGCCGACAGCGGTCAACTGGTCAGGATCAAAGCCGAGGTCTAGCAGGTAATTACGCACGGACTCTGCCCGGCGCTGCGACAGCTTTTGGTTGTAGGCTTCGGAGCCCACGCTATCGGTGTGCCCGGCCAGTTCCACATTCAGATCCGGCTGTCCCTTAAGGGCGTCGGCGGCCGGAATGAGGATATCCCGGGCATTGGCGGTCAGGCGATCCGAGTTGAATTCAAAGGTCACGCCCTGCAGAACCACGGATTGGGCCTTGTCAGTCTCGACGCAGCCCACGGAATTGACCTCAAGACCTTCCAGGGTATTCGGGCACTGATCGACACCATCCACAACGCCGTCCTTGTCCGAATCGGCGAAGTCTTTCTCAACAACCACAGGCTTCTCGATAACGGTGGTTTTCTCGACAATCCGGGTGCGGTGGCGCCAATGGGAACAGTCACGCCGAGGCTGAAATGGAGGTCGGAAAGTCCGTCGTCAAAGGAGTCGTAGACGTAGCGGGCATCGGCTCGCACCCTGAGGCCAGACTGGGTGAAGGAACTGCTGAGGATGCCCAAAGCAGCGTTGCCGTAACCGCCAAATTCGCTGGCCGGATTATTGGCCACGTCATTTCGTGAGACACCACCGCCAAGAGAGCCGTAGGGGGTGAACGAATCACTCTCCCACAGACGGTAGCTGAGGTCGGCTCCCAGACCCTGTTGGTAATAGTCAGTGCCGCCATCTACGCCGGTCTCGATGACACCAGTATAGAACTGGGGTTCTACCCACCAGTGCTTGCCCATCCGGATGCTGAAAATGCCCCGTACCGCAGAGCCGTATTCATCGGTGCGGTCACTGTCAGGCTCAATGTAAGTGCCCAGCAGCGATACCTCGGTCTCATGCCTGACCGCCTCAGCCTGGGCAACCTGCGCGGCCAGCGCGAGGCTGCTTGCGGCAATTACAGAGGTCAATGCTCGCCGTCTCATCATGCAACCACTCCTTTCTATTGTTTTCTCTTATCGGATTTCCTTCTGATCACACCCGTGATCGTATTTCTTGGACATTGGCAGTTTGGGCCAAACGGGCACGACATTGCTTGGCCTTAATCCGCATTGACCTGCGTCAAATTTACCAACTTTGATCCTGACGCCTGCTTTTTTTGTGACGCGATCGTTACATCTTTAGAACCATACACTTGGCCATATGTGATGTGTCGTCGGTAACGATCGGCCTCTTCAAATGGCCCGTTCTCCTTTTGGCATTCAGACTTTTTTGTGAACCACGTCACAAATTACCTCGGAAGCTGATATATTTTGCTCCGGGCAACTTCGAGAACCGCGGTGCATAGAAACATGAGAGAACCAGAATGATCAGAAAGGGACTGAAGCGCCTGTCAAAACAGGCACGACAAAAGGAGAGGGTCGAAGGACTTGTAGAATCGGTGGCGGAAGATCCCGGTCATATCCAGGATGGACCGGTCAAGAGCAACCGGTTCCTGAAAACGCCTGCGGGGTGGTTTGTGAGAACGCGAGAGGCACGCGATCTGGGCCCCTTCGAGTCAGAGGCAGAGGCCCGCTCCATCCTGGACGATTACCTGAAGCGCCATGGCAGTAAGCATTCCCTGCGCCGCTACCAGCCATTGCAGCTCCACGGCATACAGATCCACGACGAAGAAACCTGCCAGAAACAGCACTGCGCGCTGTGCGCCGAGATTCGCTATTGGGCCAGTTCACGACAGACCGGATGATCCGGGTTCAGACCACCTTGCCTTCATTCAGGGCCAGAGCGCCCTTCACAATCCGGTAGATGATCCAGATTGAAATACCCAGCAGGATAAACCAGCCGATGATCAGCGGCGTGGTAACAATTCCGATCACCGTCCACAGCAAACCGATCCAGAAGGTCCGTATCTGCCAGCGAAAGTGGCGCTCAATCCAGGTATTGCGGACATCATCCAGCTTCACGTAGTTGATAATCACGCCCACCAGACCGGTGATTCCGCCGAGGAAGAACGCGAGTGCCTGAAGGATGTAAACGGCCACTGCCAGGTTGCGCCCGGAGTCCGAGCGGCGCTGCATGGGGTCGTCGTTTGCGGGGATGTATTCCTCGGGCAAGGTAACTACTCCTTCCAATCGGTTTTCCGGAAGTCTAACACAGCCTTTTTCGAAGCCTACCCGTGGTTTTCGCGGACTCGAACAATGAAAGAAAAGGCCGGCCCCACTTGTGCAGGGTCGGCCTCTCAATCAACTTCTTCCTGATTTGAGGCTATCAGGCGCCGATAACACCACCGTCATCGCGGGTAACGATGACGGTTGCATCCCGGGGACGCGGATCGGAGGAATCCGGCCAGTTACCATCCGGGTGCTGGATGTTGACAAACATGGTCTTGACGTCCGGGGTAGTGACAACACCTGTCACCTCGCAACCGACGGGGCCAACGAAGAATCGCTTGATTTCACGGGTCTCCGGATTGGCGGCCAGCATCATGTTGTTCTGATACGGAGCCTCGTCACGACCATCCGTCTGGATCCACAAGCGGCCATTGTAGTCGAACCACAGGCCATCCGGGCTGTTGAAGATGTTGTCGTCGTTCAAGGTTACCACCGCATCACCCTCGACAACGGTCTCGGTACCCTGGAGACCGGCAAACACGAAGATGTCCCAATCAAAGGAGGTTGCACCATGGTCGTTACCCGCCTCCATCCAGCGAATAATGTGACCATTCTGGTTGTTGGCGATCGGGTTGGCGGCGAAATCGGCATTATCCAGATCCAACGGCAGCCATTCACCGGTGCCGTCCTCATTGAACCGGAAGTCGTCGCCCGAGTAGCAGACAACCGGCTGGCCTTCCTTCACTGGCGCAAAGATGACACCTTCGTGACCGAAACGTCCAAGCGCCGTGCGCGTCTGAGGAGTGCTTTCCGGGTTGAATGGGCTGCCGAATACGGTATCCCAGGTACCATTGCTGTCCTGCTTGATATGAACGACGGAAACACCATGAGCTCCGATTTCCTTGCGGACTTCATCCGAAGGGCGGTTGCCGCTGCTATTATACGTAGCACCTATACGTAGCACCGTTGGCGTGCAGAGCACCCTGGTTGATGTATTCATGGTTCATCACCAGCAGGCCTTCGGTCGAACTGTTTCCTCCCGCCTTCAGATCGATCGGGAAGAAGTGCATGCCGTCATGGTGCATGCCCACCTGCTGCTCCTGGTCAGCACCGCTGTTGGTGCCGTCCGGCCTGTATTCGGGATAGGAACCGGTAATCGGGGTACCCCAGGGCAGGAAGGCCTGTGAAGAGTAACCTTCCGGAACTTTGATCTCGTTAGCGGTTGAAACCGGCACCGCTTTGAATCCCAGCTCGGTGGTCGGAACATCGGCGTCGGGAGTGTCACTCGTGCTGGTGCTGGCATTGCTGTCACTGTCACCACCACAACCTGCCAGCCCCAAACCCATAACACTGGCCAACGCGGCACCCACAGTGCCTTTCATAACGGTACGACGCTGCATACGGGCAGCCAGAACCTGGTGGAACGGGGTGTTTTCGGAATGGTTGACTACCGGCTCGTAGTTCGGGTTCAGGTAGTTCGGATCAAGATCGTGCTTGGCCATTTCTTGCCTCTCTCACAACGGTCAGGGGAAGTTGGTTTGGAGAGGCCAGTTTCGGCAGGAAATATGACAGGACGGGAACTGTTTGAAGACAAATTCATAACTGTTTATTGACAGCAAAACGCCAGCCTCCCAGCAGGAGACTGGCGAGGGCGTATTCACTGCTGGGTCGCGTCGTCGTACCCCTCTTCCACCTCTTCCGCGGTTTCCTCTGCGGCATCGCCTACTGCATCGCCGGCTTCTTCCGCCATATCACCGGCGTTGTCGGCGGCCTGTTCGATGTCCACGCCCTGGTTGGCCTCCTCGTCCTCTGAGCTGCAGGCTACCAGCCCCAGTGAAGCGGCCAATGCCATGGCTACGAGCATTTGCTTTTTCATAACGTTCCCTCCGTTGAAGATCAATCGCAATGGGGATGAGATTACGCCCATGGCGGCAGATAACACAATTACTGGGGCATTACCCTTTGGTTAGCAGCAACTTACAGTGGGGAACCTGCCATCGATGGTGATGACGTGGTCAACACCCACCATTTCCCCCCTGCCGAGGAGGATAAAGTCCTTGCCGGCACGGCTGAAAATGTCCCGGATGGTGTCGTGGGCAATACAGACCTGACCGGCTCCATCCCGGTACACGACTTCTGCCATTTTGCCTGTGGTCACGTATTCCCGGAGCATATCCTGAACGGACCAATGGGCGACGGCGCCCTGAGTATCTTGAGGTGTCATGGCTGAATCATCCCTGTCGCGCTGTTTGGCCGAGCTGATTGTTGTTTGCACAAAGTTTGGTTCAGTTGTCGTGGATTCGCCACTCTCTCTTTGCTTGTCATTTCATGCCAACCCACCAAAATTGTCCGACAAAAGTTGAATTGCCCGATTGTCCGACATAAATTGGATCAAACAATGAACAAGACGGAGATCCGGATATGAATGCCAAGGTCAACGACGCGGTACAAAAGCATGAAGAGAAGGATGCCTCCCTTCAGAACGGCAAGGACTGGACAGATCCGAAACGTTACCTGTGGCTCCTTGGCCCCGCCCTGCCCGGCATCGGCCTGGCCGCCCTGTCCGGGTATGCCATCGCCCCGAAGAAACTTAAAGCCCTCGCCTGGACTGGTCCGGCGCTGGTACACGGAATCATTCCCGCCCTGGACCGGGCCATCGGTGAAGATCAGAGCAATCCTCCGGAAGCAGCGGTCAAGCCACTGGAGCAGGACAAATACTATGACCGGATTGTGAAGGCGTTCATCCCGACCCAGTACGCCATGACGTTCATGGGCGCCTGGCTGGCCAGCCGGAAGAAGACCCCAATTGAGGACAAGATCGGTCTGACTTTGACGGTTGGTGCCATCAATGGAGTGGGCATCAACACAGCCCATGAGCTGGGCCACAAGTCCAATAAGCTGAACAAGCTGCTGGCGATGGCGGCGCTGGCGCCGACCGGTTACACGCACTTCCTGGTGGAGCACAATTTCGGGCATCACAAGCGGGTAGCCACCCCGGAGGACCCTGCCAGCAGCCGTATGGGTGAAAGTTTCTGGAAGTTCCTGCCGCGGACGGTGATTGGCGGCATCAAGTCGTCGGTCAAGATCGAGAAGGCCCGTCTGGCTCGCAAGGGCAAGGGTTTCTGGAGTCTGGACAATGAGTTGCTGCAGGGCTGGGCAATGAGTGCCGGGTTCTTTGGTGCCACCACGCTGGTGTGCGGTCCCCGTGCGGTTCCGTTCCTGGCGGCGCAGGCGGTGTATGGCGCCAGTCTGCTGGAGAGCGTGAACTACATCGAGCACTATGGTCTGCTGCGGCAGAAGGACAAGAACGGCAAGTATGAGCGGACGAAGCCGGAGCACAGCTGGAACAGCAATCACATTGTGACCAACCTGTTCCTGTATCAGCTGCAGCGGCATTCGGACCATCACGCCCATCCGACCCGGAGTTTCCAGGCCTTGCGCCACTTCGAGAAGGCGCCACAGTTGCCCGGTGGCTATGCATCGATGCTGTTGCCGGCTTATGTTCCGAACTGGTGGTACGAGGAGATGGACAAGCGAGTCATCGACCACTACGAGGGCAATCTCAGCAAGATCAACTGGGATCCGGATCGGAAGGAGGAGCTGATGGCCAGGTATGCGGATTATGCTGCCAGGGTGGCGGCTGAGGCCAAGGCTCGGCGGGAGTCCAGGTCGGATTCCGAGGCTGCGTAGCCGCAGAGTTGGGTGCCTGCGGTCAGGCGCCCCCATCCTTCCGAAACACGCCCGCAAGTACGTCCCTGTAGGGCTCGGCTGTGGCCATCCATGGCCACAGACGGTTTCGGAAGGATGGGAGCGCCCGACCGTTCAGATCTCGGAGTTATTTTCCTTTGAAAACAGCCTCACGCCTTCCTAGAAACGACTGAATCCCTTCTTTTACATCCTCACTGGCCATAACCGGCTGCAGGTCCGGGAACAATCGCTGTTTGGCCGCTTCCTGACCTTCACTGACCGCGATTTTTGAGGACTTCAAACTCCCCTGAACACCCAGCGGCGCGGCCTTGGCAATTTTTTCGGCGATTTCCAGGGCCTTGTTGAACTGCTCGCCGGGCTCGACCAGTTCCTGGATCAGGCCCCATTGGTAGGCCTGGTCAGCGCTCCATTCGTCGCCGGTCAGCAGGTACCGTTGGGCGTTGCCCCAGCCGATTTCCCGCTGTAACCGGATGCTGGCGCCGCCGCAGGCGAAGATGCCGCGTTTGACTTCCAGCTGAGCGAAGCGGGTGCCTTTGGCGGCCACGCGGACGTCGGTGTTGAGCATCATTTCGACGCCACAGGTGAAGCAGATGCCCTGGGCCGCAAACACGACCGGTTTGGTCAGGCCTTCGCCGGTGATGTGGAACGGGTCAAGTTCGCCTTCGTCCGGTTCGATGCCTTTGCCGTTGGCGAAGACACCGGCCCAGTCGTCCAGTTGCAGGCCGCTGGTGAAGTGGTCTCCTTCGGCGTACATCAATCCGACCCGGAGCTCCGGGTCATTCTGAAGCTGGAAATAGGCGGCGGCGATTTCGTGGTACATGGCCCGGTTCATGGCGTTCATTTTTTCCGGGCGGTTGAGGCCGATCAACAGGATGTGGCCTTGTTTTTCTACCTTGACCAGGGCCATCAGAACCACTCCGCTTTCATGTTCAGGCAGGTGTCATCCTGATTGCGCAGCAGCACCAGGTCCTGGGCAACGGTGGGAAGTTCCCAGTGGAAGAAGTACTGGGCGGCCTGCAGCTTGCCGTTATAGAAGTTTTGGTCGTCTTCTGTGGAAGCGGGTTCCAGGGCCTTTGCCGCGGCATTGGCCTGGCGCAGCCACATCCAGGCCACGGTGATATGGCCGAAGAGGTGCAGATAACATGAAGCATTCGCCAGGACGTTGTCGGGGTTGCCGCCGCCCATGAGGGATTTTCCCAGGCTCTGGGTGACTTTGACCGCCTGTTGCAGGGTTTCGCTCAGGGACAGCGCCCACTGCTGGCAGCGGTCGGTGGTAGCGGCTTCGAGGTCAGTCTGCATTTGCCGCATCAACAGTTGGAGGCCGTGGCTTTGGTCCTGCCAGATCTTGCGACCGAGCAGGTCAAGGGCCTGGATGCCGTTGGTGCCCTCGTGGATCGGATTCAGGCGATTGTCCCGCCAGCACTGTTCCACGGGGTATTCCCGAGTGTAGCCGGCCCCCCCATAGACCTGGATGGCCAGGTCGTTGGCTTTGGGACCGTACTCCGAAGGCCAGGCCTTCATCACCGGAGTCAGCAGGTCGAGCAGCTTGCCGGCTTCCAGGCGTTTCTGTTCTTCCGGGTGGGTGTTCTGGTCATCCACCAGACTTGCGCCGTAGAGGCACAGGGCCAGACCGCCTTCACTGTAGGCTTTTTGCGCCAGCAGCATGCGGCGAACATCAGCGTGTTCGATGATGGGCACCTGCGGGCTTTCCGGGTTCTTTTCGGAGGGTTTGCGGCCCTGCAGGCGGTCCTTGGCGTATTCGAGGCTGTGCATGTAGCCCCGGTAGCCGATGACCGCAGCGCCGAATCCGACACCCAGGCGAGCTTCGTTCATCATCTGGAACATGTATTTGAGGCCCTGGTGGGGCTCGCCGACGAGGTAGCCGTGGCAGGGAGCGTCGTCACCGAAGCTCAGGGCGGTGGAGGTGGTGCCCCGATAGCCGAGTTTGTGGATCAGGCCGGCGAGGCTGACACCGTTGCGTTCACCCGGGTTGCCTTCGGAATCGACCCGGAACTTGGGCACGATGAACAGGGAGATGCCTTTGACCCCGGCCGGCGCGCCTTTGATCTTGGCCAGGACCATGTGGACGATGTTGTCGGTGATGGACTGCTCGCCGCCGGAGATGTAGATCTTGGCCCCTTTGATCAGGTAGTGGCCGTCGTCGGTCGGGCTGGCGGAGGTGCGGATGTCCGCGAGGCTGGAGCCGGCGTGGGGCTCGGTCAGGGCCATGGTGCCGGAGTAGCGGCCGGAGAGCATGTGGGGCAGATAGGTGGCTTTCTGCTGTTCATTGCCGAAGATGCGGATCAGGTTAGCGGCCGCGGTCGTCAGGAACGGGTAGCCGGCGGTGCCGGGGTTGGCGGCGGTGAAGAAACCGTTGCAGGCGGCCATGACGGATTCGGGCAGCTGCATACCGCCAAGCTCGTAGTCGTACCGGCCAGCGATGAAACCGGCTTCGGCGTAGGCGTCAAAGGCCTGTTTGACCTGGGGCAGCATTTTGACCTGGCCGTCTTCGAAGCGGGGTTCGTTCTTGTCGGCGGCGCTGTTGTGGGTGGCGAACTGTTCGCGGGCCATCTTGTCGGCGGTTTCGATGACGGCGTCGAAGGTGTCCTTGTTGTGTTCGCTGAAGCGCTCGCGGGTGATGAGGGATTCGGTGTCGAGTACTTCGTAGAGTTGGAATGCCAGGTCTCGGCGGTCAATCAGGGTGTCGGTCATTCTGGGTCTCCTGTTTATTGCTGCCTAGATTCGCATAACCGGTGGTTGTGTTGGAACCGGCATTTCTGACACATTTCTGGTGAATACCGCCAAACGTCTTATAAGACCGCCCGGGCCTCGCCGGAAGGATCGCTCCTGAAACACGCCGTGAATCCCCCTGCGGGGTCCAGCAATCACAGATTGCAGTCGTTCGGCTGTCGCATGAACCTTCGCTTCATAAGCGCTCGGCCTCACCCCTGGAGGCTTGAGTGCAGCATCCCTGCTGCACACAGTCTCGGGTGGTTGTCCCTATCGCTGGCCTGGTGGGATCTGGGGGCCTATCGGGCAAGATTCGGGCACTGACTGGCGCGGTGTAACACTGGCCCATGTTATGCATCTAATATTAAACAGGGCCATCAGGCACTGGAGAACGTAAAGATTATTGACACAAGGTGTTCACGTGGGGAGGTGGTATTCCATGAACGCACCAGCCAAGTCGGGTCGGGCAGATGTCCTCAGCCGGCTCTATGACATGAAACAGAAGCAACTCGCCCGAGCACTGCAGCAAGGCAATCCTCTTCGCTGTCAAGTACTTGAAGCCGAAGCCGAGGCGATCTTCTCGGCACTGAAGTCGATCCGCTGACGCCGGTCAGCGGGTCCCTCAGGATCCCATTTTGCGCAGTCGCCGGCTCCAGCGCTGTTTGGCATACCGGCGAAGATCGGAGACGTTGTCGGTTTCGTCCATGATCTTGGTGCCCAAAAGTGTCTCCAATATGTCCTCCAGCGTCACTATTGAGCATGCGTATCGCCGAAAGGGGATCATCGATGTCGCTCTTGAGCTTCTTCAGCTTCAGGAAAAGCACGTGATTATCTTTTTTTCAGTGAGGCTATGTAGCTCGGCATAACCGAGAGCAACGACGCTTCCAGAATGGAGAACAAAAACGAGAAGCCAATCGACAGCACTGCGAAGGCGATAAGTAATGTCATAGTTGGGCTGCGACTTCCGTTCCCTGCCGGATGGCTCGTTTTGCGTCCAGTTCTTCGGCAACATCTGCGCCGCCGATCAGATGAGTCTTCACACCAGAGGCCGACAACTGGTCAAAGAGTTCCCGGTACGGTTCCTGGCCTGCACAAATTACAACGTTATCTACGGCCAGCACCCTGCTTTCGGTAACTTTGCCATCCTTGTCAGTCACTGAAATGTGCAGGCCCTGATCGTCAATACGCTCATATCGGCAGCCCCGCAGCATTTCCACGCCCCGATGTTTCAGGCTGCTCCGGTGGACCCAGCCCGAGGTCTTGCCGAGGCCACCACCCACTTTACCGGTCTTCCGCTGCATCAGGTAGATCTTGCGGGGTGATGGCGTCGGTTTGCGCTCGGCCAGGCCTCCGGGACCCTCAAACTCGGGGTCTACGCCCCATTCTGCCTGCCAGTCGGCAACAGCCACCTGTTCGCCTTCCGGCTGATGGCTGACGTCATGGGTCAGAAACTCGCTGACATCAAAGCCAATGCCGCCAGCACCAATGACCGCGACGGTTTCGCCTACCGGTTTGTTGTCACGGAGCACGTCGAGGTAACCGAGCACCTTCGGGTGGTCAATACCATCTATTTTTGGGGTTCGTGGCTTGACGCCAGTGGCGATCACCACATCATCGAAGCTTTGCTCAAGCAGGGAGCCTGCATCGACGCGGGTTCCGAGCTTCAGATCGATTTCCAGCAACTCGATCTGTCGCTGGTAGTAGCGCAGGGTCTCGTAGAATTCCTCTTTTCCCGGAATGCGCTTTGCGTAATTGAACTGACCGCCGATCCGGTCGTCTGCTTCGAACAGGGTGACCTTGTGGCCACGTTTGGCAGCCGTCGTCGCCGCTGCCAGGCCGGCAGGGCCTGAACCCACCACGGCAACCCGCCGGGCCACCGGTGCTACCGTCAAGACCAGTTCGGTTTCATGACATGCCCGCGGATTCACCAGGCAGGACGCTCGTTTGGCCTGGAACACATGGTCCAGGCAGGCCTGGTTACAGGCAATGCAGGTGTTGATCTCGTCACTGCGTCCCTGCTCGGCCTTGCGCACGAACTCGCTGTCCGCCAACAGGGGCCGGGCCATGGACACCATGTCCGCCTTGCCTGCGGCAAGAATCTCTTCGCCTTTCTCCGGCGTGTTGATGCGATTCGTGGTGCACACCGGGATATCCACCTCACCGTAGAACTTGGCAGTGACATCGGCAAAGCCACCGCGTGGCACCGAGGTTACAATGGTGGGTACCCGCGCCTCGTGCCAGCCTATACCGGTGTTTATGATAGTGGCTCCCACCTGCTCGACGGCCTTCCCCAGGGTGACAATCTGATCCCAGGTCTGCCCGCCCTCAACCAGGTCCAGCATGGACAGCCGGTAGATAATGATGAACTCCGGTCCCACCGTCTCGCGTATGCGCCGGACAATTTCCACTGGTAGACGCATACGGTTCTCGTAGGGGCCGCCCCACGTGTCCGTCCGTTTGTTAGTGCGCTCACAGAGAAATTGGTTGATGAAATAGCCTTCGGAGCCCATAACCTCAACGCCGTCATAGCCAGCAAACTTTGCCAGTTTTGCAGCATTGACGAAGTCGTTTATCTGTCGCTCAACGCCCTTTGTGGACAGGGCACGGGCTTTGAACGGACTGATCGGTGCCTTGGTTGCAGAAGCCGAAACGATCAGCGGCTGATAGCCGTATCGACCCGCGTGCAACAGCTGAAGGCAGATCTTTCCGCCCGCCTCGTGAACCGCGCCAGTAACATGCCGATGCAGGAATGCCGTAGTCCGGTTGTTCATGGTTGATGACAGGGGGGCCAGCTGCCCGGCCAGATTGGGGGAGAATCCGCCCGTCACCATGAGGCCAACGCCGCCCTCCGCCCGCTCGGCGAAGTAACGGGCGAACTTGTGGATATTCCAGAACCGATCCTCCAGGCCTGTGTGCATGGATCCCATCAACACCCGGTTCTTGAGTTCGGTAAAGCCGAGATCGAGAGGTTTCAAAAGGTTCGGATACGTTTCGCTCATGGGACTCTCTCACGGACTATTTATGGCGAGTATACACTTGATCAATCGCAAGTTGACTTGACCTTACCGACGGGCCACGTATGATCAAATCCCACATTAGACTGACGGAGCAACCAATGACCGAAAGGTCCTTCGGCTGCAAACAGACCATTCGCCCGCCCGTAGCGGCAGATATCGCCCGCCACCGCGGTCGTCTGCCCTATTTTCCGGATCCGCCCTTCGCCTGATTCCAGGCCCCCGGCGCGTTCTTGCTGGCCTTGCGCCATGCAGGGTCCGCGTCCGGAGACTAGACTTCTGCACACACGCCCATTTTCATACGTAAAAGAAAAAATCCGATAACGAGGTTGCGATGTCGCTACCGCTGGTCGTTTTACTGCCTTTCCTGGGGGCGATTGCCGCGCCCCTGTTCGCCCAGGGGGGGCGAACGGCAATTGCCATTGCCTCTTCAGTTCCGGCCCTGATTGCACTGGCTGCCCTTTACCCGAACTGGCAGGTGTTAGCCGACGGTGGCTACGTTCTGTTCCACCAGGAGTGGCTGCCCGCCCTGGGCATCTCGCTCAGCTTTCGCCTGGACGGTCTGTCCCTCCTGTTTGCGCTGCTGATTCTGATCATCGGGCTGCTGATCATCCTCTATGCCCGCTACTACCTGAAGCCGAAGGAAAACATCGCCAAGTTCTACGCGCTGCTGCTCTGCTTCAAGGGCTCGATGCTGGGTATCGTGATGTCCAGCAACCTGTTGCTGCTGCTGATCTTCTGGGAGCTGACCAGCCTGGTCTCTTTCCTGCTGATCAGTTACTGGACCCACAAGCAGGACGCCCGACGAGGTGCCCGGATGGCCCTGGCGGTGACTGGCGGTGGCGGTCTGGCACTGCTGGCTGGCATCCTGATCATCGGAAACATCGTCGGCAGCTTCGAGCTGGACGATGTCCTCGCCGCTGGGGACCAGATCAAGGCCCACACCATGTACCCGGTGGCGCTGACGCTGGTGCTGCTCGGCGCGTTTACCAAGTCCGCCCAGTTTCCGTTCCATTTCTGGCTCCCCCACGCCATGCAGGCGCCGACGCCGGTATCCGCTTACCTGCACTCGGCCACGATGGTCAAGGCCGGTGTATTCCTGATGGCCCGGTTGTATCCGGCGCTGGCGGGTACTGAACAGTGGTTCTACATGGTGAGTTTCACCGGCATGGCGACGCTGCTGCTCGGCGCCTATGTCGCCATGTTCAAGCATGACCTCAAGGGCCTGCTGGCCTATTCCACCGTCAGCCATCTGGGCCTGATTACCCTGCTGTTCGGCATGGGCACGCAACTGGCGGCCGTGGCCGCTGTCTTCCACGTAATCAACCACGCCACCTTCAAGGCCTCGCTGTTCATGGCGGCCGGCATCATCGACCATGAAACCGGTACCCGGGACATGCGCAGAATCAACGGGCTCTGGCGCTACATGCCCCATACGGCGACCCTGGCCATGGTGGCGGCGGCCTCGATGGCGGGTGTACCGCTGCTGAACGGCTTCTTGAGCAAGGAAATGTTCTTCGCCGAGTCCCTGGAGCTGAACCTGCCAGGGCTCTGGGCCTGGTTGCCACCAGTCGTGGCGACCCTGGCCGGCATCTTCGCGGTGGCCTATTCGGCACGCTTCATCCACGACGTGTTCTTCAACGGCAAGCCGGTGGACCTGCCTGTATACCCGCCCCACGAGCCACCTCGTTACATGAAGATTCCGGTGGAAATCCTGGTGTTTGCCTGTGTGATGGTGGGCATGTTCCCGGCGATTTCTGTCGGCCCGCTGCTGTATTCCGCCGCATCTGCCACCCTCGGCGGCAATGTGCCGGAATACAAACTCGCCGTGGTTCATGGCCTGAACCTTCCGCTGCTGATGAGCTTCGTCGCTTTCTTCGGTGGCTTGTTGATGTACACCCAGCGCCAGAAGTTCTTTGATTTTCATGCACGGTTCAAGGAAATTGATGAAAAGGCGGTGTTCGAAGCGGCGGTGTCACGGATTGCCGCCTTCTCGCACGACCTGATCGCTCGCATCGAGAACGGCTCTTTGCAACGCTATGCTCTGTTGCTGGTATTGAGTGTGATTACCGTGGCCGCGGCACCTCTGATGAATGTGGGCATCTTTGTGGGTGAACTGGGGCTGAGCCCGGTTGATCTTCCCACCGCAGTAGCGGCGGGAGTACTCGTGGTTTGTGCTCTGCTGACAGCCTTCCTGCACCGGGAGCGTTTCTACGCCCTGGTGCTGCTCAGTTTGGTGGGGTTGATCGTGGCGCTGGCCTTTGCCCGTTTCTCGGCGCCGGACCTGGCCATGACCCAGTTGTCCGTGGAGGTGGTCACCATCGTGCTGCTGATGCTGGCACTGTTCTACATGCCCTCCTGGACGCCACTGGAGAGCACTCGCGGTCAGCGTGGCCGGGATGTCGTGATTGCGCTGGTTGCCGGCGTCGGCATGACCCTGGTCACCCTGGCCATGCTGACACAGCCTTTCAGTTCCATTTCCGACTTCTTCCTGGAGAACAGCAAAACCGGCGGTGGCGGTACCAACGTGGTGAACGTCATCCTGGTGGACTTCCGGGGCTTCGATACCCTGGGCGAGATCACGGTGCTGGCCATCGCCGCCCTGGGGATCTACGCCATGCTCAAGGATACCGCCCTGACGCCGCCTCCGGGCGATGGCATGGGCCACCCCTGGACCCGGGATGCCCATCCGATGATGCTCAAGCAGATTGCCCGGCCGATGCTGCCGCTGGCACTGATGGTGTCGGCATTCATCTTCCTCCGGGGTCACAATCTGCCGGGCGGTGGCTTTATCGCGGGCCTGATCACCTCTGTGGCGCTGATCCTCCAGTACATTGCCAGCGGCATGGTCTGGACCCAGGAGCGGATTGGCATCAAATACCACAACGTGGTTGGCCTGGGCCTGCTGTTCGCAATTATTGCCGGTGCCGGCAGCCTGGCCTTCAGCTATCCATTCCTGACGTCTACCTTCGGCTACATCACCTGGCCGGTGGTGGGCAAGTTCGAGGTGGCTTCGGCGCTGGTGTTTGACCTTGGCGTCTACCTGACCGTAGTCGGCGCCACACTGCTGGCCCTGGTCAGCATTGGCCGGCTGTCACCCCACTCCGCCATCAAGCCCAAGAAGGAGGGTGTGTAATGGAGCTTGTCTTCGCGCTTGTTATCGGCGCTCTGACCTCCTCGGGCGTTTACCTGTTGTTACGGGCCCGGACATTCCCCGTGGTTGTCGGGCTGACGCTCATCTCCTATGGCGTCAACCTGTTCCTGTTCTCCAGCGGGCGCCTGGCAACCGGTGGCCAGCCCATCCTGGGCAGTACGGAAAACTACTCCGATCCCCTGCCCCAGGCACTGGTGCTGACGGCTATCGTGATCGGCTTTGCGATGACCGCCTTTGTGGTTGTGCTGTCCCTGAGAAACCTCGCAGATAACGGGGACGACCATGTCGATGGCCGCCAGGGAGAACGACTGGAAAAACCGGAGCACAAAAGCGAGGAGGAACGCAGTCGATGAACCACTGGCTTATTGCTCCGATTCTGATTCCCCTGCTCGGTGGTGTCCTGCAGGCATTCATGGGCTATGCCCCGATCAGCCTGCGGCGCACCCTGGCTCTTGGCACTACAGTGCTTCTGTTGGTTTCCACCATCGTGCTTCTGGTTATGGCCGATGACGGCAGCTACCGGCTGTACGCGTTTGGCAACTGGCAGCCTCCGTTCGGCATTGTTCTGGTCCTGGACAGGCTGGCGGCACTGATGCTGGTAATGACAGCCGTTCTGGCCCTGTTCGCCCACCTGTTCTCCATTGGTGGAGCGGACGAGGGCAACCGCCAGTTCCATGGCCTCTTCCTGTTTCAGCTGATGGGGCTGAACATCGCCTTCATGACCGGCGATCTGTTCAACCTGTTCGTGGCCTTCGAGGTGTTGCTGATCGCTTCTTATGGACTGCTGATGCACGGCGGCGGCACCGCCCGGACGGTTCCGGGCCTGCATTACGTGGTGCTCAACCTGGTGGGTTCGGCGGTGTTCCTGATCAGTGTCGGCCTGATCTACAGTGTCACCGGCACGCTCAACATGGCTGACCTCGCCATTCGGGTGCTATGGCTCTCCGGTGAGGAACTGGAGCTGGTCAAGGCCGGAGGCATGATGCTCCTGGTGGTGTTCGCCCTGAAGGCTGCCCTCCTGCCGCTGAGTTTCTGGTTACCGAGGGCCTACGCCCGTGCCACCGCACCAGTCGCTGCCCTGTTTGCGGTCATGACAAAGGTGGGTATCTACGCGATCCTGCGGGTTTATCTGCTGATATTCGGCGACGATGCCGGGGCCCTGGCCAATCTGGGCATGGACTGGCTGTTCCCGCTGGCCCTGATCACCCTGATCATGGGTGTAGTGGGTGCCCTGGGCGCCCAGAGCCTGAAGACTCTGGTGGCCTGGCAGGTGATTATTTCAGTGGGCACTCTATTGGCGCCAATTGCCCTGGGGTCCGAGGAAGGCATCTCCGCAGCTTTGTTCTATCTGCTTAACACTACTTGGACCGTTGGCGGGCTCTTCCTGCTGGCGGAACTGGTGGCCAGTCAGCGCGGCAGTGCGTTGGACAAGATTGTGACAGCGCCACGTATGCGTAACCGCACAATGATCAGCGTGCTGTTCCTCGTTGGGGCAGTGGCAGCTGCCGGCCTGCCACCCCTGAGTGGTTTCTTTGCCAAGGTCCTGATCCTCAACTCGGTGACTTCCAGCCCCGAAATGGCGTGGCTCTGGTCGGTGCTGATCATTGGCAGCTTCTTTACCATTATCGCCTACAGCCGTGCCGGCAGCATTGTGTTCTGGCGAACCGTTGACGGCCATATCGAGGAGCCAAAACCGCTCGGGGGTAACCTGCGGGCCGCCACCGGTGCCCTGATTGGCATGAGTCTGGTGATCGTTGCCTTCGCGGGTCCGATCAACGAATACACCGACGCAACCGCAGCACAGCTGAAGAACCGTGCGGCCTATCTGGAAATCCTGCAGACGCCGATGGTCGGGGAGGAGAACTGATGCTTGACCGACTGAGTTTTCCCCAGCCCTTGCTTAGCCTGATCCTGTTTGTCACCTGGCAGTTCCTGAGTGACGGCATCAGCGGGGGCAGCGCGGTGCTGGGCCTGATTCTGGCCTGGGCCATCCCGCAGATGACCCAGGGATTCTGGCCCGAACGCCCATTATTCATGCGGTTCTGGCTGATGCCGAAGTACCTGGCCCGAGTGCTCAAGGACATCGTGATTGCCAGCTTCGAGGTAGCGGCGCTGATACTCAGCCCCCGCAAGCCGCGGCCGGCCTTCGTCTGCTATCCGCTGGAACTGGAACACCCACTGGCCATTTCCATCCTGGCGAGCACCATTTCCCTGACCCCGGGGACCGTCAGCGTCGATGTGAGTGACGACCAACGCCTGTTACTGGTTCACGCCCTGGATACCGACAATGACCAGCAAGTGATTAATGCCATCCGTAATCGCTACGAACAGCCTCTATTGGAGATGTTCAAATGATCACTATCGCCCTGTACATCACCATCGCCATGGTCACCCTGGCCGCCCTGTTGAACGTGTATCGTCTGATCAAGGGCCCGGATGCGCCGGACCGGGTTCTGGCACTGGATACCCTCTACATCAATGCGATTGCACTGATCATCCTCCTGGGTATCACTCTGGGCACCCGCATGTACCTCGAATCGGCCTTGCTGATCGCGGTCATGGGGTTTGTGGGTACCGTCGCCATGGCCAAGTACCTCAAGCGCGGCAGCGTAATTGAATAGGAGAGCCTTATGAATCCGTTTGCCGAATACGCCATTGCTTTCCTGCTCCTGCTCGGAGGCGCCTTTACCCTGATCGGCGCCATTGGCCTGGCGCGCCTGCCGGATTTCTTCACCCGCCTGCACGGCCCCACCAAGGCCACCACCCTGGGCGTGGGCGCCATCATGCTCGGCTCGGTGATCTACTTCACCGCACGGGGGGAGGGTATCGACATCTCCGAAGTGCTGATTACCGTATTCCTGTTCATGACCGCGCCGGTGAGCGCCAACATCCTGGCCAAGGCGGCGATGCATATCGGGGTGAAAACGACGGAGGGGACTGAGGGGAAGCCCTGGGAGCAGTGATTGGCCCGGGGTTAGTTGAACATGGGGTCAGATGAAGGCTTTCATCAGACCCCTGAGCATGTGACCACCCCGGGAGTTGGACGAGAGAACAGGGGTCAGAAGAACGCTTTCTTCTGACCCCATCTTCACGCCACATTCCGCCCAAAAATGTCATTGGAGTTGCAAGGTTTTGCCGTATAGTAGTCGGCCCAATCCATTTCAGGAGGCCAGCGTATGCTTAAAGTAAACGAGTATTTCGACGGCAAAGCCAAATCCATTGCCTTCCAGACGGCCACTCTCCCGGCCACGGTTGGCGTGATCAGTCCGGGTGAGTACGAGTTCGGTACCACCAAGAAGGAGACCATGACGGTCATCAGCGGAGCGCTGACTGTACTGCTGCCGGGCATGGAAGAATGGATGACCTACGGCGCAGGCGAAAGCTTTGATGTTGCCGGCCAGGCCAGCTTCCGGGCGAAAGCCGATATTGATACTGCGTATCTCTGTACCTATCAGTAATATCTAGATTCGCAGAGCGTACTTGATGCATCAAAATTAACGCGTACGTTCTGCAACTTTTTCCTTTTCAGCGGTTCCCGTTTTTCCCAAACTGTGTCAGATTTATCTTTCTCATCGTTATAACAAGCACAAGCAGAGAAAGAGGAACACAAGATGGCACAGACCCGAATCCTGTCTCCGGCCAAGAACGCCTATCAGTACCCCCTGCTTATCAAACAGCTCCTGCTCTCGGGGCCCCGTTATAACCCGGACCAGGAAATCCACTACGCCAACCGCAGCAAGTACACCTACGCCACCCTGATGGAACGCATTCACCGCCTGGCCAATGCCCTGACGGACGCCGGCGTAAAGCCGGGCGATACGGTGGCGGTCATGGACTGGGATACCCCTCGCTACCTGGAGTGCTTCTTTGCAATCCCGATGATCGGTGCCGTCCTGCACACCATCAACGTGCGCCTGTCTCCGGAACAGATTGTCTACACCATGAACCACGCAGAAGACGACGTGGTCCTGGTTCACGATGATTTCCTGCCCATTCTCGAAGGCGTCAAGGACGAGATCGAGACGGTCAAGACCTACATCCAGCTGACCGACTCCGAGTCGGCCGCTGACACCCGTCTGGACACCGCCGGTGAATACGAGTCCCTGCTGAGTCGGGCGGGAACCGCTTTCGATTTCCCGGATTTCGATGAGAACAGCGTTGCCACTACTTTCTACACCACGGGTACCACCGGCAACCCGAAGGGTGTGTATTTCAGTCATCGGCAGCTGGTCCTGCATACCCTGGCCATGACCGGCTCCCTGGCGGCGTATGATGAAATGCCGTTGCTGCGTTCCAGCTCCGTGTACATGCCGGTCACGCCCATGTTCCACGTTCACGCCTGGGGTGTGCCCTACGCTGCCACCATGATGGGCATCAAACAGGTTTACCCGGGCCGCTATGAGCCGGAACTGCTGGTAGACCTGCTCAGGGAGCACAAGGTCACCTTCTCCCACTGCGTGCCCACCATCATGCAGATGATGATGGCCACCGAGTCCATCAAGACCGCGGATCTGAGCAACTGGCACGTGCTGATCGGCGGCAGCGCCCTGACCAAGGGCCTGTGCGATGCCGGTGCCAAGCTCGGCATTCGCATGTACACCGGTTACGGCATGTCCGAGACCTGCCCGCTGCTGAGTGCCACCCATCTCAAGCCCGAGGATCTGGAACTGCCGCTGGAGCAGCAGACCGCCAAACGGGTCAAGACCGGTATCGCGGTGCCCATGGTCGAGCTTGAAATCGTTGATCCGGACGGCAAGCCGGTCCCCCACGATGGCGAAGCCAAAGGCGAGGTGGTTACCCGCGCGCCCTGGCTGACCCAGAGCTATTTCAAGGAACCGGAGAAAGGCGAGGAGCTCTGGCAAGGCGGCTGGCTGCACACTGGTGATGTCGCCAGCATGGAGCCGGACAACACCCTGACCATCAAGGATCGCATCAAGGATGTGATCAAGACCGGTGGCGAATGGCTGTCCTCCCTGGATCTGGAAAACCTGATCAGCCAGCACCCGGCCGTTGCCGGTGCCGCTGTGGTCGGTGTACCCGATGAGAAATGGGGCGAACGACCCTATGCGCTGGTCACCCTGAAGCCGGGTGAAAACGCCAGCCAGGAGGATCTCCAGAAGCACCTGCAGCAGTTTGTCGACAGTGGCGACATCAACAAATGGGCCATCCCGGAGCAGATGAACTTTGTGGATGACATTCCCAAGACCAGTGTTGGCAAGATCAACAAGAAGTTGATCCGGGATCAGTTGAAGTAAGTGAAGTTGGGGTCAGATGAAAGCTTTCATCTGACCCCTTTTCCATGCCCGCGCTTTCACATCCCGGCAAAGCTGAAATCCACCTCCGGCTTCCGCCGGGCAATGATATCCGCCAACGCCGCGGCCGAGCCGCAGGAGTGGGTCCAGCCCAGGGTGCCGTGGCCGGTATTGAGGTACAGGTTGGCGAAGTGGCTCTTGCCGATGTAGGGCACGTTGGAAGGCGTGGCCGGGCGCAACCCGGTCCAGAACTCGGCACGGTCCCAGTCGCCCGCCTCCGGCATGACTTCGGCGGTACGCCGCACGATGGCGCGGCAGCGGGTAAGGTTCAGCTTGCGGCTGTAACCACTGAGCTCGGCCGTGCCGGCAACCCGGAGGCGATCGCCCAGGCGGGAGTAGACCAGTTTGTATTCGTCATCGGTCAGACTGACCTTGAACGCAGCTTCCTCGTTCTTTACCGGTACCGTGATGGAATATCCCTTGGCGGGGTAAATATCCAGGGTAATGCCCAGCTGCCGGGCGAGAATGGCACTGAAACTACCCAGGCACAGCACATAACTGTCGGCCCGCAGGGTTTCGTGGTGCCCTTCCCTCAGGGTCTGGACACCCAGAACCCGGTCACCCGCCTGATCAAAACCAAGAATATCCGTGTCATATCGGAACTCCACACCGGCTTCTTCGCAACGTTTTGCCAACGCCTGGGTGAATTTTCGCGCATCTCCGGACTCGTCCTCGGAGGTGTAGGTAGCGCCGGCAATGCGATCCTTGATCGGCGCCAGTGCCGGTTCCAGTTCCACCGCCCGGTTGGCGTCGATGATCTGACGATCACATCCCAGGTCCTGCATGATGCGGGTGGGTGCCAGGGCGCCATCGAACTCCTCGGGATTGGTGTAGAAGTGGAGGATACCCTTTTCCAGCTGGTCATAATCCAGGCCCAGCTCTGCCCGCAACGCCTGGAGCTGGCTGCGGCTGTAAGTGCCCAGGTTGACCATCTGTCGGATATTGTGGGCCGCCTTGGCGGAGGTGCACTCGGCCAGAAATGCGAGCGCCCAGCGCCACTGGGCCGGATCCAGGCGGGGCCGGAACAGCAACGGCGCATCCGACTGAAACAGCCATTTCAGGACCTTCAGCGGCGCCGACGGATTGGCCCAGGGCTCGGCATGGGAAACTGAAATCTGGCCGCCATTGGCGTAACTGGTTTCCAGGCCGGCACCACTCTGCCGGTCCACCACCGTGACCTGGTGTCCCTGTTTTTGCAGAAACCAGGCGGTGGTTGTGCCCACCACACCTGCACCCAGAACCAGTATACGCATGCTTGCCTCCGGTCACAGAACCCCCCCAGCCCCGGGGTACCGGAGTGAGGGATTTCGTTGATTGCTCAGAATTCGGGGAAACGCTGTCTTACGCCCTATTGTAACGTGAGCAAAAAGGGATTGCGTATCAGACGATTAGCCACCGGCTTTCTTGACGGTCCAGCCCTTCTGTTGAAGCAGGGGAACCAGAAGATCTCGGTGGTCACCCTGAATCTCCACCACGCCATCCTTGATGGTGCCACCGGTACCGCACTTGGCCTTGAGAACCTTGGCAAAAGCTTTCAGTTCCTTGTCATCGAGAGGAATGCCGGTAATCAGGGTCACGCCCTTGCCTTTGCGCCCCTTGGTTTCACGACTGACCCGCACAACACCGTCACCCGCCGGGGAGGCGGGCTTGCCGCAGGTGCACTGATCGACCGGATTCCGGCATCCCGGGCACATTTTGCCCTGCTCCGTGGAGTAGACCAGACCGCCAGACCGATTCTTCATGGTACCTCCGAGAGATTCCTCCGTTTATTCAAGGCCCGGAGGGTACTTCGAAAACATCTCGGACACCACCTCATCAATGAGCTCGCTGCGGGTCTCCGGTGACTGGCTCTCCCGAAGATAACGACGGCTGGCTGCGCGCCAGACCACCTGCTCTGTTTCGTTATCCACCAGTTCGATGACCAGTTTGCCTTCCTCGATTTCACGCACGGGGGGCGGGGCCGCCAACGCCCAACCGAAATGGCCGGTCCCGAAACCGAACCCCAGGCCAACGCCGCTCTGTTCCAGACGCTCTTCCTCGACAATCTGCCAGTTGACCAGCAGATCTGCCTCAGCCTCAGCCACCCGGCGCATGGCCTTGCGGTTCAGCTCCCGCTCAACCGCCTGGCGCACCCGGTTGCCATCCAGGGATACAAAGGACGATTTGCCCGCACTCGGTGCAAAGGCCCAGGTGGAATAATTGCCGAACACCACGGCATCATCGTAGTCAGTCACCACATTGGCAGCACACCCGGCCATCAACAACCCGGCGAATGCTATGGTCAGAAAACGTATCATGATTGACTCCTCACACTGCTGGTCCCCAGAAAGATTTAGTTCAGTATACGCCTGCTACACGCGTGCCGATGCCGTTTCGATCCTCAGGTTTCCAGAACGTAATCCAGCTTCTGGGCGTTACAGAACTGGGCGAACTCCTCCCGCTTGTCCATGGGCACAGACAACGCGGCCACCACAGAGGTTCCATAGTCGACCGCATCGACACTGGCGCCATGCCCTTCGCACCAGTGCCGCAGCGGCTGCTCATCGGCAAAAGACATGGTGACCCGGGCTGGCGTCACCGGCTTCTGGACTACCCGGTCAACTGCTGACAACACACTCTCTGCCGCCCCGGCATAGGCCCGGACCAGGCCGCCGGCACCGAGTTTGATGCCACCAAAATAGCGAATCACCATCACCAGCACATCGCCCATATCCTTATGCTGTATCACATTCAGGATGGGCTTGCCGGCCGTTCCGGAGGGCTCACCGTCGTCATTCATGGCCGCTTCCGCCGCCGACCCGGGGCGCCCGATCTGGTAAGCCCAGCAAATGTGCCGGGCATCGGGGTGATCCTTATGAGCCTGATCCAGCCATTGATGAACCTCGTCCCTGGAACTGACCGGGGCCACACGGGCTATGAATCGACTTTTCTTAACTTCCGTTTCCCGTTCAAGGTATCCTGCCGGTACCGGGTAATCTTTATTCATGGAGAAAAACCTGTGACAAACGACGACGAAACAAACGCGCCGGGTACCGCCAAGCCGGCAAAAGTCCGCAAGGCAGCCTGCGGTATCCGTTTTGACGAGGACGAACTGCAGGAAGGCATCGACTTCTCGGGTGCCGCTGCGCTCAAACCGGAGGACAAGGAACAGCCAGAGGCTGAACGTCCTTTATCCAGTCGGAGAAAACGGAAGGCAGATCGCCACTCTTAGCCCGCCCTCGATACGGTTACTGGCAGTGATGGTACCATCGTGGGCGACTATAATGTCGCGGGCAATGGCCAGACCCAGGCCCCAGCCCTTGCCACCCCGGGACTTGTCGCCATAAAAACGGTTCGAACAACGGACCCAGCATTTCCTCCGGTACTCCCGGACCCGCTTTGCACAACCTTTACAGAATAGCTACCGTCAAACAGGAGTGATCAGTCGTCGGGTTCTGGCGTATGGTATCGGGTACGCATCAACAATGTATCCGAGCCATGGCCGAACCCCTGACCCTGCAGACCTGCACAAGCATCACCGAGATTCCCCTGGAAGACTGGGAACGCCTGGCAGGTCGCACCAACCCGTTCCTGCGTTATGAATTCTTCCAGAGCCTGGAGGAATCCGGCTGCACCACCGCAGAAACCGGCTGGCAACCGAGCCACCTGGTGTTCCGGCAAGGCAGCGTCATCGCCGGCGTTGCCCCCGGCTACCTCAAAAGCCATTCCATGGGTGAGTATGTGTTTGACTGGGCCTGGGCGGATGCCTATCAGCGTTACGGCCTCGACTACTACCCGAAGTTACTGATAGCCGTGCCGTTTACTCCGTCCCGTGGGCCCCGCCTTCTGCTCGAGGACAGTGTCAGGACCAACCTGTCGGGCGGCACCATGATGGAGTTACTGGACGGGCTGATCGGTCAACTCGGAGCCCACTCCTGGCACCTGCTGTTCCCCGATGACCGGGATCAGGCTCTGCTCGGTCGCCCTGACCAGCTGCACCGGATCGGCTGCCAGTTTCACTGGCACAACCGGAGCTATTGCGGGTTTGACGACTTCCTGGCCGAACTTACGTCCCGCAAACGCAAATCCATTCGCAAGGAACGGCGCCAGGTGGCCGAACAGGGCATCCGCTTCGAACGTTTTTCGGGAACCGATATTCCCGACCACGTGCTGTCCGCCTTCCACGTGTTCTACCAGGCCACCTACCTCAAACGTGGCCAGCGCCCGTATCTCAACAAAACTTTCTTCACCCTGCTGCGCGAGCGCCTGCCCGAGCATCTGCACATTATCATGGCCGTGCGGGATGGCCAGATGATTGCCGGCGCGCTGTTCCTCAGTGGTGAGAACACCCTGTACGGCCGCTACTGGGGCTGTCTGGAGGAGTACAACCACCTGCATTTCGAAACCTGCTACTACCAGGGCATAGAACTGGCCATAGAACTCGGACTCCAGCGTTTTGACGCCGGCGCCCAGGGCGAGCACAAGCTGGTGCGGGGATTCGAACCGACCCTGACCCACTCCTGGCATGGCATCGCCCATCCGGGTTTCCGGGAGGCCATCCAGGAATTTACCGAAGACGAGGCTGCGCAGGTGCAGGCCTATTACCGGGAGGCACTCACACTCCTCCCCTATCGCCAACAGGACGCGGATTAACTTCTATACTGGTGTGAACCAAATCAACTTTCGGGTCTGAACGGGATGCACTGCCATGATAAGTGAGCTCCTGCCTGAGATTCTCTTTTCGGAAAGCAGCCTGATGATTATCGCCGTGGCCGCTCTGGTGATTGCGGTTATCGCGGCATTCCAGGCGGGCCGGATCCGGAATGCCTACCAGGACAGAGTGGAATTGCTGGAAGAGAAAACCTCTACCCTCTGGCGGGAAGTGGACGAAATGAGAGTGACCGGGTTAGACAGCGAGCCCCCGCTACTCTCAGAAAACCCCGAGGGACAGAACAGCGACGCGCGCTACCGCACCGAGAAAGCGGCCTATGACCGGCTCTGGCCCCAGGTCTGGCACCTGTATGACCGCGTGGGTGCCTTCCTGCGGGCCGTGGAAGCCGGAGACCCGCCAGGCGAGCTGAGGCTTGATGCCCGGAACGCCGCACTGGATGCCAGATCGCGACTCAACCACAACCGCCCTTTCTGCTGCGATACCGCCGAGCACCTGATCACCCAGTTGATTGAGGTGGAGATCAAGGCCCACCTGACCGCGTGCCAATACCTGGATGACCTGAAGGACGCCGGAGGCCGTCCCTCTGACCATGACCGCCGTGTGATGAGGGATAAATGCAGTGCCCTGCACGATCACGAGGCACGGGAACTGATGACCCAAGTGGTGCAGATCATACGTAAGCGAACCCTGAACAACGGATAAACCGGGAGAGCTCAGACTGAAACCCGGGCCAGGGTTGATGCCTGGAGTGCCTTGAGCGCTTCGCTGATGGTCACCACCAATGGTTCTGCTGGCTCGATTCCGAGCAGGCGTTCCGGAAGGGCTTTCAGCAGGGCACCGGCCTGCCGGACCTGTTCATCGAGTGGCGGAACCGCTCCTGACACTATCCGGCCATCCTCCATCACCACGTCCAGTAGCGGCTCGCCGTCGAGTTGCTCATCGCTCAGGGCCACGGTATCTCCACTGACCCGGCCGCTGGTGTCGAACCTTCGGAACACCTGCTTGGCACCAGGGTAGGACACCTTGCCCGAAGAGCTTTTCATCTTCGGTTCCCCGGCGTATTGCGTGAGTTTGTAGGCCAGTTCCAGTGAGGGGGCATCCACCGCGACGCCGATGGAGGTGCCAACGCCGAAGGCGTCAATGGGTGCACCTTCTTCCAGTAACCGGGCGATGCCGTACTCATCCAGGCCACCGCTGGCGACAATCTTGATGTCCTGATAGCCGGCGTTATCCAGGATTTTGCGGCAATCCTTCGCTTCGCCGCCCAGGTCCCCGGAGTCCAGCCGGATCGCCCCTACCCGGGCGTCGGGGTCAGTGGCGAGCCATTGCACAATGCGACGGACCGCCCGCCGGCTGTCATAGGTATCCACCAGCAGTGTTGTGCCCGGGTAGAGCGTGGCGTAGACCTTGAAGGCCTCAAGCTCCCGGGGATAGGCCTGTACGAAGCTGTGGGCCATGGTGCCGGTCACTTCCAGGCCGAAATCCATCCCTGCCAGGACGTTGCTGGTGGCCGACAACCCTGCCAGACGATAGGCGCGGGCACTCCGGTGCCCGGCATCCACACCGTGCATCCGCCGCAACCCGAAGTCCGCCACCGAGCGGCCCCGGGCTGCCAGGGCCACCCGCACAGCCTTCGAGGCAAGCACGGACTCCAGGTGCACGTAGTTCATCACCAGGCTTTCCAGCAGCTGCGCCTCTGCGATGGGGGCCTCGATTTCCAGTAACGGTTCCTGGGGGAACACCGGTGTGCCCTCGGGCACCGCGCGTACGGTGCCGCTGAAGCGGAAGCCCTTCAGCCATTCCAGAAATCCTTCCTGGAACCGGTTCAACTGTCTTAGTCGGGCAATATGCTCATCGGTGAACCGGAGGTTTTCCAGCACCTCGCAGATATTTCGCTGGCCGCAGGCGAGCACAAAGTTACGGTGCTCGGGCATATCCCGGAAAAACAGGCTGAATACGGCATGCTCATGCATACCCTCGGACCAGTAGGCCTGGGCCATGGCCAGCTCGTAGAGGTCCACCAGCAGCGGCAGATCCTGCTCCCGAATCAAAGGCGGGCCTCCCGGTGTCATGAAATCGTCGCGCCGGCAGCCCGAAGTTCGTCCAGTACCTCCGGCGCCTTCTGCTGATTCACGGCCCTGCAGCCATCGCTGATCAGATCAACCTGAAAGCCGTGTTTCAGGGCATCCAGCACCGTGGCCCGGACGCATACATCCAGGGCCAGGCCCGCGATGCGGAGAGTGGTTATTCCGTGGCGATTCAGGAAGCTTTCAAGCTGGGTGCCGTCAAAGGCGGAGTAGGCATCGGTATCAAACCCCGTGCCCTTGCTGACCCGCACGGCAGTGTCCGGCAGCGCCATGTCCGGATGGAAGGCAGCGCCCCGGGTGTCCTGGATGCAGTGCGGCGGCCAGGGCCCGCCCCGGTCCTGGAAACTGCAGTGATCCACCGTGTGCCAGTCCCGGCTGGCGATGATCAGCTGGTGGCCCTGTTCCGCCTCCGAGATCATCCGGTTGACCACCGGGAGGATGTTACTGGCACCCTCGACGGCCAGTGAACCGCCTTCACAGAAGTCATTCTGGATATCCACCAACAACAGAGCTGTGTTTTCAGCGGGCATATCACTCACCTCCTGCCAGGCTCACCGGAGTCTCTGTTGGCAACAGGGGAAGAGTTCAGCTCCCTGCAATCCGGAAGCCGATCTTCAGCGCCACCTGGTAATGGCCGACCTTGCCGTCCACGATGTGTCCCCGAGTTTCGGTCACCTCGAACCACTCCATGTTACGGACGCTCTTGCCACATTCGGCCAGGGCATTCTCGATCGCATCCTCGATGCTCTTTTTCGAGGAACCGACTATCTCCACTTTTTTGTAGACATGGTGATCGGACATTGGCTATCTCCCAGTACATAAACGTTGTACTTTGAGATTAGAAGACAAGCCCGAGGCCAGCAAATGACGGCCGGAGAATGACCCCTATGAGAAAACTGAAACACAGTGCCGCCTGGATTTTCGCCAGCCTGCTGACCTTGCTGGCAGGACCGGCCCTCATGGCCACCAGCGGCACGCTACAGGGTGCGGAAAGCTGGCAGACCGCCAGCCGGGACAGCGCCGATATCGCCCCTAGACCCGAGCAGTACGAGGGCGCGATCATCCAGGTGTACGGTGCCCGTGCCTGGAGCTGGAGGGGCTATTTTTCGGTGCACACCTGGATCGCGACCAAGGAAGCCGGTGCCAGCCAGTACCGGGTTCATGAAGTCACCGGCTGGCGCCGGCACGTGGTGAACTCGCGCCCGTCCCTGCCCGACCGGCGATGGTACGGGGCGGAACCGGAGCTCTATGCCGATATCCGGGGCGAACAGGCGGCTGCGCTGATTCCACAGATCTACCAGGCCGTCGAGGACTACCCGTACCCCACCGAGTATGAGGCCTGGCCGGGGCCGAACAGCAATACCTTCACGGCCTGGGTGATCCGACGGGTGCAGGGGCTGGAGCTCGCGCTGCCCAACCATGCCATCGGCAAGGACTACCTGGGTAACGGTGTCGTGGCGGAGGTCCCCGGTGGTGCCGGCTACCAGTTTTCCCTGGGCGGCTACTTTGGCGTGCTGGCAGGCGTCCGCGAGGGACTGGAGCTGAACGTACTCGGCCTGTCCCTCGGCATTAACCCGCTTGCCCTCGGTATCAAGTTACCAGGGATCGGAGAGCTGGCCCTGAGGAACCCGAATCCCATGGCGACCAAGGAATCAGAACAGGTAGCGGACCAGGGCAGCAGAAGCGATACCGGCAGCGATGGCGGGCAGGGGCTTGTGGAGTAACAGCATGGTGACGGCGGTCACCGAGAGCGCCGCGATCGCCCCGGCATCACCGCTGAAAGCCATGGGGACAATGATCGCAATCAGCACCGAGCTTGCCATGGTGTTGATGAAGCTCTCGATCCGCGGACTGATACGCACAAAGGACATGGCAAAGACGCCGCCAAACCGGGTCACCAGGGTGACCACCGTCATGATGGCAATCAGCAGCACCACGCCCAGTTCCGTTGCGGTAATAGTCATGAGTGTTCCGCCTCCTGTGACGCCTGCCCGGTGGGTTTCTTGTCAAGCCAGAAATAACCGATGAGCCCCCCTGCCAGGGCTCCGGTCACCACATGGGTGTTCGGGGGCAACCATTTCCAGGCGGCCAGCGAAGCGACCGCAGCCACGGCCCAAGATACGAGAACCCGGGGAGATTTCTTTCCTCCGAGGGCCATCGACAGCAGGAAACAGCCGAGCACCATATCCAACCCCAGGTTCTTGGGGTTCTGCAGCAGCCCCCCGAAATAAACACCCAGCCAGGTACCGAAAATCCAGGCCAGCCAGAGTACCAGTCCGCCACCAAGGATGACCTCCAGGTTACGGCGGCCACTCTGGTATTCCTGGGCCGAGACCGCCCAGTTGGCGTCGGTCAGCAACAGCAGCAGGCTGTAGCGTTTACCCGGTGACAGGTCCTTCAGCATGGGATAGAGCGATGCGCCCATCAGCAGGTGACGGGAGTTGATGGCGAACACAACGGCAATCAGGGGAAGAACCGGTACTTCCGTACCCCATAACTCGAGCGCGGCAAACTGGGAGGCACCGGCGAACACCGTGGTACTCATCACGATGGCTTCCAGCGGTGCCAGACCTGACTGGATGGCCGCAAGTCCGAAGGCAGTACCAAACGCCACCACGAACAACGAGATGGGAAAAAGGCGAACGAACTCCGCACGCACCTTCCGGGGCTGAAGCTGATAAGGATATGAATGGTTAGGCATCGAAGAAAGCTAAGCCGGAAACCATGCAATTCGAATAGGTAGAAACCACTACTCCTCCTGAAAATTTTCAATGACTCAAATAGTTGGATGAGAAACTCAGATGATCTGCCGGATTATCGTGAGCGAGCTCACAAATTAAACGTTGACGTTAACGTAAATCAAGGCTAGGTTCTTTTCTGTCCGGCCCCACAAGGGCACGTCCGACACAATCCATCGGGCATGGGCACATGTAATCAAAGATCCGGCCACAAGCCGGGATGACAAAAACAAGACAGACCTACCGCCGCGATCCGGCCAGGTGGGAGAGGATTTCGTCATGAACGTGTTTACCCATCCGGAGTTCGATAACCACGAACACCTGTCCTTTTTCTGTGATCCGGAAACCGGACTCAAAGCCATCATCGCCATCCACAATACCTCCCGGGGCCCTGCCCTCGGCGGTTGCCGGATGTTCCCCTATGCTACGGACGAGGAAGCCCTTCGCGACGTGCTTCGCCTGTCCCGCGGCATGACCTACAAATCAGCCCTCGCCAACCTTGATCTGGGCGGAGGCAAGTCAGTCATTATCGGTGATCCCCGCAAGCACAAGACCGAGGCTCTGATGGAGGCCATGGGCCGGCACCTGGAGAGTCTGGGTGGCCAGTACATCGCCGCCGAGGACTCCGGCACCAGCGTACCCGACCTGAAAGTGATGGGGCGCCATACCAGGCACGTCGCCGGTGTTGCCACCCGCACCGGGTTTGACGGCAATCCCAGTAACGGCGATCCCTCCCCCGCCACCGCCTACGGCACCTTTATCGGCCTCAAGGCCGCGGTCCGGCACAAGTTGGGGCAGGACGATCTCACTGGCCTGAAGGTTGCCATCCAGGGTATCGGCAACGTCGGTTTCCGCCTGGCCAGGCATCTGAAGGACGCCGGCGCCGAGCTCTGGGTCTACGACATCCACGAAGACAACATGCGCCGTGCGGTGGAACAGCTGGGGGCGAAGCCCGCCACCGCCGAAGACATCCTGTTCCTGCCCGTGGACGTGATCGCTCCCTGCGCCATGGGTGCCGTTCTGAACGATCACAGCATTCCCGAAATCCGGGCCAGGGTTATTGCCGGGGCCGCAAACAACCTTCTGGACCGTCCCGAACACGACGCCATGCTCAAAGAGCGTGGCATCCTCTATGCACCGGATTTCGCCATCAACGCCGGCGGCATCATCGACGTATTCTACGAGCGCACCGGCGCCACCCCCGAGAAAGTCCGCGCCCACGTGGACACTATCGGAGACACCCTGACCGAAATCTTCAACCGCTCCGACCGTTCCGGCCTTCCCACCGGGGAAATCGCCAATGAACTGGCTGAAGAGCGGTTCCGCAAACATACCGCGGGTGCCGGGCTGGCGCCTTCGCGGTTGGCTCGCACCGGTTGACCTGACACCGGTGCCATCCCCTTTGGGGGCCGCAGGCTTCTGCGGCTCTCCTTTTTCGCCCTGACACAAAAACAAGTACCACAGGAGATAGTCATGTCTGTCACTTCATCAGGATCGGCCACCTACTCGGAGGCCGTTGAGGGTTCCAACGCCAAGCGCGGGCTCTGGTCATCGAGGCTCGCCTTCATCCTGGCGGCAACCGGGTCGGCCGTAGGCCTGGGCAATATCTGGAAGTTTCCCTACATCACTGGCGAGAACGGCGGCGGCGCTTTCGTGATCATGTACCTGGCCTGTATTGCCGTGGTGGGTATTCCCATCATGATGGCCGAGGTCATGATCGGCCGGCGCGGCGGCCGCAGTCCGGTCAACAGCCTGCGCCTGATTGCCGAGCGCGACAAACTCCATCCGGCCTGGAAACTGGTGGGTGCGGTCGGCGTCCTGGCGGGCTTCCTGATCCTGTCATTCTACTCGGTGATTGGCGGCTGGGCGGTTTCCTATGTCGGCACCGCCGCCAGCGGCCAGCTTGCCGGCCAGTCGGCGGATGCCATTGGCGCGATCTTTTCCGGCCTGCTGAGTGACCCGCTTACGCTGCTGTTGTGGCATACCGTGTTCATGGCGCTGGTCATGGTGGTGGTTGCCCGAGGCGTTCGCTCCGGCCTTGAGCGTGCAGTCAGCATCCTGATGCCCGGTCTGTTCATCCTGCTGTTGATCGTGGTGGGTTATGCCATGACCTCCGGCTCCTTTGGCAAGGCGGTGACCTTCCTGTTCCAGCCGGACTTTTCCAAACTGACCACCTCCGGCGTGCTGGTAGCCCTTGGCCACGCATTCTTCACCCTGAGCCTCGGCATGGCGGTCATGATGGCCTACGGCTCCTACCTGCCGAAGAATATCTCCATCGCCAAGACCTCTATCACGGTATCCATCATCGATACCGGTGTGGCGCTGCTGGCCGGCCTGGCCATCTTCCCGATCGTGTTCGCCAACGGCCTCGAGCCTGGTGCCGGCCCCGGTCTGATCTTCCAGACCCTGCCGCTGGCCTTCGGCCAGATGCCCATGGGCAGCTTTTTCGGCACCCTGTTTTTCGTACTGCTGATCTTCGCCGCCTGGACCTCCGGGATCTCCCTGCTGGAGCCGATTGTCGAGTGGCTGGAAGAACAGAAAGGCCTGAACCGCACCGTGAGCACTCTGGGTGCCGGCGTGGTGTGCTGGGCCCTGGGTATTGCCTCGATCCTGTCCCTGAACCTTTGGTCGGACGTGGCGCCACTGAGTTTCATTCCGATGCTGGAAGGCAAGACCATCTTCGACCTGCTGGATTTCTTCACCGCCAACATCCTGCTGCCCCTCGGCGGCCTGCTGGTGGCCCTGTTCGCCGGCTGGGTGATGTCGAAGCAAGCGATGGAGAACGAACTGTCGCTGTCGGCATCCGCATTCAGCCTTTGGTTTGTGACTCTGCGGTTCATTACGCCGGTGGCTGTGGCTGTGGTGTTTATCTACAACCTGATCTGATGCTGCAGTAAATGAGAAAGGGGTCAGGTGAAGCCGTTCATCTGACCCCGACTTCGTCAGAGTTGCCTGAGTGCCGCAGCCAGGGTTTCCCCGATGCGAGCGTTCAGTTTCAGGTCCACCAGCTCCTCGGCCCGGGTACGACCCAGATTGAGCGTCGCCATGGGCTTACCCCATTCCCTCCCGTAACGACAGAACCGGAAACCGGAATACACCATCAGCGAGGAGCCGATCACCAGCAGGCCATCGCTGGCCTTGAGCATGTCCAGGGCTGAGCTGACCCGCTGTTTCGGCACAAAATCCCCGAAGAACACCACGTCCGGTTTGAGGATACCACCACACTTCGGACAATCCGCCGGATGAAAATCCGAGAAATCCACCTCCAGATCAGCATCCCCATCCGGCGCGGTGGTGGCGGTAAATTGCGCGAAGCCGGGGTTGAGATCAGCACACCGGTCATGCACTTCATCCCGCGGGCAGCGATAACCGCAAGTCATGCACAGGACTTCATCGGCCCGACCATGCAGATCAAGAACGGCGCGGGTGCCGGCTTTCTGGTGCAGACGATCCACGTTCTGGGTCACCACCAGACTGCTGTGATTGAGCAGCTCCAGGTCGGCGATATGGAAATGGGAGGGATTGGGGATGGCATTGCGCATGACCGGCCAGCCGATGAGACTCCGACCCCAATAACGCTGGCGGGTATGGACGTTTTCCATGAAATCCTGGTGCTGCACCGGTTGCTTGCGCTTCCAGGCGCCATCGCCGTCCCGGTAATCCGGAATGCCGGAGTCCGTACTTACCCCGGCACCGGTCAGGATCATGAGCCTCGGATGGCGGCGAATGAATGCCGCCAGCTGCTCGCCGGCCTCGTCGGGATCATGGTTTGCCAGCGGCCGGTCAGCGTCCGGCAGGCGCTGGCTGGCACTGAAGGGGCGTGTGCGATGGGTGGTCACTGGCATGGAAACTCCGGCTCTGTCAGCCCGGTATCCGGGCGACGTAAACGGTGTTGAATGATTCCCGGTTCTGGAATGGGTTGTAGAACTTTACGACGTGGCAGGCAACATCGATGAACCCGTCCCGCAGCACGGCCATGAATTCGTCGTCCTCACCTTCGTTCGACCACATGGCGAAGATGCCGCCAGGTTTGAGCTGCCGGGCCATGAGGCCAATGTTGTCGACGGTGTAGAAGCTGGCGTTGGAATCGTGGAGTAATGCCCGGGGAGAGTGGTCGATGTCCAGGAGGATGGCGTCGAATTGTTTGCCCGGGGCGTCGGGATCAAAGCCGCCGGTTTCGGGATCGGCTACGGCGAGGTCGAAGAAGCTGCCGTGGACATACCGGGCCCGTGGATCGGCGTTCAGTTCCTTGCCCAGGGGCACGAGTTCCTGCCGGTGCCAGCGGATGACCGGCTCGAGGTATTCCACCACGAGCAGCTCGCTCACCCGTTCGTGTTTCAGTGCGGCCACGGCGGTATAGCCAAGGCCAAGGCCGCCAACCACGACACTCAGGTTGTCGCCTTTTGTTGCGTTCAGTCCCAGGTCGGAGAGGGCTATTTCGGCGTCCACGAACATGCTGGACATGAGGAATTCCTCGCCCAGCTTCACTTCGTAGATGTCGCGGTCACCGATCGCGGGGATGCGGCGCCTTCTGAGGGTGATCTCACCGATCACGGAGGGTTGGCTGTCAATTTGTTCGAAAAGCAGTCCCATTGATTCTGGCTCTTTCGTCTGATCTGGTTTGCGGCTAAACCGATGCTTCCAAGTTTGCCGTCTGCAGCCTGGTAGTCCGTGGAGTCGCCGGTGGGCAGGGCCGTCCAAAACCCGCTCCTTCGGCACCCCTGCGGGGTCCGGCCTGCAATCACAGATTGCAGTCGTTCGGCTGTCGCATGAAGCTTCGCTTCATAAACGCTCGGCCTCACCCCTGTGACGCTTGAGCTCCGCCATCCATGGCTCCGCACAGTTTTGGAAAGCCCAGCCCACCGGCTCCTGATTCTACTCCCCTGAACCGGACGGGTTCTTCAGGCAGCTCGCAAGGATCTCTCGCATCTTCTCTGCACCCAGCTTTTCCATCAGCTCGATGTTACGGTCGGGAATTCCTTCCACATCCGGATAACTGTCAATCGCCGCTTCCAAACTGGCTTCCCGTAACAGGTGCAGCATCGGGAACGGGGAACGGTTGGTGTAATTCTCCGCCGAATCCGGCTCGGTGCCCTCGAACTGGTAATCCGGGTGGAAGCTCGCAATTTGGTAAACGCCTTCCATTTCCAGGTAAGCCAGCAGACTGTCGGCCGCGTCCAGGAATTCATTGTAGGGACCGAAGTCCTGCAATACAGCCGGATGAATCAACAACGTTGTTTCGATCTCCAGCTCGTCGTCCAGGCGCTGGAGTTCCGAATGCAGGGCGTGCAACAGATCGTCTTCGGTCTCGGCTTCCGACACCACAAACCGCACCCGGTTCCGGACCAGTTCCCGTTTGGCGAACGGGCATAAGTTGTAGCCCATGACCACGTCTTCGACCCATTTGCGGGTGGCGTTAATAATATCGGTTTCGTTCACGTGTTTTTCCCAATTTCTAGAGAGGGCTACTCACAGTTATGAGCGGACGGGTGGGTAGGCCTGTCCAAAACTGTGCGGAGCCATGGATGGCGGAGCTCAAGCGTCACATGGACGTGCCGAAGGAGCGGGTTTTGGACAGGCCTACCCACCCGTCCGCAAACTCCCAGGGTCAAAACTCAAAGATACCCCTGACTCCGAAGATAATCATCATAGGTCCCACTGAAATCGGTAACCCCATCAGGCTTCATCTCAACAATCCGAGTAGCCAACGAAGAAACAAACTCCCGATCGTGGCTAACGAAAATCAGTGTACCCGGATAGTTCTCCAACGCCAGGTTCAGCGCCTCAATGGACTCCATGTCCAGGTGGTTCGTGGGCTCATCCATCAGCATCACATTGGGCTTCTGCAGGATCAGCTTGCCGAACAGCATCCGCCCCTGCTCACCACCGGAAATCACCCGCACCGATTTGCCAATATCGTCACCAGAGAACAGCATGCGCCCAAGAGTGCCGCGTACCAGTTGCTCGCCACCCTTGGTCCACTGGGCCATCCAGTCGGTCAGGGTTTCGTCTTCGGCGAAGTCCGCGGTGTGGTCCTGGGCGAAGTAGCCTACTTCCGCGCTGTCGGTCCACTTCACGTCGCCACTGTCCGGTGTGTAGGCGCCGGCCAGGCACTGCAGCAGCGTGGTCTTGCCAATACCGTTGGGGCCGATGATGGCGACCCGTTCGCCGGCCTCGATCTGCAGGTCCAGGTTTTCGAACAAGGGCTTTTCATCGAAACCCTTGGTCAGCTTCTTCAGGGTTACCGCCTGGCGATGCAGTTTCTTGCCCTGTTCGAAACGGATAAACGGGCTGACACGGCTTGAAGGCTTCACTTCTTCCAGCTGGATCTTGTCGATCTGGCGTGCGCGGGAGGTGGCCTGCTTGGCCTTGGAGGCGTTGGCGGAGAAACGGCTGACGAACTGCTGCAGCTCGGCAATCTGCGCTTTTTTCTTCGCGTTGTCCGCCATCATGCGCTCGCGGGCCTGGGTGGCGGCGGTCATGTATTCGTCGTAGTTGCCCGGGAACAGGCGCAGTTCGCCGTAGTCCAGATCCGCCATGTGGGTGCACACGCTGTTCAGGAAGTGGCGGTCGTGGGAGATGATGATCATGGTGCTGTTGCGGGCCACCAGGATGTTTTCCAGCCAGCGGATGGTGTTGATGTCCAGGTGGTTGGTGGGCTCGTCCAGCAACAGAACATCCGGGTCGGAAAACAGCGCCTGGGCCAGCAGCACTCGTAGCTTCCAGCCCGGTGCAAGGGCGCTCATGGGGCCGTTGTGCTGCTCCAGCGGGATGTCCAGGCCCAGCAGCAGTTCGCCGCCACGGGATTCGGCGGTGTAGCCGTCCATTTCCGCGAACCGGACTTCCAGATCCGCCACGGCCATGCCGTCTTCCTCGCTCATCTCCGCCAGGGAGTATATGCGGTCACGTTCTTTCTTGACGTTCCACAACTCCTCGTGACCCATGATCACGGTGTCCATCACCGTGCAATCTTCGTAGGCAAACTGGTCCTGGCGAAGTTTGCCGAGCCGGATGTTGGGCTCGAGCATGACCTGGCCGGCCGAGGGCTCAAGATCGCCACCCAGGATTTTCATCAGGGTGGACTTACCGCAGCCATTGGCGCCGATCAGACCGTAGCGGTTGCCGTTGCCGAATTTGGCGGAAACATTTTCAAACAGGGGCTTTGCCCCGAACTGCATGGTGATATTGGCGGTGGAGATCAAGAAAGAAACCTGTCGATGTGGGGCCGGCAGGGCGCCGGCAAAGAGAAACCCGGCATTGTACAGGTTTGCCGCCAGGACTGTGAGGCCGCAGAAACACGGATAAAAAGCGCTTGCCTCCGGCGGGCTGTGCGGGCAGCATTCCCGTTCTGACGTACCCATTAATCCGGACACAGGAAACTGATCATGGCACAAGCAACCGCACGCCACATTCTGGTGGACAGCGAAGCAAAATGTGAAGAATTGAAGAAGGCCATCGAAGGCGGCCAGGATTTTGCCGAAGTGGCAAAGCAGCACTCCTCCTGCCCCTCCGGCCGCAACGGCGGTGACCTGGGTTCTTTCGGCCCGGGCCAGATGGTACCGGAGTTCGACAAGGCGGTATTCAACAGCGAACTGAATACTGTGATCGGTCCGATCAAGACCCAGTTCGGTTACCACTTGCTGGAAGTCACCAGCCGCAGCTGATGGGTTCCGCGTCCATGCCGGTGTGCGCTCTTAAGGGCCAGCGAATGCGACTGCTGGCCTTTCTGGGCGCTGCCGGAGTGGCACCGCTGCTGTTTATCGGCGGTCCGGACTGGGCGTCAGGCCCTTTTCACCGGTCCGTCTGGAACCTGGGCCATATTGGCCTCTTTGCCCTTCTGACCTTCGCGCTAAAGCCCTGGCAATGGCTGACAGGCTGGCGTCTCTGGCTCGCCACGACCAGTCTGGTCCTTTTACTGGGCATCCTGATCGAGTTGCTGCAATCCGGCACGGACCGGCAGGCCGACTGGCAGGACATTCTGCGAAACCTGCTGGGAATCTGGCTGGTACTCGCCTGGCGGCCGGTACTTTCCCGCAACACAGGTGTGGATGCGCTTTCCTGGCTTCTCCCGGTCGTCACTGCAATGTTACTGCTGTTCGAACTGGGCACCACCAGCGCCGTCGCCGTCCGGCAGTGGCAGGTCAACCATCAGCTTCCACTACTGTACGATTTCCGGAACGGGAGCCCCGCTCCATTCTGGAGTGGCAACCCGATTCCATCCGATCGATACACCGCAAACCACCCCCAAAGCCTGAAAGTTGTCGGCAACATAAATTTTTATTTCCGGTTCAGCTGAATTTCGAATGACTGAAGGCAGAAATTCAGGAAATAGTTTTTCGCCGTTCCAGTTCAGAATTACAATGGCAATTTTTTGGTTGTCAGGCATATATTAAGATGATGTAAGAAGTTTGGAGATTACAGCCGCCATACTTTCTTTGGAAAGGGTTTCCAGAATTTCA
>NZ_JAWOIS010000082.1:0-22844 GCF_046484525.1 Marinobacter sp.
TCAGAATCTCGTGGCCATCGGCGGTCACGAGAATGGTGTGTTCCCACTGGGCAGAGAGCTTGTGATCCTTGGTGACCACAGTCCATCCGTCCGGCAGCAGCTTGGTCTGGTACTTGCCCTGGTTGATCATCGGCTCGATGGTGAACGTCATACCTTCTTTCAGTTCCAGGCCGGTACCCGGTTTGCCGTAATGCATCACCTGGGGCTCTTCGTGGAACACCTTGCCGATACCGTGGCCGCAATAATCCCGAACCACTGAATAGTGGTGCTTCTCGGCGTGGCGCTGGATCACGTGGCCGATATCCCCGAGGCGAGCCCCCGGCTTCACCAGCTCAATACCTTTATATAGGCATTCCTGGGTAATCCGGATCAGGCGCTCGGTGCCGGGCTTGGGTTTGCCCACGATCCACATCTTGCTGGTGTCGCCATGGTATTCATCCTTGATCACGGTGACATCGATATTGAGGATGTCGCCGTCCTTCAGGACTTTCTTCTCGGACGGAATGCCGTGACAGATTACATGGTTGACCGACGTGCAGATGGACTTCGGAAACCCCTTGTAATTGAGAGGTGCGGGAATGGCCTTCTGAACGTTCACGATATAGTCGTGACAAATGCGGTCGAGTTCCTCGGTGGAAACGCCGGGCTTGATATGCTCGTCGATCATTTCCAGAACGTCGGCCGCCAGACGGCCGGCTACGCGCATTTTCTTGACTTCTTCCGGGGTCTTTATCGATACCTGCATCGGGCTTCCTGTTGATTTGAATCAAATACGCATTTTAAGGGCGCGGGAAGCTGCGTACAAGGAAGCTTCCTGGCAAAATTAATGGCGTTGCCGGTGCGATTTATGGTATAAACGCGCCCGCCGGAAACGAATCCGGCAAATTCACACACGTGTCGGCACGTTGTCCCAGGGTGCCATCTTCTGTTTTATACGGGAGTTGGTTGGGTCAATCGGACGCGTGGAGGACTAACCCGAAGCTAAAAGGTAAATATCATGGCTCAGGTAAACATGCGTGACCTGCTCAAGGCAGGTGCTCACTTCGGTCACCAGACCCGTTACTGGAACCCGAAAATGTCCAAGTACATTTTCGGTGCCCGCAACAAGATTCATATCATCAACCTCGAGCAGACTGTTCCTGCCATGGAAGAAGCGCTGAAGGTCATTCAGCAGCTGGCAGAGAACAAGAACAAGATCCTGTTCGTCGGTACCAAGCGTTCCGCTGCCAAGATCATCAAGGAAGAGGCACAGCGTGCCGGTCAGCCTTACGTAAACCACCGCTGGTTGGGTGGTATGCTGACCAACTACAAGACCATTCGTCAGTCCATCCGTCGCTACCGTGATCTGGAAGCCCAGAGCCAGGACGGTACTTTCGACAAGCTGACCAAGAAAGAAGCCCTGGATCGTACCCGTGAGATGGACCGCCTGGAGCGTTCCATCGGTGGTATCAAGGACATGGGCGGCCTGCCGGACGCCATGTTCGTGATCGACGTGGACCACGAGCGTATCGCCATCAAGGAAGCCAACAAGCTGGGCATCCCTGTTATCGGTGTGGTTGATACCAACAGCGATCCGGACGGCGTTGATTACGTGATCCCGGGTAACGATGACGCCATCCGCGCCATCCAGATCTACGTGAAGGCTGTTGCCGACACCTGCCTTGAAGCAGCCCAGTCTGCCGGCGCAGGCGCTGACGAGTTCGTGGAAGTCAGCGAAGACGCGCAAGGCGCCGCACCGGCCGCCGAGTGACGCGTAAGTTTCACGTTTGAGATGTAAGGTATGCCCGCCTGTTTATCCGGGCATACCTCCCCACCGAATTCGGACTATTTAAGAGGATTGAACATGGCTGCAATTACCGCTGCAATGGTCAAAGAGCTGCGCGAGCGCACCGGTCTTGGCATGATGGAGTGCAAGAAGGCACTGGTTGAGGCGGACGGCAGTGTTGAAGCTGCAATCGAAGAGCTGCGCAAGTCTTCCGGCCTGAAGGCCGCCAAGAAGGCTGGCCGTACCGCTGCCGAAGGTGTTTCCCTGATCAAGATCTCCGACGACAACACCGTTGCCTACATCCTGGAAGTGAACTCCGAGACCGACTTCGTTGCTCGTGACGACAACTTCATGGCGTTTGCCAACGACGTTCTGGACGTTGCCTTCGAGAAAGGCGAGACCGACGTTGCCAAGCTGATGGAAGGCGATCTGGAAGCCAAGCGTGAGGCGCTGGTTCAGAAGATCGGCGAGAACATCACTGTTCGTCGCATCGTGAAGGTGGAAGGCCCGGTTGTTGGCGGCTACGTTCACAGCAACAACAAGATCGCTTCCGTTGTGGCTCTGACTGCCGGTGATCCGGAAGTTGCCCGTGACATCGCCATGCACGCTGCCGCTGTTAACCCGCGTGTTGGTAAGCCGGAAGAAATGCCGGAAGAAGAGCTTGAAAAAGAGAAGGAAATCATCAAGGCCCAGCCGGATATGGAAGGCAAGCCTGCTGAAATCGTCGAGAAGATGATGGGCGGCCGCATCAAGAAGTTCCTCAAGGAAAACAGCCTGGTTGAGCAGCCGTTCGTCAAGAACCCGGACCAGACTGTGGGCGAGCTGATCAAGTCTGCCGGCGCCGAGCTGGTTGGCTTTGTTCGCCTGGAAGTAGGTGAGGGCATCGAGAAGGAAGAAGTCGACTTTGCTGCCGAGGTTGCTGCTGCAGCCGGTACTGGCAAGGCCTGATCCTTCCTGACGGTGCCGGGGCTGGCCTCCGGCACCAACCTGAGTCTGCCACGTTAGCTGGGGATGCCCGGCTCTCGTGGCGGGCTTGTATCTGAGATACCCCTTTTTATGAGGAGTATGTCAGATACAAGCCTGAAACCGTTTACGCGGATAGCCATCAGACGAAAAGGGGATCACCATGCCGACATCTTCGAAAAACCAGCCCAGATACAAGCGTGTTCTGCTCAAACTCAGTGGCGAAGCCCTGATGGGAGATCACGATTTCGGTATTGATCCCAAAGTTCTTGATCGCATGGCTCTGGAAATCGGTGCCCTCATCGGCATCGGCGTCCAGGTTGGCCTGGTGATCGGCGGCGGTAACCTGTTCCGCGGTGCAGCCCTGAACGCTGCCGGCCTGGACCGGGTCACCGGCGACCACATGGGTATGCTCGCCACCGTGATGAACGGCCTGGCCATGCGGGACGCCCTGGAGCGTTCCAACATCCGCACCCGCGTCATGTCGGCCATCCCCATGAGTGGTATCGTGGAGCATTATGACCGCCGGCGTGCGGTGCGTGATCTTAAAGAAGGCGATGTGGTGATCTTCAGCGCCGGTACCGGCAACCCGTTCTTTACCACCGATTCTGCTGCCTGCCTGCGGGGAATCGAGATTGAGGCGGATGCGGTCCTGAAGGCAACCAAGGTGGATGGTGTTTACTCGGCGGACCCGAACCTGGATCCGACCGCCGTAAAATACGATCACCTCACCTATGATGAGGTGCTGGACAAGAAGCTGGGCGTGATGGACCTGACCGCTATCTGCCTCGCGCGGGATCACGGTATGCCACTGCGGGTGTTCAACATGAACCGTCCGGGTGTACTGACACGCATCGTGACCGGCGAAAAAGAAGGTACACTGATCGAATAAAACAGCAGGCCGCCCGTTATCAGGGGCGGCCGTACGGAATGAATCGACGAATCGAGGATGCTGAAGTGATTAACGACATCAAAGCAGAAGCCGAGAAGAAAATGAAAAAGAGCCTCGAGGCTCTGCACTCGGCGTTCAACAAGATCCGGACTGGCCGCGCCCACCCGGCAATCCTGGACAGCGTGATGGTTAACTACTATGGCCAGGAAACGCCGCTCAAGCAGGTGGCCAGCGTCAATGTGGAAGACAGCCGCACCCTGACGGTCTCCCCCTGGGAGAAGAACCTGGTGCCGACCATTGAGAAGGCGATCATGACCTCCGACCTGGGCCTGAATCCGGCCACCAGCGGCGAGGTGATCCGTGTGCCGATGCCCATGCTCACCGAGGAAACCCGTCGGGAGATGGTCAAGCAGGCCAAGGCGGATGCAGAGCACGGTCGGGTCTCCATCCGTAATGCCCGTCGCGACGCCAACAACATGATCAAGGAACTGCTGAAGGAAAAAGAAATCACCGAAGACGATGAGCGCCGTGGTGAGGACGAGATCCAGAAGCTGACGGACAAGTACATCGCCGAAGTCGAGATAATGCTCAAGAGCAAAGAAGAGGACCTGATGGCGGTCTGATCTGTCCAGGTTCTCAAAAGCAGCAAAGACGGTCCGGAGAAGTTCCCCGGACCGCGCAGGGGATTTCATGACGGGAAATATAACCGCGGAAATTCCGGTGTCGGCAGACAGCCGGCCCCGGCATGTGGCCATTATCATGGACGGTAATAACCGGTGGGCGAGAACCCACCGGCTGACAGGAGTGGCGGGCCACAAGGCCGGCGTAGATGCAGTCAAGGCCGTGGTTGAGACCTGCGCCCGCGAGGGTGTCGAGGTGCTCACGTTGTTCGCCTTCTCCAGCGAGAACTGGCGCCGGCCGAAAGACGAGGTCTCCGCGTTGATGCGGCTGTTCCTCATTGCCCTGGAACGGGAAGTCAGAAAACTGCACCGGAACAACATCCGGCTGCGGATCATCGGCGATCGCTCCGCCTTCAGCCCGGTGCTCCGGGAGCACATGGACAAGGCCGAGGAACTGACCCGCGACAACACGCAGATGACCCTGGTCATTGCCGCCAATTATGGCGGGCACTGGGATATCTCCCAGGCGACCCGACAGGTGGCCGAGAAGGTCCGTGCCGGTGAACTGGAACCGTCGGACATTACCGACGACCTGATCCAGCAGCACCTGTGCATTGGGGACCTGCCCATGCCGGACCTTTTGATCCGTACCGCTGGTGAGCAGCGGATAAGCAATTTTCTGCTCTGGCACCTTGCCTATACCGAATTCTACTTCTCCCCGGTTTTTTGGCCCGACTTCAAGCATGAAGAAATGGGGAAGGCATTAGAAGCCTATGCCGGACGGCAGCGCCGATTTGGTCAGACCGACGACCAGATCGCGGCCAAGGCCGCACAACAATAATGATGCATAAGCGATTCCAACCGTGCTCAAGACCCGAATTATTACAGCCCTGATCCTGGCTCCCATCGCCATTGGCGGTATTTTCTTCCTTCCCCCCCTGGGATTCGCACTGTTCACCGGCGCGGTGATCACCCTCGGCGCCTGGGAATGGGCTAATATGTCCGGCATCGAAGGGCAGGGTGGTCGCGTGGCCTATGCCGCGGGTACCGCCGTGCTTCTCTATGCCCTGCTGAACGTACCGGCGGTGCTCGTGCTCTGGCTGGCGCTGTTCTGGTGGTTTATCTGCTTCCTGCTGGTTCGCAGTTACCCCGGCGGATCGGCGCATTGGGGCAGTGTCCCGGTGCGGGCCCTGATGGGCCTGTTCGTGCTGGTGCCGGCCTGGGTAGGTCTGAACCACCTGCGCACCGGCGGCTTCCAGTTTGGTGAGGTGGCCAACAATCTGTGGGTCATTCTTTATGTGTTTTGTGTGGTCTGGGTGGCGGACATCGGTGCCTATTTTGCGGGTCGGGCCTTTGGTAAAGCCAAGCTCGCCCCCCGGGTCAGCCCGGGCAAGTCCTGGGCGGGTGTCTGGGGAGGTCTGGCGGCTGTCGGTATCTTCGCCGTGATTGTCAGCAGCCTGGCGTCAGCCAGCCTCATGGAAACCGGGCTTCTGGTCGTTGCCAGCCTGTTCACCGGCCTGGTTTCCGTACTCGGCGACCTGCTTGAAAGCATGCTCAAGCGCTTCCGTGGCATCAAGGACAGTAGCCAGCTGCTCCCGGGTCATGGTGGCATCATGGACCGGATCGATAGCCTGACCGCCGCCATTCCCGTTTTCGCACTGATCATCACCCAGCTTGGCTGGCTGACCACCGGACAGTGGTAACCATGGCACAACGCAGCGTCACCCTTCTCGGAGCCACTGGCTCCATCGGACTGAGCACCCTGGATGTCATCCGGCGCCACCCTGAGCGGTTCTCCGTGTATGCGCTGACAGCCAGCACCCGGGCCGAAGAGTTGGCGGTTCTGTGCCGCGAGTTCCGACCATCGGTGGCGGTTATGGTCAGTACCCAGGCAGCGGAAACGCTGAAAGAATTGCTTGCTGACCTGCCGGAAGTTCGCGTGATGGCCGGTGAGGAAGGGCTGTGTGAAGTGGCCGCCGCATCCAAAGCGGACACTGTGATGGCGGCCATCGTCGGTGCAGCCGGCCTGCCACCGACCCTTGCCGCAGTCCGTGCCGGCAAGCGGGTGCTGCTGGCCAACAAGGAAGCCTTGGTGATGTCCGGCCAGCTGTTCATGGACGCGGTGGCCGAATCCGGTGCAGAACTGCTGCCTATCGATTCCGAGCACAACGCCATCTTCCAGTGCATGCCGGCGAATAAGGTCCGAGACCCCCACGGTGCCGGCATCACCCGGATCCTGCTGACGGCTTCGGGCGGGCCGTTCCGCACCCATACCGTGGAGCAGTTGCGCTGTGTATCCCCGGCCGAGGCCTGCGCCCACCCGAACTGGTCTATGGGCCAGAAGATCTCGGTGGACTCGGCAACCCTGATGAACAAGGGCCTGGAGCTGATCGAGGCCTGCTGGCTGTTCAACACCACGCCTGCGAACATCGAGGTGCACGTGCACCCTGAGAGCATTATTCATTCCATGGTGGAGTACGCGGACGGCTCGGTGCTTGCCCAGCTTGGCAGCCCGGACATGCGCACCCCCATCGCCAACGGATTGGCCTGGCCGGAGCGGATTGATGCCGGTGTCGCGCCCCTGGATCTGTTCGCCATCGGCCGTTTTCATTTTGAACGGCCGGATCTGGTCCGTTTCCCGTGCCTGCGTCTGGCCGCGGAAGCCTTTGTGGCCGGCGGCACCGCCCCGGCCGCGCTGAATGCCGCCAACGAGATCGCCGTGGCGGCCTTTCTGGCAGGAACACTGTGTTTTGCCGATATCCCCGTTATTATAGAACGGACACTGGCGGCCACCGAGGTGGTGCCGGCAGACAGCTTTGAGACCATCTTTGCCAAGGACGCCGAGGCCCGTCGGCACGCCAGGGAACAGATCGGCCTGCTGACTGTCTGAAATCGTCGGCGGTTTTGCTGCCTGGCCTCAGTCATTAACCGGGAACGCTATGCAGATCATTGAAACCATTCTGGCCCTGGCGCTGACCCTGGGCATTCTTGTCACCCTGCACGAATACGGCCACTTCTGGGTTGCCAGACGCTGTGGGGTGAAGGTTTTGCGATTCTCGGTGGGCTTCGGCAAGCCCCTGTTCTCCTGGTATGACCGCCACGGCACCGAGTTTGCCGTTGCCGCCATTCCCCTGGGCGGTTACGTCAAGATGCTCGACCAGCGCGAAGGCCCGGTTCCCGAGGAGCTGAAGGACCAGGAGTTCATGTCCAAGTCCCCGGCGCAGAGGATCGCCATTGCTTCCGCCGGGCCCATTGCCAACTTCCTCTTTGCCACTTTCGCGTACTGGGTGATCAGTGTGGTGGGTGTGACCGCTGTCGCGCCCATTGTCGGAGAGGTAGCCCAGGGCAGCGTTGCCGAAAGGGCGGGCCTGCAGGAAGGTATGGAAATCCACGCGGTAGACGGCCACCAGGTGACCTCCTGGCGTGGTATCAGCATGCGCCTGCTCGAACGGACGGGTGAACAGGGCGAGGTAACGCTCGACGTTTCAGATGACGGCGCCCGGGGAACCGTCAGTGGTGAACTGGGTGGATGGTCGCTTAGCGACGATGCCCCGGATCCCATCGGTGAATTCGGTATTACTCCCTGGCGCCCGGAGATCCCCGCCGTGCTGGGCGAGATTGCCGAAGGCGGCCGCGGGGACGTTGCTGGCCTTCAGACCGGAGACAAGGTGCTGACCGTGGATGGCGAGCCGGTACCGGATTGGCAGACTCTCGTGGAGCGCGTGCGTAACGCGCCCGGGCAAACGCTGCAAGTCACTGTGCTCCGGGAGGGTGCCGAGCGGACGTTTGAGGTGACCCCGGGCGAGCGTACCCTCGAGAGCGGTGAAGTCATCGGCTTTGTCGGCGTGGGCGTGCAGTCGGTGTCCTGGCCGGACGAGGCGCTCCGGGAGATCAGCTATGGCCCCCTGGCGGCGATACCCCAGGCCATCGGCGAAACCTGGTCCGACACCCGGCTGACCCTGGTCGCCATCAAGAAGATGGTGACCGGTTTACTGTCTCCCTCCAATCTCAGTGGGCCCATCACCATTGCCCGGGTCGCAGAGGCGAGTGTGAGCTCCGGTTTCGAGGATTTTGTCCGGTTTCTGGCCTACCTGAGTGTCAGTCTCGGTGTACTGAACCTGCTGCCGATTCCGGTTCTGGATGGCGGTCATATTGTCTTTTACACCATCGAGGCTATCCGCCGGAAGCCGGTTTCCGAGCATGCCCAGGCCATCGGATTACGGATTGGTATGGCAATGATCCTGACTTTAATGGTGTTTGCTCTTTACAACGACCTGATGCGGTTGTGAGAATTGCGGGCTCCTTACGCGCATTAACCAGGCGAAATATTTGAATGAGACGTTCTCTTCTAGGTGTAGCCGTTGGCCTCGCTGTTGCCTCTATGGGCATGAAGCCAGCGCTGGCGGATGAATTTACGGTAGCGGATATCGAAGTCGAAGGCCTCCAGCGGGTCTCGGCGGGTACCGTTTTTGCAGCCTTTCCGGTGAACATTGGTGAACAGGTGGATGAGGCGGAGCTTGCCAGCGCCATCAAATCGTTGTTCGGCACCGGACTGTTTACTGATATCGAGGCCAGCCGTGATGCCGGTGTCCTCATTATCACCGTACGTGAGCGTCCCTCCATCAGCTCTATCAAGATCGAGGGCAACAAGAACATCGAAACCGAAATGCTGATGGATGCCCTGGCCGGCGCCGGCCTGAAGGAAGGCCAGGTATTTCGCCGCGCCACCCTGGAACGGCTGGAACTTGAGATTCTGCGCTCCTACATCGCCCAGGGCCGCTACAACGCCCGGGTGAAAGCGACCGCCGAGGAACTGCCCCGCAACCGGGTTGCCATCAGTCTGGATATCAACGAAGGCACTGTTGCGGCCATCCACCACATCAACATTGTGGGTAACATCGATTTCAGCGAAGAAGAACTGCTGGGCCTGTTCGAGCTGGAAACCACCAGTTGGTGGAATTCCATTACCAACTCTGACAAATACGCCCGCGAGCGTCTCAGCGGGGATCTGGAAAGCCTGCGCTCCTTCTATCTGGATCGTGGCTATCTTGATTTCACCGTCGAATCCAGCCAGGTGTCGATCTCACCGGACAAGCAGAAAGTCTTTATCACCATCGCCATCAATGAAGGTCCCCAGTACACCATCTCCGAGATCAACCTGAGAGGGGATCTGATCGTCGGCGAAGAGGAGCTGCGCAAGCTGATCCCGGTCAAGGAGGGCGATGTCTTCTCACGAGCACGTATGACGGCTATTTCCGAGGCGTTGTCCTTCCGGTTAGGAAAGGAAGGCTATGCCTTCGCCAACGTCAATGCCGTGCCTGAGCCGGCAGAAGACAATACCGCGTCTGTCATTTTTTACGTGGAGCCGGGCAAGCGTGCTTATGTGCGACGCATCAACTTTAATGGTAACGTGTCCACGCGCGACGACGTCATGCGCCAGGAAATGACCCAGATGGAAGGGGGCGTTGCCTCCTCCGATCGGATCGAGTTCTCCAAGACCAAACTCGAACGCCTGGGCTTCTTCAAAACCGTGGACGTTGAAACGGTTCCAGTCCCTGGAACCGACGATCTGGTTGATGTGAATTACTCCGTGGAAGAACAGCCGACAGGGAGCCTTTCTGCCTCTGTCGGCTTTTCCCAGGATGATGGCGTGATTCTTGGTACCAATGTCTCTGAAAACAACTTCTTTGGTACCGGTAAGCGAGTATCTTTCGGCGTAAACGTCAGCGATTCCGTAAAAAGTGCAAACATATCCTACCTCGACCCCTATTACACCGTGGATGGCGTGAGCCGTGGCTTCAGCGTGTTCGCCCGGCAGACCGACTACGAGGAAGAGGATATCGACTCCTACCTGCTGGACGAGTATGGTGGCCGGATGACCTTTGGCTACCCGGTCGACCAGATTACCCGCCTGAACTTTGGCTTGGGCTACACCCGTTCCAACATCGAGGAAGGACTGTACACCTCCCAGGAAGTCCAGGACTTCATCGTTGAGGAAGGAGATTCCTTCGACAACTACTTCCTGTTCGGCAGCTGGCGCCGGAGTACCCTGAACCGGGGCGTGCTGCCGACCGATGGTTACAGCCACTCGCTTTCTCTGGATGTGGCGGTGCCGGGCAGTGACCTGACCTTCTTTAAGGCCACCCATAAGACCGACTTCTATGTCCCGATCAGCGACAATAACCGCTGGGTTTTCCGCGCCCGTTCCGAGATCGGGTATGGTGACGGTTACGGTGACGATACCCAGATGCCGTTTTACGAGCATTTCTACTCCGGTGGTTACGGCTCGGTACGAGGCTACGAGGCGAATTCTCTCGGCCTGCGGGCGACCAACAGCGAATATGACCTCTCGGATCCTGATCCGTTCGGCGGTAACCTGCTCACGGAGGGTGGTCTGGAGCTGATCACACCGACTCCGTTCGCGGGCGACAACCGCTCCATGCGCACCTCGGTATTCCTGGACGCCGGCCAGGTGTTCGATACCGAGCGTGGTTTCGATCCGGAACTGAGTGAAGTGCGCCTGGCAGCGGGTGTCGGCTTCCAGTGGATCACGGCGGTCGGGCCGTTGGCCTTTAGCCTTGCTCAGCCGCTGAATGACAAGAAGGGGGACGACACCCAGGTGTTCCAGTTCTCCCTCGGCCAGACCTTCTGATGGTCACAGATAACGACAGTAAAAGGATGAAACACAGGAGAAGCACCATGTCCCGTATGATTACCCTGTTTGCAGCGGTCCTGATGGCTTTCAGCCTGCCAGTGTTCGCCGAGACCCGCATTGGCGTAGTTGATCTTCGCCAGGCGCTGTTTTCCTCTGACGAGGCCAAGGCCTTCAGTGAAACCCTGCAGAAGGACTTCGCCGGGGAGGAAGCCAAGGTCAGGGAAGCTCAGGAAGCCGCACGCAAGCTGCAGGAGCGCCTGCAAAAAGACGGCGCCATGATGAATGAGACCGAGCGCAACGAGCTGGCCGGCCAGTTCCAGCAGAAGGTCCAGGAATTCAACATGCTCAAGCAGCGCCTCGACTCCACCGTGTCCCAGCGCAAGCAACAGTTTCTCGAGAACGCCCGCCCGGAAGTGGACGCGGCAGTCAAGGAGCTGCTGGAAGAGAACAATCTGGACCTGATCCTGCCTAGCGAGGCAGTGGTCTATGTGAAGCCGGAAATGAACCTCACGTCCAAGCTGCTGGAAAAGCTGAACCGTTAACCGACAGGGGGCGCCTCGGCCCCGAAAGATGCTCTGGAGTATGTCATGACAGAAAAGTCCTACCGGCTTGGTGATATCGCCAAGGCATTGGGGGCAGAGCTGAAGGGAGACCCCGAGGTGCGGATCACCGGGCTGGCGACCCTGTCGGCCGCCGACCCCGGTCAGATCAGTTTTCTCGCCAACCCGGCCTATGGCAAGTACCTGGCGGACACCCGCGCCTCCGCGGTGATCCTCTCACCTGCCGCCGCCCAGGATGCTCCAACCAATCTACTGCTGCTGGACAACCCCTATCTGGGCTATGCTCGCCTCAGTCACTGGTTTGATCCCGCGCCGGTACCGGCACCTGGCGTGCACGCCAGCGCGGTAGTTGAGTCTTCTGCCCGAATCGCCGATAGCGCCAGCATCGGCCCTAACGCAGTGATCGAGGCGGAGGCCGAGATTGGCGAGAACGTGGTCATTGGCGCAGGGAGCATCATCGGTGCCCGCTGCCGGATCGGACGCGACACCGTGATCAGACCCAGGGCAACCCTGGCCCATGATGTCGTGGTCGGGCAGCGTTGCCATATTCTCAGTGGTGCGGTGATCGGCTCGGATGGCTTTGGTTTTGCCAATGAAAAGGGAGCCTGGCACCGCATTGCCCAGCTCGGCAGTGTTGTACTCGGGGACGACGTGGAGGTGGGCGCCAACACCACCATCGACCGCGGTGCCTTGGACAACACCGTCATCGGCGATGGCGTCAAACTTGATAACCTCATCCAGATCGCCCACAACGTCCATATCGGTGAACACAGTGCCATGGCGGCCATGGTCGGGATTGCAGGCAGCACCCGGATTGGCCGTCATTGTGTCTTCGGTGGCGCCTCTGGCGTGGCGGGTCATCTGGAAATCGCCGACCAGGTGCACCTCACCGGTATGACCCTGGTCACCGGCCATATCCGCGAACCGGGGGTCTATTCCTCGGGCACCAGCGCCGATACCAACCGGCAATGGCGCAAAAACGCCGTGCGCTTCCGCCAGCTCGATGTGCTTGCACGGCGGGTCAAAGAACTGGAAAAGAAATTAGAGGGCTGAGGCCGACCAACATGATGAAAATCAACGAAATTCTTGAATACCTGCCACATCGGTACCCGTTCTTGCTGGTGGACCGGGTAACCGAGATTGAGAAGGGAGTCTCAATCAAGGGGTACAAGAACATTTCCTTCAATGAGTCTTTCTTTCAGGGCCATTTCCCCGACAACCCGATCATGCCCGGCGTGCTCATCATTGAAGCTATGGCACAATTGTCAGGCATTCTCGGTTTTGTGACCGTGGGCCGGAAACCCTCTGACGGCGTGGTACAATACCTCGCCGGGTCCAGCAAGGCCCGGTTCAAGCGCCCTGTGCTGCCTGGAGACCGCCTCGATATGGAAGCGAAATTCCTCTCCGGCAAGCGCGGCATCTATAAATTCGAATGCCGAGCGCTGGTCGACGGGGAAGTCGTCTGCACGGCAGAAATCTTGACCGCTGAGAGAGAAGTTTGATGGCGACAAATGACTGGTCGGGTGTCCATCCTCAAGCGATTGTAGACCCATCAGCCAAGCTGGCGGACAACGTGACCGTTGGCCCATGGAGTTACATCGGCCCTGGCGTGGAAATCGGTGAAGGCACCGAGATCCTGTCCCATGTGGTAATCAAGGGGCCGACTGTTATCGGCCGCAATAACCGGATTTTCCAGTTCTCCAGTGTCGGGGAAGCGTGCCAGGACAAGAAGTACGCCGGTGAGCCCACCACCCTGGTGATCGGAGACAACAACGTCATCCGGGAGAACTGCACCATTCACCGGGGTACTGTCCAGGACCGGGGCGAGACCCGCATCGGCAGCGGCAACCTCTTGATGGCCTATGTGCACGTGGCCCACGACTGCATCCTGGGTGACAACACCATCCTGGCGAACTGTGCGACCCTGGCCGGCCACGTCTCGGTGGGTGATTTTGCCATTCTTGGCGGCGGTACCATGGTGCACCAGTTTTGCAACATCGGGCCCCACAGCATGGCCGCAGGTGGCAGTATCGTGCTCAAGGACATCCCGGCCTACGTGATGGCCAGCGGTCAGTCCGCAGAGCCCCATGGTCTGAACGCGGAAGGTCTCAAGCGCCGGGGCTTCAGCAAAGAGGCGTTGCTCACGCTGCGCCGAGCCTACAAGGCTATTTACCGCCAAGGCCTGACCACCGAACAGGCACTTGAGGAGCTGGAGAACAACTACGGGGATGTGCCGGAAGTTCGTCCGCTCATTGAATCCCTGCGCGGAGCACACCGCGGCATCATTCGCTGACCAGCCGGAGCCTTCCGGTGACGGAATCCACCACACCCACCATTGTCAGCGAGCGCAAGCTCACCATCGGCATGATCGCCGGCGAGGCATCGGGGGACATCCTCGGTGCCGGCCTGATCCGTGCCCTGAAACGCCGCTATCCGAAAGCCCGTTTCGTCGGTGTCGGTGGTGAAGAGATGATCGCCGAGGGCTTCCATTCCCTGGTGCCCATGGAACGGCTTTCGGTCATGGGACTGGTGGAAGTGCTGGGCCGGATACGGGAACTGTTCAGCATCCGCGCCCGTCTGATGGACTACTTCTTCACCAACCGCCCGGATGTGGTTATCGGCATCGATTCCCCGGATTTCACCCTGGCCATCGAACGGCGATGCCGCGAGGCGGGTATTCCGTCGGTGCATTACGTCAGCCCCTCGGTCTGGGCCTGGCGCCAGAAGCGCATCTTCAAGATCGCCAAATCCGTCGACCTGATGCTCACCCTGTTCCCCTTCGAAGCCCGCTTCTACGAAGAGCACAATGTGCCCGTGGCCTTTGTCGGCCACCCCTTGGCGGATCGCATTCCCGTGGAACCGGACACCGGCAAAGCCCGGGAGCAACTCGGGCTCGATCAGAACGCCCCGTTGCTGGCGGTACTGCCGGGCAGCCGGGCAGGGGAGGTGGAACGCCTGGGTAACCTGTTCCTGGAAGCCGCCCGCTGGCTGCAGGAACGCCGCCCGGATATCCAGTTGGTGATCCCCTGCGTGAACCGGGAACGTGAGAAACAGGTCCAGGCCCTGGTGGAATCCCTCGACGTAAAATTGCCGGTCACCATCGTGCGCGGCCAGTCCCGGGAAGTGATGGCCGCCTCCGATGTGGTCCTGCTGGCCTCCGGCACCGCCACCCTCGAAGCCATGTTGCTCAAGAAACCCATGGTGGTGGGCTACCGCCTGAGCAACATGAGCTACGCGCTCCTCTCCCGTTTGGTGAAGGTGCCCCATGTGGCCCTGCCCAACCTCCTGGCCAGGGAAGCACTGGTGCCCGAGCTGCTCCAGGACGACGCCACAGCGGAATCTCTGGGCGCGGCGGTACTTGAACGGATGGAGAACCTCGAAGAGCGGGAGCGGCTAAGGGAAGCATTTACCGAGTTACACCTGACCCTGCGCCAGAACGCGGATGAAAAAGCCGCTGAGGCCGTCTCCGGGCTGCTGGAGGAGAACACCTGATGGCAACAAAGGTAGTGCTACCTCCGTTCGAATGCCGATACCAGGGCCGGTTACTGGCCGGTGTCGATGAAGTCGGCCGTGGTCCCCTGATCGGAGCAGTGGTCACCGCCGCCGTTATCCTTGATCCGGACAAACCCATCGCCGGCCTGGCGGACTCGAAAAAACTCACCGAGAAAAAACGCCTCGCCCTGTACGACGAGATCATCGAGAAAGCCGCCGCCTGGAGTCTTGGCCGCTGCGAGGCAAGCGAGATCGACCAGCTCAACATCTACCAGGCCACCATGCTCGCCATGGAACGCGCCGTCGCCGGCCTGACCACCCTGCCGGAATACGTGCTGGTAGACGGCAACCGCTGCCCCAAATGGCATTGGCCCTCTGAGCCCGTGATCAAGGGCGATAGCCGAGTCGCCGAAATCAGCGCCGCCTCCATTCTTGCCAAAGTTACCCGTGACCGGGAAATGAAAGCGCTCGAAGACCGTTACCCGGGCTACGAACTGGGCAAGCACAAAGGCTATCCGACACCTGTCCATCTCGAAGCGCTGCGGCGTCTCGGAGCGACTCCGGAACACCGTCGTTCCTTCCGACCAGTACAGGAAGTGATCGATACGGTTGGCTTCTTCAACTCCCCAGGTGAAGCGTCCGTCGAGGAACTCCACTTCCCCACGGACTTGTTTGAAAATTAACAATTGACAGGCTGGCTCCCGGTCCTTAATATACGCGCCACGTTGATCGGGGGTTCCCCGGTAAACAACCAGTTTTGATGCGGGATGGAGCAGTCTGGTAGCTCGTCGGGCTCCCAATCCCGCAAGAGCCGAAGGGAGTCTCGACCTTCGGCTTATGAGCCCGACCCATCGGCGGACTCAGCAGTAAATCGAGATTGAAAGTTTGATGCGGGGTGGAGCAGTCTGGTAGCTCGTCGGGCTCATAACCCGAAGGTCGTTGGTTCGAATCCAGCCCCCGCTACCATTATTGAATCAAAGCCCGCGTTTGCGGGCTTTGTTGCTTTTACCAATATAGAAAAGGCCAGGTTTTGCTGGCCTTTTTGCTTTTCAGAATCCCATTCTTCTCCGCCACTCCCTCACTGCCTGGTTTCCCGTACTTACGATAGCCACACATATTTCTTGTTTCATTTTGTATATAGCTAAATGGGATCAAAATAAATATTCTCTGAATATTATATAACTGGCACGGTGCGGCTTGGGTCCACTTCAGATTCGGGAGCACATTTATTGTAATAACGGGAACTCTTCTAATCAGGATATTAAGAGAGAGAATAATGGAATCAAATAACAATCGTTACATGGGACGAACATGGATTCGGGGTTTAGCGCTTTGCACCGTTCTGGGGCTGACGGCCTGTGGCGGTGGCGGAGGAGGTGGAGGGTCCAGCTCCAGCACGACCACATTTAATGAAAGTGCTGCGACGATTGCCAGTGAGGCAGATGCCAAGACGGCGGCCGAGGCGACCACACAAGCAGCAACTCAGGCAGTGATTGAGGACGAGACAGCAAACTTTGCCCCAGTTGCTGCCCAGATTGATTCGTTTAACCCAAATGAAGTCACCAGGGAGCTGTCTCTGGAGATTCTTGAGGTTGCCAATTTGCCTACAGGCGCCACCTATGTCTACGACGGTGGGTGCGGCGGGTCGGCATCGGTTACAACGGACAACCAGACCCGATACAAGATTGTCTATGACAATTACTGTATGCCCGTGGACGACGTTTCCAACTATGTCCTTAACGGCGTGTATGACGTCACTTATAACTGGAGTGGGGATCAAATTACCGGTTTTTCCGCAGACTTTGATTACACCGGCACCTACGCGGGTGAAACCTATCGAAGCAAAGGTAACGTGAGTTGCACCGGCGAGCTTCTCGATAACTGCACCTACTCCAGCACATTCAATGGCACCAATGGACAGGCCTATCGCATATCAGACGTCTCGGTTACTGGTGACCAGCACTCTGGCTACAACATTTCCGCACGAGTGTACGACGGTGATCGTGGCTACGTAGAATTCCAGGGAAGTGGCCTGATCCCCTGCAGCGGCGGTGGCTTCAGTAGCGGAACCATTATCTTCTCCGATTCTGACGGTGAGGTGGTAACGGTCACATACAGCACTTGCGGAGAGTATACGGTTACTTACAAAGGATCATCTGTCCTGGTAACCCAGAACTGATCTCACGCCTGAACCCGGGGCTGGGATCGCCTAGAACCTGATCGCCAGCCTCAGTCCTTGCCGGACAGTTTCGCTGTCCGGCTCGGATACCCCAAACACAGTTCCGTTTCGCTGGACGAACACGGTGTTGCTTTCTCCGTGATCCCATCGCTCATAAAACCACCCGAGCGATAGATGGGGTGCCAACGTGGGTGACCAGTCGAATTCCATACGCACCCCGGTACCCTCGCCAAGTTCCAATTCTGGTCTGCCCAGGCCAATGGGTTCCAGACCCACCTCAACAGTACCCTCTACTGTCCCGAATACCTCACCCAGCGCGCAGACTTCGCCATAACCAAAACCGCCACACCACCGTGCACCGGCGCCTGCCTCCCACCACCGATAGAATTCATCCAGGCCCAGGGTTGAGGCAGTCGGGTGAATGGCTCGATCCCATCGCTGGTAACCGGCGACCAGATAGGGCGTGAGCGTGGAGTGTCGCAATGCAAATGGAACCCCGGCCCGGAGCCGGTAATCGATCAGGCGTTGAGTAGTGGTAGTTTCGAGAGAGCGACCGCCTTGGGTAAAGCCTTCGTAATCCACATCGCCTTTGGCATAACTGGTACCCGCTTCGAGCCAGGCAAAGCCAAGTTGTGTTTGGGCGCGCAGAAAAACACCGGGCAAATCGCCATCCTCACGGTTCAACTTTACATTCTGGGGAGAAGTTTCCTCATACTCGAAGTATTGCCAGTGGGTACCGATCTGAACATCGCCGAAACACGGCATGCTGCAGAGGGCCAAAGTGGAAATGCTGCACAGGGTTTTTGAAAGGTTCATGATGTGTGGGTCAGTGAAAAATGCGACTGCCTTGCCAGAGATTCGGGTCGGGAGTTAATCAGAGGCTCCTTAAACAAGGGTATAAGTTAGCAGAGGTGAAAATCTTTTGCTTACTAATAATAGTGTTGTAGCGTTTTTCACCAAAGTTCACTAATGGAGCCAAGCATGTCCAACACCGCCATCCGCTACCTCACCATGCTCCGAATGGTGCCACGTCATCCCCGGGCGATCACCACCACGGAATTGGCCCAACGGCTGGAGGATTACGGCTATCCGGTAACCATGCGCTCCATCCAGCGGGACCTGGAGAAACTCAGCGTCGATTTCCCCTTGATGGTGGATGAATCCGCTAGACCGTTCCGGTGGTCCTTTGAACGGGATGCCACCATCGACATCATCCCGGCCCTGGACCTGCCCGCGGCGCTTACCTTTGAACTGGCCCAGGCCTATTTGAAGCCGATGCTGCCACCGAGAGCTTTGGCGCATCTAAAACCCCATTTTGACGAAGCCCACCGGACCCTTCTCCGCGAGCGCAACCCGCTGGGCAAATGGCCGGATCGGATCCGAGTCATCAATCGAGGCCTCGGTGGCAAGCGCCCGGAAATCGATGCCGATGTTTTGGAAACCGTCACTGAAGCCCTGCTGCGGGAATACCAGTGCAATCTCACCTACCAGGCCCGCAACTGGCCCGCACCCGAGGAGATCCGCGTACACCCCTTCGGCCTGATTTTCCGGGACCCGAACGTCTACCTCATCGGCACCATCGACGGCCGCGAAGGCATCCGCCAACTGGTATTGCACCGGGCAACCGACGGTGAACTGGTGGAGGAGCCGCTCGAACGGCCGGAAGATTTCGATCTGGACTTGTACATCTCCTCCGGCGCCATGGGCATCCTGCACTCCCGCAAACCAGTATTCCTGCACCTGCGCTGCGACAAGCCGGTGCTCAATCACCTCATTGAATCGCCACTGGGTTTTGACCAGGTGACGACAGACATTGATGAGAATACTTTCGAGATCACCGTGACCGTTGGTGATACCCAGGACCTGCGCTGGTGGCTGACGGCCCAGGCGGTGCATTGCGATATTCTGGAGCCGGAGTGGTTGAGAGAGGAAATTGAAGAGACGTTGAGAAGTGGACTCAAAAGAACGGAGGGGGACAAATGAATGAGAACCTCACACCAGAACAAATTTCCGAAGCCCTGTTCCACACCGATCCCATGCACACCTGCTGCAAGGATAACGACTGTTTCGACGAATACGACGCTATTGCAGATGGTGTGCAGGCCAGGCTGGTAGAGGGCCTCTCTCTGGAGGCCGCACTCAGATCGGAGTTGGCCGAATGGTTCGATGAGGATATGGCCGAGGATGCCAATCTTGAAGTCGTGATCGCAAGACTTGAGAACAGCCAGGTCTGATAGGCGGGTTGCTTACCGGGTCGGACTGAACAGGGAAGGGCACGTGTCGATACATCCGAGGCGATCAGGATCAATCTCCACTAACGTCGGCCGGCCATTGGAATAACCGCCCCCGGTATCCAGATAGATTCGGTTGCCGACACGCGCCGGTGCGGCAATCGGCGTGTGCCCGAAGATAACGTAATCTATCCCTCGGACGGGAGCTGGTTCGCGCCCGGCAAGAGCGCCGAGCAGGGCGGTGCGGCTCCAAATCGCTACCCCTTTTTGTTCCTTGGTGAGCGGCTGACTCCAGGTCGCCCAGTCATCGCCCGGCACCTCGGCGTGGACGACGCCGATGGTTTTTCCTTTAACCGGTAGCTCTATGGCGAGTGGAACAATATCCGCCAGTTCGGTGATCAGAGTGCGTAGCTCGTCCAGGTCACGTTCCAGCGCCCATTCTCCTCCATTCTGCATCCAGAGCCGGAATTCGTCGGAGCCCGGTCGTTCTCGAAGGCCCCTGAGCATCAGGGATTCGTGATTGCCCCAAACGGTGAAGAACCAAGGTTCCTCAGTAAGTCGCAGACACTGAAATGAAGACTGTCCTCGATCGATCAGGTCGCCTACTGCGATCAAACGGTCCGCGTGACGATCAAAATGGTGGCTCTCAAGCTCAACACAAAGCTCTTCATAGCTACCGTGCAGATCGCCTACGACAAAATCCCGACCTTTGACATTTTCAGGGAGCCTTTCGAGGATGGGCATACAGGCCTCCGGATTCCGGGCATGGGGGTTAGGCTCAAGAGTTAAGTTTATGCGCTATCAGAAGCTTTCAGCCAACGATGAATCAGCTCGAGCGAATGTGATGCCGGATTGGCATTGCAATAACCCCGAACCTCACCAAGGATCCAGTTATCGCCCTTGTTCTCCAGGGCAATCGTCAGGCGTTCGGGCTCGTGCATCCGGTAAATGAAAACTTCCCGCTCAGCAACCATTACATCGTAGGCACCCACACAATGGTGCATGGTGCGTCCCTCATCGAGCAGGTTTCTCCAGCTTTTTAAGGCCTGGATCCTGTTGCTCTCGGGCACTGGTGGTGCAGGGTAGGGGCCATGCTCCTCTTCCAGGGCTTGCGCCTTGGCCTGACGGACCGCCTCGGAATCCTCACCGTTCTGTTCGTTGAATCGCTTCACCAGCCTGTCATGCAGTCGTTGCAGGTCACGCCGGGAGCTTACCTGCCTTACAATTTCGGGATTGCCGCCAGAGAGGCGCTCAACATCCCGGATCAAGCGGCACGCCCAGCTGATACTCTGCGAGTCACTGCCTGCGCCCACAAGGTTCAAGGCGCCGGGCCAGAGATCTCCAGCGGTGCTGGTGCGCTGTGCGAGTGTAGGTGAATGACAGCACCGGGATGGCTCCCCGGCAGTTTTACCTGCCTTAGGGCGGTCAGGTTGCCAAGCACAAGGTGAGGCGGCTTTCCGCTGGCCAGGTTCTTGATGGTGATGGTTTCCAACCGCGGGGCTTCGAGAATGTCGAGTGCATATAAAGAAGGCTCGTCGATGACGAGTTCGACTCCGGTAAATCCTTGTATGCATCCACCTCCCGCGCTGTCGGCTGTCAGGTTGTAGTTTCGGTTTGTCATGGCAGTTCCTCCGTTTGACGGGAAGCATGATGCAACCTGCATGCGACAGATTGTGACGCACCAGTTCCCTAAGCTGGTTACGTCAGATGAGGAGACTGTTTATGAGAGACCGGATTGAATTCGCAAAAGGTGCACTGCTGGGCCTGGCCTGTGGCGACGCGTTGGGAGCGCCGATTGAGTTCCGACGCAGGGATTCCTTTCCCTTGCACACGGAAATGACCGGCGGCGGGGCTTTCGGTGTGCTGGCGGGCGAGTGGACTGATGATACGGCGATGGCACTATGCCTTGCCGAGAGCCTGGTGGAATGTCGGGGCTTTGACTCAAGCGATCAGCTCGCGCGATACCTGAGTTGGCTGGATGAAGGGTATATGGCCTGCCAGGCGGTGTGCATCGACATCGGCCGGACCACCATGAACGCGCTGCGCCGATTCGAGTACACCGAGGCAAGCTACGCAGGAACGGATAACCCGTTCGAAAGCGGCAATGGCGGCATCATGCGCCTGGCGCCATCGGTTTTGTCAGCCACACATCGAAACATGGCGCTGGAACAAGCCATCAATAGCAGCCGGACTACTCATGCCAGCGCTGATTGTCTCGATGCGGCCGAGTTGCTGGGTGCTATCTTGTGGGAGTTAGGTCAGGGTAATGACCTGCGGGTTGTGTTGGAGAAGCTTCCAGAAACTGACGAACGCAGCACCGCTATTGGTCGCATCCAGCAGGGATTCTTTCGGAGCCTGAACCGGGACGAAGTTTCTTCCAGCGGCTATGTGATCGATACTCTGGAAGCCGCCCTGTGGGCCTGCTATCGGGCTGGATCGTTTGAAGAGGCTATTGTGACCGCTGTTAACCTTGGTGAAGATGCGGATACCGTCGGGGCGGTCACCGGCCAGATTGCCGGAGCGGCCTGGGGAGTATCAGCTATTCCGGAGCGTTGGCTATCCCGACTGGCCTGGCGGGAGAAGATAGAGGTGCTGGCTGCAGAGGTGTGCAAGTTGGCGGAGCTGGATGCAGTAGAGTGCAGGAGCGTGGTATGACCCATCGAAAGGGCGAGGGTGGCCGCGCAGACGGCTTTAGGCAAGCAGGATACGCCGACGGTATTGGGCATTGCTCTAAACCGGATCTATACCCTTCGCAATCAGCTGATCCATGGAGGCGCCACCTGGAACAGTTCTGTGAACCGGGATCAACTAAGGGATTGTGTCGCGCTCATGGAGAAGCTGGTGCAGGCCATTGCATGCCTTCTACTCTAGGATCATGATTCGAAAGCCAATGAATCAACAAGAACCAGGACGACCCCATGCCCCAATCCTCCCTGGCCCAACCCCTGAAACTCCCCTGCGGCGCTGTCTTACCCAACCGAATCGCCAAGGCCGCTATGACCGAAGGCCTGTCCGACGACCACCTACACGCCACCATCCGGCACGAAACGCTCTATCGCCGCTGGTCCGATGGCGGAGCAGGGCTGCTGATCACCGGCAACGTGATGATTGATCACCGGGTGCTGGAGCGGCCGGGTAATGTGGCCATCGATCCTGCACCGGCGGAGGGTGAGCCGGAGGGTATGGCGCAATTGCGTGCCTGGGCCGAAGCCGGCACCCGCAATGGCAACCATTTGTGGATGCAGATTTCCCATGCTGGCCGCCAGTCGCCGCGCTATGTCACTTCGCGGCCAATGGGACCCTCGGCGGTCCAATTGTCCCTGATGGGTAACTATGCCCGTCCGCGGGCGCTGACGGAGCCGGAAATCCTCGACTTCATCCAGCGTTTTGCCAACGTCGCCCGGATTGCCAAAGACGCGGGCTTCACCGGTGTTCAGGTGCATGGGGCCCATGGTTATCTGTTGTCGTCGTTTCTCTCTCCGGTGAC